>NZ_JAPEVI010000003.1:309545-619090 GCF_026240905.1 Roseibium salinum
CGCGCTTGGTAACTACTTCTACGACGGCAAGGGAGGCGCCGTGGATTATGACCTCGCCTTCGAGCATTTTTCCGTAGCGGCCGAGCTGGGAAGCACCATGTCGCAGAACAATGTCGGCTGGATGTATCAAAACGGACTTTCGGTAGAAAGGGACTATGAAAAGGCTGTCTCCTACTACCGGTCGGCGATTGACGGCAATTTTGCCGGAGCCTTCTCCGCTCTCGGCATCCTTTACCGGGAGGGATGGGGCGTCCCGCGTGATTACACCGAGGCCAACCGCTTGTTCAAGGAAGCCAGCGAGCGGGGCGATCTGTCGGGAAAGGCGAATGCCGCCTGGATGATGATCCACGGCCTGGGCATGCCGGAAAACAGGACGGAAGGCCTTGCCCTTCTCGAGGAAACCGCCACCCTGGACGACCACGATGGCACCTACTACCTGGCCGTACTCCTGGAGGAGGGCGAAATCGTCGCCCTGGATCTGAACCAGGCGAAGGCGTTGTACCGGATTGCGGCGGAGAAGGGGAATCTTCTGGCGAAGGCCGCTCTGAAACGGCTGGCGAAGTAGGTTTCACCGAAGGGCGGCGATTGCAGGCATCCCGGCTCGAGCAGCCCCCGGACGCCGTGACGTGGCCGCGGTCCTGCATTGCCAGCAAGAAAAAGACCGGACAACGCTGCCCGGCCTTTCGTTTGCGCGATCGGTTGGACGACCCTTAGTTTTTGGACTTGTCGACCAGGGCGTTGGACTTGATCCACGGCATCATGCCGCGCAGCTTTTCGCCGACTTCCTCGATCTGATGGGCGTCGTTGAGGCGGCGGGTTGCCTTGAACTTGGCGGCGCCGGCGCGGTATTCCTGCATCCAGTCGGAGGTGAACTTGCCGGTCTGGATGTCCTTCAGGACGCGCTTCATTTCCGCCTTGGTTTCCGCGGTCACGATGCGCGGGCCGGTGACATATTCACCCCACTCTGCGGTGTTGGAGATGGAGTAGTTCATGTTGGCGATGCCGCCTTCGTAGATCAGGTCGACGATCAGCTTCACTTCGTGCAGGCACTCGAAATAGGCCATTTCCGGAGCGTAGCCGGCTTCGACCAGCGTTTCGAAACCGGCGCGGATCAGTTCAACCAGACCGCCGCAGAGAACGGCCTGTTCGCCGAAGAGGTCGGTTTCGCACTCTTCCTGGAAGGTGGTTTCGATGATGCCCGACCGGCCGCCGCCGACGCCGCAGGCGTAGGAGAGGCCGAGGTCATGGGCGTTGCCGGACGCGTCCTGGTGAACGGCGATCAGGCACGGCACGCCGCCGCCCTTGACGTATTCGCCGCGCACGGTGTGGCCCGGGCCCTTGGGCGCAACCATCAGAACGTCGACGGTGGATTTCGCCTCGATCAGGCCGAAGTGAACGTTGAGGCCGTGAGCGAAGGCGATTGCGGCGCCGTCGCGGATGTTGCCGGCGATGTGGTCCTTGTAGATGTCGGCCTGCAGCTCGTCCGGAGTGGCCATCATCATCAGGTCGGCCCACGCCGCGGCTTCGGCGACGGACATGACCTTGAAGCCGTCGGCTTCGGCCTTCAGAGCCGTGGTGGACCCTTCGCGCAGCGCAACGGCAATGTCGGTGCAGCCGCTGTCCTTCAGGTTCATGGCATGGGCGCGGCCCTGGGAACCGTAGCCGATAACGGCGACCTTCTTGGATTTGATCAGGTTGATGTCAGCGTCACGATCGTAATAAACGCGCATGGGGTATCCTTTCTCCCGTTTGCATTCTGTCTTTGAAAATAGCCGGGTTTGATGCCGGTCCTTGTTGTGTCTGGTTGATGCCCTGCCGTCCGGGGCCGTCAAGCCTCGAACAGCCGGTAAAAGCGGTCCACAGCCGTTTCGGCCTGGGTTTTGAGATCCTTCTCCGCCGGGCCGGCGGATTCGCCGAGCAGGAGACGGACGTGAACGTCGCGGATCGCAAGGCCGTAGAGCACCTGGTAGGCGTCTTCGGCCTTGTCGAATTTCAACAGTCCGTGGCGGCGGCCGCTTTCCAGCATGGCGCGGGCGCGGGCGGAAATCATGTGCTTGCCGCGCACCAGAAGCAACTGGCCGAGCCGGTTGGAATTGGTGTTGGACTGGCCGATGGCGAGGCGGTTCAGCGCCAGAGAGGTCTCCGAGAACAGGACCGCGAGCAGAGCTTCGACAAACGCGGTCACGTGAGCGCGGAAGGTCGCGGCGTCCGCCGTCGCACCGGCTTCGGAGGGAAACTGCACCTGGCTTGCCTGATAGGCGACGACGGCCGCCAGAAGACCGTCGCGGTCGCCGAACCACTTGTAGAGGCTTTCCTTCGAGCAACTGGCCGTGCGGGCGAGCCCGGCCGTCGTCAACGCCTTTTCCCCGCCTTCGACCAGCAATGTCAGGGCGTGTTGCAGAACCACCTGCTGGCGCGGCGAGAACTCCGGCGCTGCATCCGTGCGGGAGGTGGCGATGTCAAAAGCGGTTGACGGCATTTTTCAAAGGTCGGTCTGTGTTGAACGGCATTCAGGCGCTGAACCGTACGGTACGGTTCGCAGGGGTTATGACATCACGACGGGGGGAGGTCAAGGGGGAATTTGCAGGCAGGCCGGCTTTGCAAGCCGGCCCTCGCAGTGGCGGAAAATCAACCTGTAGTAATCCCGTAATACCCGTTCATTCCCGTCCGCTGCTACGGTTTTCTTCTGCCAAATTTTGCATGGGAGGAAGAAGCATGACTGCCAAGAAAATTCTGATGATTACCGGGGACTTCACCGAGGACTACGAGACCATGGTGCCGTTCCAGACGCTGCTTGCCATGGGCTATGAGGTCGACGCGGTCTGCCCGGGAAAGAAGGCGGGCGAGACGGTGGCCACCTGCATCCACGATTTCGAAGGCGACCAGACCTACAGCGAAAAGCGCGGCCACAATTTCACGCTGAACGCCAGTTTTGCCGATGTCGATGTCGCAGCCTATGACGCGATCGTCATTCCGGGCGGGCGTGCGCCGGAATATCTGCGGCTCGACGCGGATGTTCTCAAGGCCGTTCGGTATTTCATGGAGGAGGGCAAGCCGGTGGCGGCGATCTGCCATGGCGCGCAGATCCTGACCGCCGCGAAGGTCATCGAGGGCCGCACCGTCTCCGCTTATCCGGCTTGCCGTCCGGAAGTGGAACTTGCCGGCGCGACCTATGCCGAGATCGCGATCGATGCCGCCGTGACCGACGGCAATCTTGTCACCGCCCCGGCGTGGCCGGCGCATCCGGCATGGCTCTCCCAGTTCAATGCGGTGTTGGGCGGCAAGGCGGCTGCTTCAATGGCGGCGTGACGACGTGATCTCCCAGGATTGCGCTTCGCTCGTCACCATGTGAGGATCCGGCTCTCATGCGCCGGGCCCAGGAGGAAAGCCATGTGCAAGCTTTTTATCGATTCTGATCCCGCGCTTTGGGAAAGTACGACGAAATCCCTGCGCATCGACGGCATGGTCACCTCGGTGCGGCTGGAGACGTTTTTCTGGAAGGTGCTCGACGAAATAGCAGCACGGGACGGGATGAATGTGGTGCAGCTGATCACACGGCTGCACCACGAAAGCATCGATGCCGGGCACGACCTCGGCAATTTCACAAGCTTCCTGCGCGTGTGCTGCGGCCGCTATCTTGCCCTGCAGCTGTCCGGAGACGTTCCGACCGACACGCGCCTGCCGATCGCCGGACTTGATGCCGACGGCATTCTGGAGGCCGAATCCGGCCGGGTGCACTGAAGCCCGGAACAACTCCAGCGAACCGGTTAAGCCGCCGCCACGCCGCCTTCCACGGCCCGAGCAGCGCCCGATGCCGGTTCGCTTTCCTGCAGGACGCTGCGCATTTCGGCTTCGATCTCAACCGGCCGCCTGTCGGAGGGAACCGCCAGTATTCCGAGCCAGCGGGTCGCCTTGCCGATAGCGACGGACGCGGTCATCCACACCAGCAGCGGCGCGAATACCAGCGGCAGGGCGACGGGCAGCAGCCAGTAGAACAGTTCCGGCACATAATAGTGCGAGAAGCCGACCCCCGCGATGCCGGTCAAAGCCATCCACCAGGTGGCGCTCATCGCGGCGCCGAAGGGCAGGGACCCGTCGTCGCGTTCTGCCGCGGGCCAGCCGGAATCCGCGCCTGTGAGCACCTGCATAACCGAGCGGCAGTGAAACATCATGTGGATCGGAGCCAGGATCGAGGTCAGGAGGATTTCGACCACGAAGCTGATGACGAGCCGTACCGGGCCGCCAAAATCCCTGGCGTCACCTCCCAGAAGGGCTCTGGCGACCAGCAGCAGCTTCGGCAGGATCAACAGCGCGACCAGTCCGAAGAGCAGGGCGAGGGCGATTGCCGTTTCCGGGTGCGGAAACACCGGGAAGGGCGAACGGCCGTCGAAATAGACCGGAGGCGGCGCCACCAGCGGCGCTGCGAGACTGGCCAGCAGGAACAGGAACCAGATGGGCGAGGCGAGATAGGCAAAGATGCCCTGCATGATGGAGATCCGGTTCCAGAAGCGGAAGCGGGGTGCGGCCAGGATGCGGCTGTGCTGCAGGTTGCCCTGGCACCAGCGCCGGTCGCGCTTGGCGTAGTCGACCATGTTCGCCGGCGCTTCCTCGTAGGATCCGGTCAGATCCGGATCGAGGCGCACTTTCCAGCCCTCGCGCGCCATCATGGCGGCTTCAACCGTGTCGTGGCTCAGGATCTGCCCGCCGAACGGCGGTTCGCCTTTCAGCGAGGCCATGCCGCAGGCGGCGGCAAAAGCCCTCGTGCGGATCAGGGCGTTATGACCCCAATAGGTTCCTTCCACGCCCTGAACGGCCGCAAGGCCGCGTGCGAAAAAGGGGCCGTAAAGGCAGGTCGCGAACTGCAGGAGACGGCCGAACAGCGTGTCGAGCCGGATGATCTGGGGAAGGGATTGCAGGATGCCGAGGCGCGGATCGGCCTCCATGCGCCGGACCATTTCGATAATGGTCCCGCCATCCATCAGACTGTCCGCGTCCAGAACCAGCATGTAGTCATAGGCACCGCCCGAGGTCTGCAGGAAGTCCGCGATATTGCCCGCCTTGCGGCCGATATTCTTCTCCCTGCGGCGGTAGAACAGCCGTCCGCCGGCCTGCTGCTTGATCAGAAGCTGCTCGTAGGCGCGCTGCTCCTTTGCCGCGACATCCGGTTTCGTGGTGTCCGAAAGGACGTAGAAGTCAAAACAGTCGGCGTCGGCGAGCGCGTCGACCGACTTCATGATCGCCCCGACCCGCGCGAAGACCGGGCCGGTCGCCTCGTTGTAGATCGGCATGAGAACGGCAGTGCGGCCCTTCGGCCGCGCCACAGTTCGCACGGGTTCGTCTGTCGGAAAGAGAACGCCGAAAAGGGCGATGCAGGCGCCCCAGGCCAGCCAGAACGCCGCAATGGCCATCAGGCCGATGCGCACGACGTCAAGCCAGTCGAACCCATCGGCCTGAACCACGATAGCGAACATGAAGGAAGCCGCCGTGGTCAGGCACACTGCGATCGTCCCCATGGCCAGACGCCGGAAATGCGCTGACCAGGCGGCGTCACCGGCTGGGTGCTGCATGTCAGCGGCTCCTTGTTACCGCCGGTGCCCGTTTCAGCTGGGGTCTTCCCGCCGCCAGGACCCTCTGCCAGCGCGCAATGACGGGGGCGAACCGCACGGACAGGGGCGGGGCGAGGTCGTGGGCCGGCATTTCGAGCCCGTGCCTGGGCGGGGGAACGATCATGGTCCGGATGACGCTCGCCCGCTCTTCGGGAAGACCTTGTCCGGCCGCAAGCGCACCGGGGGTGAGACTGTTGTCCTGATCGTAATGCCCGGACAGGGCATGAAGAAGAACGTCGTCGGAAAGATCCGGCCGCTTCATCACCTGGCGGATTTCTTCACACACAGATGCGCATTCGCTCGGATCCGAATTAGCGCTCATGGCAAGTTTCTCACGCGATGTCATGAGTTTCCACTCCACTGATACATCCATGTTTCAGTTACATCGGCTCCATCGAGTTGCAGGGCCAGAACGAATTCGACCGGGATTTTCAAGTCATCCCGTTCAACGTCCAGAACGGCCCTCCAGGTTCCGCCTTCCAGGCGCTGCACGAAATGATGTTTCGCAGTGCCGTTTTGGATCGAAAGGCGGGGTTTCAGCGGTGCGTCCGCACCAAGGCCGGAAATGGCCTCGCCGTCGAACTCCACCACAAACTTGCGGATTTTGGGATCGGGATCGGATGCGGCAGCCCCGCCGTGCCCGGTGGCGGTCCTGACAACCTGTGCCAGTTCCGTGCCGGGTTCGGGATCTCGTCCCCAGATCATCCGGTAGGCAAAACGGTGTTCGGAGCCGGCTTCCGTCTTGCCTTCCGGGACCCAGAACGCAACGATATTGTCGTAGATCTCCTTCTCTGCAGGGATTTCGGCGAGCATCACACTACCGTCGCCCCAACCATTCACCGGCTCGATCCAGAGGGATGGCCGGCTCTGATATTTGGCTTCGGTGTCCTGGTAACGCTCGAAACTGCGATCTCGTTGCAAAAGACCGAACCCGGCAGGATCTTTTTCTCCGAAGAAGGACAGCGACAGGGCTTCCGGATTGCGGACCGGCCGCCAGAGGCGCTGTCCGCTCTTGCGCAGGATCAGGAGGCCGTCATTGTCATGGACCTCCGGCCTGTAGTCGTCGAAACCTACCCGGTCGTTTTCGCCGAACAGGAACATCGAGGTCAAAGGAGCGATGCCCAGTCTTTCGACATCGTCCCGCAGGAAGATGCGGGCATCGACCTCAACGACGGTGTTGATCCCCGGCTTGATGACGAACTGATAGGCGGCCGCGACGCGATTGCTTTCAAGCTCCGCATAGAGGCGCATTTCGGCAGCGCCTTCCGCCGGACGCTCCAGATAGAACCTGGTGAATCTCGGAAATTCCTCCGGTCCGGCAATGGCGGTGTCGACGGCCAATCCCCTTGCGGACAGGCCATAGACGGTGCCCTTGCCCAGGGCGCGGAAGTAGCTGGCACCGAGGAAGACGATGAGCTCGTCGAAATAGTCCGGCGTGTTGAGGGGATGGTGGAGCCGGAATCCCGCGATGCCCGGCAGTTCGACGTTTTTGAAATGTGCCGGATCGAGCGGCTTGCGGTACTCGAAATCCGCGCCGGTGAAATGGATAGGACGGATTTCTCGTTCCGCGATTTCGTAAAGCTCGACGGGCTCCTTGAACAGCCAGCCAGGATGGAAGGCCTGCACCTGGTAGTTACTGGGCGTATCCTGCCAGACCGACCGTTCCGGCCGGAACCGGATGGCCCGGTGCTGGTCGTAGGTCATTTCGGCCAGGTTTCCCGGCAGCGCAGGCGTCGCCGGCGCGTAAGCTTCACCGGCCTTTGCCTTCATGCGCCCCACCAGAGCTTCGAAGTCGAACTTCTGACCAGGCGAGAAAGCTGCACCGCCTTCAGCGGGAGCGCCGTTCTCAGCGAGGGCAACGGTCGGCCATGCACCGCCTGCCAGCGAGCCTGCAGCCAGGGCCGTTGCGTACAAAAAATTGCGCCGATTGATCACGACGTTTGACACCTTGTTGAAATTAAAGAATTCTTTTTCTCATTAAGTCTGAATGAGCACAGGCAGTGTAGCGATTTTAAGGAGAAATACCGGCCAAAAAGTGGTATTTCAGTGCATTGCAGCATTGTCCGCCAGCTCGTTCATATCTCAACGGCTGATACAGTCAATGGGACATTTTTTAGGCAGATTTACGGAGTCTTTCGGGCGGTCTCAAGGAAGCGACGTGACCAGATTTCCGATGGCCAGCGCCGAGGTCAGTCCGGGCGATTCCATGCCGTAGAACGCGACCAGTCCGGGGATGCCATGGGCGGGCGGACCGTCGATGTGGAAATCGGCGGCAGGCTCGCCCGGGCCGGCGATCTTGGGCCGTATGCCGGAATAGTCCGGGACGAGGGAGCCGTCCGCCAGATCCGGCCAGTAGGCCCTTATCGCAGCGTAGAACTTGTCGCCGCGCGCCGGGTCGACCGGATAATCGAGGCTGTCGACCCATTCCACGTCCGGCCCGAAACGCGCCTGATGCTGCAGGTCGAACGTCAGATGCACGCCCAGGCCGCCAGGTTCCGGGACGGGATAGATCAGCCTTGAGAACGGGGCCTTGCCCTGGAGCTTGAAATAGCTGCCCTTGGCGAGAAAGGTCTCGGGTGCGCGGGCCTGCGGCAGGTCGCTCATCACGGCCGGCGTGCCGTGGCCAGCGGCAACGATCAGTTCCCTACAGGTGAGCGCATGGGTTTCGGTCCCTCCCGTGGCCGCATGCACCCGGAAGCCGCCGCCGGGAAGCGTCTCGATGCGTTCAACACGGGTATTCAGCACCACCTGACCGCCCGCGGCCTCCAGTCCGCCCTGAAGTGCGAGCATGAAGCCGTGGCTGTCGATAATGCCCGTCGACGGAGAGAGGAGGGCGCCCTGACAGGCAAGGGCCGGTTCGCTTTCCTCCAGTTGCCGCCGATCGAGGAAGACAAGGTCGGTGACGCCGTTCTCCGCCGCCTTCCGTCTGATCCGCTCAAGGTCCTTGAGCTGGGCTTTGCTGGCGGCAACGATCAGCTTGCCGATGCGCTCGTGCCCGACGCCGTTCTCCGCGCAGAAGCGGTAGAGCAGCTCCTTGCCGGAAACGCAGAGCCGCGCTTTCAGGCTGCCCGTCGGATAATAGATCCCGGCATGAATGACTTCCGAATTGCGCGCGCTTGTCTCCGAGCCGATCAGCCCGTGCTGTTCCAGCACCATGACCTCGCGCCCCGTCAAGGCCAGCGCCCTGGCGCAGGCAAGGCCGATCACCCCGGCTCCGACGACGACGGTCTCGATGTCATGCATGGACGGTCTCCTGTCGTGTCGCTCCGGGCGGTTGCCCGGAGCGACATTGTTGGAGCTTCAGGCGCTTACCCCCACCACTTTTCCGGCTCGAACGAGCCGGCGGCGTCTTCGACGACCTGGCCGATCTGGAAGAGCGTGCTTTCCTCGAAGGGCTTGCCGATCAGCTGCAGGCCGAGCGGCAGGCCGCTCTTGTCGAGGCCTGCCGGAACCGAAATGCCGGGCAGGCCGGCCATGTTCACGGTGACGGTGAAGATGTCGTTCAGGTACATCTTCACCGGGTCGGAGTGGAGGTCCTGGTCGGCGATGCCGAAGGCGGCGGACGGGGTTGCCGGCGTCAGGATGGCATCGACGCCATTGTGCCAAGCGGCGTCGAAGTCGCGCTTGATCAGGGTGCGGACCTTCTGAGCCTTGAGGTAGTAGGCGTCGTAGTAGCCGGCCGAGAGCACATAGGTGCCGATCAGGATGCGGCGCTTCACCTCTTCGCCGAAGCCTTCGGCGCGGGTGTTCTCGTACATGTCGACAATGTCCTTGCCCGGTACGCGCAGCCCGTAGCGCACGCCGTCATAACGGGCGAGGTTGGAAGAGGCTTCCGCCGGGGCGACGATGTAATAGGCCGGCAGGGCGTATTTGGTGTGCGGCATGGCAATGTCGACGATCTCGGCGCCTGCATCCTTCAGCCACTCGATGCCCTTCTGCCAGAGCTCTTCGATTTCGTCCGGCATGCCTTCCATGCGGTATTCGGCCGGGATGCCGATCTTCAGGCCCTTGACCGACCGGCCGATGGCGGCCTCGTAGTCTGGCACCGAGACATCCACGGAGGTGGTGTCCTTCGGGTCGACGGATGCCATGGATTTCAGCAGGATCGCGCTGTCGCGCACCGTATGGGCGACCGGGCCGGCCTGGTCGAGCGAAGAGGCGAAGGCGACGATGCCCCAGCGGGAGCACCGGCCGTAGGTCGGCTTGATGCCGACGGTGCCGGTAAAGGCGGCCGGCTGGCGGATGGAACCGCCGGTGTCGGTTGCCGTCGCGCCCATGCACATGCGGGCTGCCACGGCGGTTGCCGAGCCCCCGGACGAGCCGCCCGGCACCAGGTCCTGGTTGGAGCCCTTCTTGCGCCACGGATTGACGACGCTGCCGTAGTAGGAGGTCTCGTTGGAAGAGCCCATGGCGAACTCGTCCATGTTCAGCTTGCCGAGCATCACCGCGCCGTCGGCCCAAAGATTGGCGGTGACGGTGGATTCGTAAGGCGGCTTGAAGCCGTCCAGGATATGGCTGCAGGCCTGGGTATGAACGCCCTTGGTGGCGAACAGGTCCTTGATGCCGAGCGGAATGCCCTCCAGTGCTCCGGCTTCGCCCCTGGCAATGCGCTCGTCGGAGGCCCGGGCCATGTCACGGGCCTGATCGGCCGTCACCGCCACATAGGCGTTCAGCGCTTTGTTCGCCGCTTCGATGTTGCCGATAAACGCGTCGGTCAGCTCCAGCGACGTGTAGTCCTTGTTCTTCAGGCCTTCACGGGCCTCGGCGATCGTAAGTTTTGTAAGGTCGGTCATTGCAACGAGCTTCCCGGTTATTCGACGACTTTAGGCACGACGAAGAAATTGTCGTCGGATGCCGGCGCATTCGATGTGATTTCAGCGGCCTTGCCGCCGTCCGTGACGCCGTCATTGCGCTTCTTCATGGTCTGTTCGACCACGGAGGTGAGCGGCTCCACGCCTTCGATATCCACCTCGTTCAGCTGTTCGACAAAGCCGAGAATGGCGTTCAATTCGCCTGTCATGCGGTTGGCGTCGTCGTCACTCACCTTGATCCGGGCCAGCCGGGCAACGCGTTTTACCGTATCGGTATCAACAGACATTGGGTCCTCGTTTGGTTCGGCGCGCAGATCCTGCGCACGGGGTCCTGATCTCTTTGCGGCGGGCGGCGATCAAACTCAAGCCCTAAGGCTTGTCGTTGGCCGTCAATCTCCCTATTACGGTTCCAATGGGTACCGAAACGGAAGCAACGATGCGGACAGAAGCCGCCGGACGACCGCGCGAAAGCCGTGTGACCTCCGCATTGCTGGAGGCGACGCTTTCGGAGCTGGCTGCCCATGGCTATGAGAAGACCACCATCGCGGCAGTCGCCGCCCGGGCGCAAACGAGCAAGCAGGCCGTTTACAGGCGTTACGGCGACAAGGCCAGCCTCGTTGCAGCCGCCGTCGAGCACGGCCTGGAAGAGGCCAATCCTGCCGCGCCGCAGCGGGGCAGCGTTGCGGAGGATCTGAGGCAATGTCTGACGAACACGGCGACCGCCCTGCAGGACACGCCGCTGGGCGGCGCAGTCCGTGCTCTCGTTCCCCACCGGCATGTGCCGGCGCTGGCGAGCGTATTCGATGAAGCGGAGAACCGGCGCCGCCTGATCATGCGCCAGATCTTCATCGCCACGCCCTTCGAGGCGGATATGGAAACGCGGATCGACCTGCTGCTGGGGCTGATCTATTTCCGCCTGCTCTTGCGCAATATCGCCATCACGCCGGACGACATCGAAACCGCGATCTATCTCGTCCTCGGCCTGGTTGCACCCCGTGACCCGGCGGCGCTCCGGGGACTTCCGGGTGTTTGAACGATCACGACCTGCTCGCCGCCCGCTGGCAACTCTGTGATCACGGTTGATTGGCCTTCCGGAGCCGTTCGGCACATTTTCGTGTCGGCCAAGCGCGCCACCGGGAAAATGCCCTTCTTACCGCCGATGGAGACGAACCATGCCGCTCTACACGTCCAAGTCCGTTCTTCTGGGACTGACCGCTCTTTTCTCCGCAGCCGCCTTTACCGCCTCCGCCGATGAAATCACCACCTTCACCAAGGACGGTGCCGCCATTGGCGGGACGGATCCAGTCGCCTATTTCACGGAGGGCAAGCCGGTTGCCGGGTCGGATGAGTTCACGGCCGAATATGACGATGTGACATGGAAATTCGCGTCTGCGGAAAACCGCGACACGTTCGTGGCCGATCCGGCCAAATATGCCCCGCAATATGGCGGCTTCTGCGCCTTTGGCGCCGCCATGGGCTTCAAGGTTCCGGTCGTTCCGGATGCCTGGTCGATCGTCGACGGCAAGCTTTACCTCAACAATTCCCTGAAGGTTCAGGACCGCTTTGAAGAAGACATTCCGGGCTATATCCGGAAGGCCACGCTGAACTGGGAGGTCATCAAGGAAAAGAAGCCGGAAGACCTGAAAGAACCGATCATCCGCGAGTGACGACTTTTCGGGGACGACAAACCCTCACATCGTAATTCCGGGCGGAGCGGAGATCCGGGATCGGTGAGCCGAGGTCTATCGGACAAAGGGCAAGGACTTGCGGCTCTCCGGTCCCGGCTCGCGCTTCGCCTGGCCGGGACGACAACGCAATAGACGTGGTTCGTCGGCATCCTGGGCCACGCACCGGTCAAGCGGCGCGCTTTTGCGGTTTCGGGAGACCTGAAGCCGTATGGGTGACGGTCTGTCAGACATTTTCGAACGCTGCGGCTCTTCAGTTTCTTCTGCTTGGGTGCTAATTATGAGTGAAATACTCATCATTTAGGAGATGCCCGTGGCCGACCGCCCGAAACGCAGCCCCAGAATTCTCAACGTCCAGTCAGCCCGTTACCTCAGCCCGAACATGATCCGCGTCACCTTTGCCGGGCCGGAGCTGGAGGGCTTCCCGGAAGGCCACGAGGGGGCCAATTGCAAGCTTCTCCTGCCGCGCGAGGGCGAGAGCAGGGAGGCTTTCGCAGCGCATTTTGCCACCGACCGGCCGGAGGAGAAGGTTCATCCGGTCAGGACCTACACGATCCGTGCGTTTCGCCGCGACAGCCTTGAACTGGATATCGACTTCGTTGCCCATGGCGACGAAGGCCCGGCAAGCAGCTGGGCGCAGCAGGCCCGCGAAGGCTCGTTTCTGGGATTTCTCGGCCCCAGCCAGCCGAAGATTACCGAATACTACGCCGACTGGTATCTGATCGCGGCCGATCTGTCTGCCATGCCGGTCGCCGAGGCGACGCTCGAGGCCATGCCGCAGGATGCCCGGGGGATTGCCGTCTTCGAGGTGCCGTTGAGGGAGGATATCCGCGAGATAACGGCACCGGCAGCCGTCGAGGTGCACTGGCTGATCCAGGAAGACGCGCACGTGCCGTCGACCGCTCAGGTCGATTTCGTCAAGGCGCTGGATTGGCCTGCCGGGATCGTCCAGACCTGCATCGCCGGCGAAAGCTCAGTCATCCGCGCCTTGCGGGATTACCTGCACAACGAGCTCAAGGTGGAAAAGAAAGACACCTATATTTCCGGCTACTGGAAGATGGGCATGGTGGAAGACGAGCATCAGAAAATGAAGCGTGCGGAAGCGGCGGCTGCCTGATCCCGGCTTGCCTGCGGCTCCGGACGGGCGGCATCAGGTGATGATGTGCAGGCGGCTATCAGGCTCGGCCGGCGTTGAAAGCTTCTTTCCCGGTTCCACGCCGCAGAAATAGATCATCAGCCCGGTGCCGACCGCCGGAAGCAGGAAGGTGAGATACCAGAACCCGCTTCGCCCGGTGTCTCTCAACCTGTTGATGCAGGTTGAGAAGTTCATGTTGACGACAAGAAAAGCGATGAGCAGGAGGCTGGCCTGTTCATTGACCGTCTGAGGCCCTGCCGGCGCGCCGGATTCGGCAAACAGAAAAATCGTGACCAGCAGACCGGCGACGGCAAACGCGAAAATCACGAACTGAAGCAGCCACCATTGGAGACGGCCTATCCGCCCGTGGAAGGGATTGATGATCGCGGCCATCCGATCGCTCCTGGCTGTGGAGGCTTAAACCAAAGCTTTCGACAGTAGAAAACCATAAACCTGCGGTTTATTCAAATTCCTTCGACTGAACTGACCTTTGAAAATTCTCCAGGGCAGTCCTGATTACTGCCGCGTGGCTCGCGTCGGCACATATCATGTCCGCGTCGAGCCTGTTGGACGAGAGGCCAAGATGAATGCCCGCATCCGGAACGATGCGTGCCGCCATTGTCCGGAGAATCTCCTCCAGTTGTGCCGGGGCGAAGGCATGGCGGGCGGTGACATGGGCAAGGGCGACGGGTTTGCCGGGAAACCGCTGGCAGCCGACCATCCAGTCGAGGGTGTTCTTAAAGCTTCCGGGTAGACCATGCATGTATTCGGGTACCGCGAAAAGAAGACCGTCGGCCGCCGCGACCTGGGTCCGCAGATCCCGCGCGGGCTGCGGCAGAAGTGCGTCTTCATCCTGGTCCGGCGTGAAATGTGGCAGACCGGTAATGCCGGTATATCTGCTGACGCAGATACCTGCCGGGGCGAGCCGTTCGACGGCCTGCAACAGCGCCAGATTGGAGGAGGCAGCACGCAGGCTGCCGCAGAAGGTCAGGATCTTGACAGGCAAGGTACCGATCCGGTTGGTGTGACGGGCGGTGGTTTCGTTCAGCGGGAGGCTGTCGCGAGCGCCGTGCCGAAGCCGACGAACAGTCCGCCGGTGATCCGGCGCACCCAACGCATGCGCCTGGCGGACGTCAGGAAGCGGCGCATATGTGCGCCGGCGAATGCGATAGTCGCATGGTTGAGGAAGCAAAGCGCGGCGTAGGTGAAGGAGAGGATCGAGATCTCGGCCAAGTCGATGCCGTCGGGCCGCATGAATTGCGGAAAGAGCGCGGTGATTACGAGGATGGCCTTGGGATTGGTCACCGATACCAGAAACGCCTGCAGGAACAGCTTCCAGCCGCTGTTGCGTGCCGCGGGCAGGCCGTCCTGGAGGTGAAAGCCGGACTTGTCGCGCCAGACCTTGATGCCGAGATAAATCAGATAGGCCGCGCCGATGAGTTTCAGCACCGTGAAGGCGACCGCCGACGTTGCCATCAGGGCTCCGAAACCGAGGGCGACGGCGTAGCCGATCACCACAAGGCCGACGGCATTGCCGGTGGCGGAGGCAAGCGTCGCGTTCCGGCCGAAGCGAAGCGTATTGGAAATCGCCAGCATGACGGCGGGGCCCGGGCTGATCGCGGGGATCAGCGAGACGGCGACGAAGACGAGCCAGAGATCGATGGGCATGGGGAATTCTCAACAGATGACAGGAACAGCAGATTGCAGGAAGGGGACGTTGCGGGGCAGGGAGCGTATGGTCACAGTTCACCCATGGCTCTCCTGAAGCGCTGGACGCTCGCCCCGAACCCGTAGACCAGTGCGTCCGCGGTGAAGCCGTGGCCGATGGACATTTCGCGAATGAAGGGGGCCCTGGCGATCAGCGCCGGAATGTTCTCGACCGTCAGGTCGTGTCCGGCATTGACGCCCAGTCCGCACGCACGCGCGGCTTCTGCTGCGGCGACAACTCGATCCAGTTCCCTCGCGGCCTGGGCAGGGTCGTCATAACAGGCGCCAAAGGGCCCGGTGTAGATCTCGATGCGTTCAGCCCCGATCCGAGCGGCGTGTTCAGGAGCGGCGGGATCCGGATCGCAGAAAAGCGAGACGGTGACGGCCCATTCCCTGACAGCGGCAATCGCGCTTTCCAGTGCACCGGTGTCCTTTGCAAAATCCCAGCCGTGGTCGGATGTGGTCTGGTCCGGCGCGTCCGGCACGAAGAGCACCTGCTCCGGCCGGGCATCTTCCACCAGTTTGAGAAAATCGTCGGAAGGATAGCCTTCCAGGCACAATTCCTTGTTGGGAAAGCGGTCTTCGATCAACTCCGCCAGGTCGAACACATCCGACTTGCGGATATGGCGTTCGTCGGGGCGCGGATGAACGGTAATCCCTTTCGCTCCGGCTTCCATCGCAATCGCCGCAAGGCCGATCACGCTCGGCCACGGCAGGTCGCGGCGGTTGCGCAGCATAGCGACGGCATTGACGTTCACGGAGAGACGGGAGACGGAAGGCATTGTTAAAATTCCGGGTGAAGCGGTTGCGAGATTGATTCAAGAAATTAGGGCATCTTTGCAGATTTGGACCAAAAGCCATTGAAGTCAAACAGGAAATTGTCTCTAGGGACAATGTTGTCCGGTCGGCTGACAAGACGCTCCGGGAAATGTTGGAGCAGAACTCCGGTCATGGTTCGGCGCGCTCCGTTCTCCTCGGTGTCACGCCGGGCCGGCAATTCAAAGCCTCAGCGTGAACGGCGCCGGAAGGGCGCAGGTCTTCCGGCCGAGCCTCTTCAAGCCAGCCCTGATAGTGAACCAGCAAACCGATCCCCGGCAGGGAAAGTTTTACATCGAAGTGAAACCTGTCGTCCGTTACGAACTCCGTCGCTGCACTGACCGGAAGGAGCCATTTCGGCAGGGGCAGCCCCAGGAGCGTTCCGCGGCGAACCGGATAGTGAAGCTGTCCGTCTTCAAGATGAAGATCGATGTCGAACCTCACCAGGCCGAATCGTTCACGGATATGGCCCGACCCGGTGTCGTCCCTTGCACACAGGTGCGACGTGAATGCCTTGCTGCCGAAACAGCGTCGCCAGGTTTCGCCGTCCTGGTGTCGGTCGATCCCTACGCTCACGGGCGTCTCTGCCGCCTCGGGCGGAAACCCGACCATCCGGCACAGCAGATTGCCAAGGAGCGAGCGGCCCCTGGTCACCTTGGCCTGTCCCGCCCAGTGGCGGCGGTCATAGACCGTGTGCAGCGCCTGGATCGGCTGCGGCAAATTAGCGAAGGTGTCGCCGAGGACCTGCTGGAACAGCGTTGGCCGCGTATCGGCCGACATGAATGTTCTGACATTGAGAGGCGCCATCGCGGCGTCTGCTTCGCGAAGCGTAAATTCGCCCAGGCAGGGGCGAGCACCCGGTTGCACGGCGTCTCCGGAAATCCGTTCGCAAAGAACCGTGGCAGCGACCGCCGGAATGTGCGGCCCGTCACCGGCCTCGGCAATCAGCGTCCAGCAGCGCGAAAGGGGCCGCCCCTGGAGATCGGATCCGCAAACCCTGACTTCCATGCCGCCGCGGTCGGTGCCGAGCGGTTTCAGCCGGTTCGCGGTCCATTGAAGGGCCTTTGCGGCATGTTCCAGCGAGCGGATCAGCCCGAGCCTGACCAGCCAGGAAAGGCCCCAGAGGCCGAGATGCATGAGCGGCAGTTCCAGGCCGGCGCGGAACAGAACCGTCCGCGCGCCATAGTGATCCGGAAACAGGATGAGATCCGGAGCGCCTATGAAGGACGACCAACGTGGCGGCAGGCCGCCATCGCCCGCACGCCCGAGCCTGCGTTTCCGAAGGCCCGACCAGCCGGACACCGTCTGGCGAATACCGTCTCTCGTGATGACGAGCGGCCGGCCCGCTTGCGCAAGGATCGCCCGGATGACGGACAGCCCGCGCGGGGCACGGTTGCCGGGCAGGATGGTGCTCTCGATCAGATCCAGGCGCGTGAAGTCCGTTTTTAGCGTTTCCACGGCGGCCGAGGATAGCGCCGGAACACTCGACACGCCTGACAGCACTACGCAGCCGGCCGCTTTCGCCTGCCGGTCGAGCGCGTGGATGCCTCTCGTGAATGCGCCGTCGTCCGCCAGATCGAGATAGTGGCTGCCGGTTTTCAGTGCGGCCTCGGCCACCCGGTAGAGATTGCCGCCATAGGCCTGGAAGGGACCGGCCGCATCCACGGTGATGAACGGTGACAGCGCAGCCAGGGCAGCCGGAAAATCCGCTGCCTCACGGTCCAGCACAGCCGGCGTCCCGCCAGTTTGCGCACAGAAGCGTTCCGCCTGTTCAAGGCTGCGCCCGGCGACGATCACCTCGAACCGGGATGAACGAAGCAACGCTTCGGCCAACCTGCCGCCGAAAACCCCATATCCGCCGAGGATCACCATCCGCCGGGTCGAAACTGCTTCAGTCAATCAGCCGGTCCTTGATCTCTTGGGAGGGAAGGGGACATGAGCGCCAGCCGACACGATAGCGGTTCTGCGCGATTCGGTCATAGAGCCAGTCGGCGACTTTTGCGGGCAGGAGATCAAGGACGGTGAAAAGCCGCCACGGCCAGCCGAGACTGCGCATTGCGGCGGTGAACGAGGCCATCCTTGTATAGGCGTTGCCGTCCAGGATGACGATATTGCTCTCCATCAGGTCCGGATCGAGACCGTAGCGGCGGTAGAGCGCGCGGCCGGTTTCGGAATGGGCATCCACGAACCTGAAGCCTGCATTCTTGTCGTGGGTCGCCATGAACCGCGCAAAGCCGGAACACAGGACACAGATGGCGTCGAAGACGATCAGATTGCCGGTGACGGGTTTTTCATCCCGGGGCAGAATCATGCCGCAGACTCCGTTCTGGAAACGCGCTACAGCGTTACCTACCATCAAACACCCTTGTTGCCGAAGCTTCGATTCCGTTGCATTCGGATTGCCCGGTTGCGATGTCGAAGGGCGGCGCTCTGCCTTCGCATTCCGGTGGTGACGACCCGATCCCAAGGCCTCTATTTTCACCGAAGTAATTTGTAATACTGATGACGTAATCTGCTTTTGGTGGTTAACTGCGGCCAACAAGGCTGTTTTCATATTGTTCCTGCATCGTCACGTGAAGAAATCGGATTCCCTTACTTCTCCAGAGCCAGTCATCGGGCCAACCGGGCTTCGTCACGGTTCGCCGGGCGGCTCACGTGGACATGACCTGGTGAGGGAATCGATGCATACATTATGGCCCCAACCAAAAGTGGAGCCCTGACGCGCCCATGGCGATCTACAATGCGTTTCTCATGTTCGCCCAGGCGGCGGTTTATTTCGCGGTGATGATGAGCCTGCTTCGCGTCCGCGGGACGATCGGTATCGGCGTTTTCATGTGCGCGCTCGGCGTCATGCACTTCCTGGAAACCTATCTCGCCAGTGTCTTCTATATCCAGTTGCCGTTCGGGATCGTCTCGCCGGGATCGACCGTACTGTTTTCCGGCAAGCTGCTGATGATCCTCCTGCTCTATATCCGCGAAGACGCGCTGGTGGCGCGCCAACCGATCTATGGCCTGCTGATCGGCAATTTTCTGATCGTCGCTCTGGTCATGATCCTGAGAAACCACGATACGGTCGTCGTCACCGACGGCCGCATTCCGGACATCGCCTTCGTGGACGAAATGGGCCTCCTGATGGTCTGGGGAACCATCCTGCTGTTCATCGATTCCATTGCGATCATCGTCCTCTACGAGCGAATAGGGGTCTGGGTCGGCCGCAATCCGGCGCTGCGGTTCCTGATTTGCGGCGCCGCGGTCCTGACATTCGACCAGGCCGGCTTTTTCCTGGCGCTGCACTATGTCTCCGGCGCGCCGTGGCATGTATTCTTCGGCGGCTGGGTCGCCAAGATGATTGCGACCGTTGTCTATACCGGGTTCTTCGTCGCCTACCTGAAGTTCTTCAATGACGAGCGGGGCTGGCTGACCAACCGGCCATTGAAAGACGTTTTCCAGGTGCTGACTTACCGCGAGCGCTACGAAGACCTTCTGGAGGCGACCTCCTACGACCACCTGACCGGAACCCTGCATCGCCGCCAGTACGACCAGGAAGCGCCGGAAATCCTGGCGCGGAGCCTGAAGGACGGCCGGACCCTTTCCCTCCTGGTAATCGATATCGACCATTTCAAGCAGGTGAACGACCGCCACGGCCATCAGGTCGGCGACAAGGTTCTGACGACCATTGCCCGGATGTTGAAGGAGAACCTGCGCTCGGACGATCATCTCTACCGGGTCGGCGGCGAGGAGTTCGTCCTGCTGTGCGAGCGCCTGCCTGCCGAGGGAGCCGTCTCGATGGCCGAACGGATCAGGAAGAGCATCGAGCGGTTCAGCACCATTTATCTGCCCGAAAAGGTTACCGTCAGCATCGGGATCTCCAGTGCGCCGGTGGACGGCGAAAACATAGAGGACCTGTTCCAGCGGGCTGATGTTCGCCTTTACGAGGCAAAGAAACAGGGCCGGAACCGGGTGGCCGGTCCGTGATCTGACTGGAGCGGCAGGCGGTCTCAAGCCTGCCGGAACATTTCGGATTTCATCGTTCCGGCACGCTTGGCTCTGTCCGGGGCGACGAGGCAAGGGAACCGTCAACAAAAACGAAAGCCCCCGGCAGTCCGTCCGCCGGGGGCTTTTCCATTCCGTAGCTTGCGGGTCAGACCCGGTTGAGCAGTCTGGCCCGGATGGTATTCGGCAGGGTGCGGATTTCTTCCAGGATCTTCACCGGATCTTCGACCGGGCTGTCCACGTCCATGACCACGTAGCCGATGTCCTGGTAGGACTGCAGATACTGGGCGGAGATGTTCAGGTTGTGCCGGGTGAAGAGGTCGTTGAGCGTGCGCATGGCGCCGGGGGCGTTGTGATGCACCTGGATGAAGCGCGTCGCGTCCGTGCCCTTGGGCAGTTGAACCTGGGGGAAGGAGACGGCGCCGATGGTGGAGCCGACATCGGAATATTCGACCAGCCGCTTGCAGACTTCCTCGCCGATCCGGGCCTGCGCCTCTTCCGTCGATCCGCCGATATGCGGCGTCAGGATAACGTTTTCGAGGCCGCGCAGCGGGGAGAAGAACTCGTCCTTGTTGGATTTGGGTTCGACCGGAAAGACGTCGATGGCCGCACCCGCCAGATGGCCCGACTTCAGGGCCGCGGCCAGGGCCTCGATATCGATCACCTTGCCGCGGGCGTTGTTGATCAGGAACGCGCCCTTCTTCATTGCGGCAATCTGATCCGCGCCGAACATGTTGCGCGTCTCCTGCGTGTCCGGCACGTGGAGCGAAACGACATCGGATTCCCCGAGCAGTTCCTCCAGCGTCTCCGTCGGCATCACGTTGCCGTGCTGAAGCTTGTCGACCAGATCGAAATAGATGACCCGCATCCCCATGGCTTCGGCCAGGTTCGACAGCTGGGTGCCGATATTGCCGTAGCCGATGATGCCGAGGGTCTTGCCGCGCACCTCATGGGAGCCGGCGGCGCTCTTCATCCAGCGGCCCTCATGGGCGGCGGAGGATTTGGGGAAGATGCCGCGCATCAGCATGACGATCTCGGCGATCGTCAGCTCGGCCACCGAGCGGGTGTTGGAGAAGGGGGCGTTAAAGACGGGAATTCCGCGGGTCAGCGCGCCGTGCAGGTCCACCTGGTTGGTGCCGACGGAGAAACAGCCGACCGCGACAAGGCTCTTGGCCGCATCGAGTATTTCGTCCGTTACCTGGGTGCGCGAGCGGATGCCGAGCATCTGGACGCCCTGCAGCTTTTCAATGAGGGCGTCCTTGTCCAATGCGCCTGGCAGGACTTCCACGTTGTTGTAACCGTTCTTTTCCAGAACCGCGCGCGCGGTCGGCGAAATGCCTTCCAGCAGCAGCCAGCGGATCTGATTTTTCGGTCGGGAAAGACCGTGATTCATGGCGAAAATGCCTTCTTGGTCTGATGAGTTGAAACGCGCCGGATTGGCGCTGAAGCGCGGGTGTTGTATACGCGCTCATCCGTGTCGCGTCTAGGGTACGGACCCAAATATTAACTTCCCTGGCCGCTCTGGAGCGGGCCGTATTCAAGGCGCGAAGGCGCAGGAAATCCGGCCGGTTTTCAAGTCTTCGCAACGCAGGAGATGTCAGTTCGGGGGCGTCTCCAGATCGGATTTGAGCCGGTCCAGCATGTTGACCGCGTTTTCCGCATATTCGCCGATCCACCGGTCGTGGATTTTCTTGATCGGCAGAGCGTTGAGATAGTTCCAGCGCTCCCGTCCCTTGCGCTGGACGATGATGAGGTCCGCCGCCTCCAGAACCCGCATGTGCTGCATGACCGTGCAGCGGTCCAGGTCGGGAAACGCGGCGCAGAGCGCCCCCGTCGTCTTGGGGCTGTCCTTCAGGAGATCGAGGATGTGCCGGCGGCGGTGATCCGCCAGCGCCTTGAAAATCCGGTCCGAATCATCTGTGCTTGACATGTTATGATTTTATAACATTATGGAGCCGCGAACAAGGAGGAACCCTTGCGTAGCTCGGATTTGCCGGCAGGCACGGGTTCTTCGTCCAGGCAAGCTGGCGGCGCATGCGCAAGGCAGTGCCGTGATTTCTGTTGTGTATGGAGTGAGACATGGGACTGTCATTCAAGATCGCGGGCCGCATTGCAAAACCCGTTTCCGAGGTTTTCGAAGCCGTGGCCAATCCGGACCGGCTGTCGGCCTATTTCACCACGGGCGGTGCCGAGGGGCGGCTGGAAACCGGCGTGACCGTCTACTGGGATTTCGCAGATTTTCCGGGCCGTTTTCCGGTCAAGGTGACGCGGGTCGTCAAGGACAAGGAAATCGTGCTGCAATGGGCCGCGCATGAAAGCGGCGAGGTGAGTTCCTCGGGCGTGATGCCCGAAGCGGCGAACTACGACACCATGGTGACCATGGCCTTCGAGCCGCTTGATGACGGGCGCACACTGGTGACCATCAGCGAGGAAGGCTGGCGCGATACGCCCGGCGGCCTGAAAGCCTCCTACGGCAACTGCGAGGGCTGGACCCAGATGCTGTGTGCCTTGAAGGGCTGGGTCGAACACGGCGTCAATCTGCGGGAAGGCTTCTACAAGTAGGCCGGGCCACATCTGGCTAGAATATATGCAGCTTTGCCGACAAACCGGACATTGCGCCCACGGCGCAAGGTCGGTCATCATCTGGGTTCTGGGACTTGATCAGGAGGCGCAGCGGCCGTTGGGTCCACCAATGGGGTGTACGCCAACCCCTCAATACCAGAACCCCTCCCGGCGCCAGATCGTGAAGTGGCCCCGGACAGGCGGCGCAGGTGTCCCGCCGTCGATGGTAAATTCCATGCCGCCCTTGAGGCCCTTGCCGCCGGTCCGGCGCAGGATGACATACTCGTTGCACTGGGGTCCGCCGCTGGAGCTCTGGCACATGTCGATGCGGGCGCGCTTGTCGTCGATCTGTTCCCAGACCCAGTCGACCAGCGCCACATGGCCGTTCCAGACCATGAAGTCGAGCGGCCTGACCTCCTTTATGTCATCGATGTTGATCTTGGCGACCTGTTCCGGGTAGCGCTTGGGCGAAACGCCGTAGTACTTGTCCCACTCGCCGGTATAGATCAGGAAATTGGCGACGAAACCGATACAGTCCATGCCGAAGAAGCGGTCCTGGACCATTTTCTGCAGTGCGGCCTGATCCGACATCTTGTCGAAATAGAGCTTCTTGATCTTGCCGGTCGCCTCGACATCCTTGGAGCCGTCCTTGCTGGCACGGCCGCAGACCTCGACCTTGTACTTGTCGAGGAGATCCTTGTTCTTCAGCATGAAGTTCCAGATCTTCACAAAGGCCTTGTCGTTGCCCTGACCCTTGAGCGCAAGGTCGATCGCGAGCCCGCCGACATGCTGGTTCAGCGTGACGCCGTTCGCATCCTTGATCCAGCGGAAGTTCTTGTAGAGGCTGGTCGCGCTGTCGTTGCCGCCGTTGCCGCGGTCCTTGCACAGATACTGACTGAGCCTGACCGGACCGGCGCTGGTCTGAAGACCCGGACTGGTGAGATGATTGACGTATTCGTACGGCAGGAAAAAGGACTCGGCCACATTCACTCTCCCTAGATCGGGCCCTCGACGGTCCCCTGACTGGCACTGTGATCGGCGTCTTTCCATCAGAACACCGGCGCCCCAGATTGCGCTGGACGCTGGAGCCTTTCTGTCTCCTACATCACATAATTCCGGTATTCGCCCATGCAGACGATCGCTTCAGGCCGCAAACCCCGATCGTCGGCGGTGCGTTGGCGCTTGCCGGCTAGGCCGCGCTTGTGACGCTGTTGAGGCGGGTGGCGATGGCGCGGATCACGTCGTCGCCGTAGCCGAGACCGAGATCCTGGCGCATGAAATGCGTCAGGTCCTCCAGTGCCAGGATGTCCCGTTCCTCTTTGCCGCCAGTGCCGACGAAACGGGCGCGTCCGTCCAGGAAGCTGATCCAGCCATCGTCAGTCAGCCGGTAGAATTTCATGGTCGAGGAAAAGGAAAGATCGGGCGACGTGGCGCACAGATAATTGGCCGCCTCGATATCCGCCTGCCGCACGTCCACCCGGTCAAAGCCGTAGAGCGGAAACCAGCCATCAACCGTCTTGCGTTCCAGCACGTGCTCGCCGGGGGTTTCATCGAAGCGTATGCGGTAGACCTGATCCCTGATCGGCTGTTCTTCACCCTCCGCAATGCGGACCGGTTCGGCCGGGGCCCGGCCGCCGAAGCCGGCATCGACAAGCCATTCCTGCCCGTCCAGGGCCACGACGAAGGCCAGATGGGTTCTGGCACCGCCTTCCGCCTCGCCCATGCGCACGCGCGCAAGCACCTTTCGGGACGTGAAACCGACCGCCTCGAGGGCATTGCCGAGCAGCGAGTTCAGTTCGAAGCAGAAGCCGCCGCAGCGCTCGTCGACGAGCTTCCGCCACAGGCTCTCCCCGGCAAGGTCGGGAACCCGGCCGGAAAAGGGGAGGACGTTTTCAAAGGGAATTGCGCTGATCTGCGCTGATTGAAGCTGTCTGAGGCCCGCCAGATCGGCGCTGCAGCTTTCAAGGCCAATCCGGTGGAGGTAGGGGGCAAGGTCAAAGGACATGAGAAATACCAGACGTGGAAACAAAGAGACCCGCCGCATGTAGGCGGCGGGTTCTCGTTGTTAGAG
The DNA here is from genome assembly GCF_026240905.1 of Roseibium salinum. NCBI lineage: Bacteria > Pseudomonadati > Pseudomonadota > Alphaproteobacteria > Hyphomicrobiales > Stappiaceae > Roseibium > Roseibium salinum. The sequence goes on from NZ_JAPEVI010000003.1 coordinate 333,932, forward strand.
TCCCGATCTGCGGATCGGCGGCGCCTTCAAGGCAGATTACAGCCCTTCCGGCCCGCGCTGCACGGCCGCGACGCCGGTGCGGGAGACTTCCACCAGGCCGAGCGGCTTCATGATGGAGATGAATTGCTCGATCTTCGACGTCCGGCCGGTGATCTCGAAGACGAAATGCTCGGTGGTCGCGTCGATCACCGTTGCGCGGAAGGCGTCGCCCAGGCGCAGGGCTTCCAGGCGCTTGTCGCCGGTGCCGGTCACCTTGACCAGGGCCAGTTCGCGCTCCAGCGGCTTGTCCTGGTTGGCGCGGCGGGCGCGCACGGTGAGGTCGGTGACGCGGTGGACGGGCACCAGACGGTCGAGCTGATGGCGGATCTGTTCGATGATCATCGGCGTGCCCGTGGTCACGATGGTGATCCGGGACAGGTGCCTTTCGTGTTCGGTTTCCGACACCGTCAGGCTGTCGATATTGTAGCCGCGGCCGGAGAACAGGCCGATCACCCGGGCAAGGACCCCCGGCTCGTTGTCGACGAGCAGGGACAGGGTGTGTGTTTCGGTCTCGTTGCTGACTTCGGCCAGGAAATAGGCGGAAGGGGCATCCACATTCTGTGCGTTCATTTCAAACTATCCTTTTGCCCGGCACTCAAACGAGGCTCTTGCCTTCGGCACTGATCGCGTTGGCGAGCGCCTCGTCGTTGGCCTCGTCCGGCAGCAGCATTTCGTTGTGAGCCTTGCCCGAGGGGATCATCGGGAAACAGTTGGCGAGGTTCGCGACACGGCAGTCGAACAGGACCGGCTTGTCGATTGCGATCATCTCTTCGATCGCGCCATCGAGGTCGCCCGGCTTGTCCACCCGGAAGCCGACGCCGCCGTAAGCCTCCGCCAGTTTGACGAAGTCGGGCAGGCTGTCGGTATAGGAGTGCGAGAGGCGGTTGCCGTGCAGCAGCTGCTGCCACTGGCGGACCATGCCCATGTACTGGTTGTTCAGGATGAACGCCTTGACCGGCAGGCCGAACTGAACGGCGGTCGACATTTCCTGGATGTTCATCAGGATGGAGGCGTCGCCCGCAATGTCGATGCACAGCGCGTCGCGATGGGCGGCCTGTGCGCCGATGGCCGCCGGCAGGCCGTAGCCCATGGTGCCGAGGCCGCCGGACGTGAGCCAGTGATTGGGCTCCTCAAAACCGTAGAACTGCGCCGCCCACATCTGATGCTGGCCGACTTCCGTGGAGATGAAGGTCTTGCGGTGCTTGGTCAGTTCATAGAGCCGCTGGATCGCGTATTGCGGCATGATGACATTGTCATTCGGCTTGTAGGCCAGCGAATTGCGGGCCCGCCAGGCGTCGATCTGCGCCCACCACACCTTCAGCGCCGTCTCGTCCGTCTTCATGGAGGACGAGCGCCAGATGCGCACCAGGTCTTCCAGGACATGGCCGACGTCGCCGATGATCGGCAGGTCGACATTGATGGTCTTGTTGATGGAGGACGGGTCGATGTCGATATGGATCTTGCGCGAGTTCGGCGAGAAGGCGTCGGTGCGGCCGGTGATGCGGTCGTCGAAGCGCGCGCCGATGCAGACCATCAGGTCGCAGTCGTGCATCGTCATGTTGGCTTCATAGGTGCCGTGCATGCCCAGCATGCCGAGCCAGTTGTCGCCCGACGCCGGATAGGCGCCCAGGCCCATCAGCGTGGACGTGATCGGGAAGCCGGTCAGCGACACCAGTTCGCGCAGCAGCTGGCTCGCCTGCGGGCCGGAATTGATCACGCCGCCGCCGGTATAGAGCACCGGCTTTTTGGCCGCCGCCATCAGTTCCGCCGCCTGCCGGATGCTGGCTGCGTCGCCTTTCATCTGCGGGCGGTAGCTCTTGTGGGCTGATGCCGGGTTGGGCGTCGGGCCCTGATAGGTGCCGGTGGCGAACTGGACGTCCTTGGGAATGTCGACGACGACGGGGCCCGGACGGCCGGACGTGGCGACATAGAAGGCTTCATGCAGGATGCGCGGCAGGTGCTCGACATCGCGCACCAGCCAGTTGTGCTTGGTGCAGGGGCGGGTGATGCCGACCGTGTCGCATTCCTGGAAAGCGTCGTTGCCGATGAGATGGGTCGGCACCTGGCCAGTGATGCACACGAGCGGAATGGAATCGAGCATGGCATCGGTCAGCGCGGTCACCATGTTGGTGGCGCCGGGACCGGAAGTGACGAGCGCGACGCCCGGCTTGCCGGTGGAGCGGGCATAGCCTTCGGCCGCATGGCCGGCGCCCTGCTCGTGACGCACCAGAATATGCTCCAGACCTTCCTGCTGAATGAGCTCGTCATAGATGGGAAGCACTGCACCGCCCGGGTAGCCGAAAATCGTATCAACTCCCTGGTCTTTCAGCGCCTGGATGACCATTTCGGCGCCGGTCATTTCCCGTGTCATTCGTTCCGTCCTTGCATTAAGCGCCTGAATTTTCAGGCTTGGCTCTTCAGATCGGCCTGCAGGCAGGTTGAAACACCTGGATGCTCTGGCTCGCTAGTTTTCACCCTGGCGCATGCGGCGTCAAAGACCCGGGTGGCGGGAGAGGGGCGTTGTCAGGAGGCGGATACAAAAAAAGGCCCCTGAGGGAGCCTTGGTCGCGCGCCGTCCTGTCCGTACGGGGTCTATCCCGCCGCGGAGGCGCGCCTTCCTACCACTACTAGAATGAGCGACATCATCATGCCGTCCCGGTCCTTTGATGCTGCAGGCCGTCAGGGCCTTTGTGGACATGTCTTGCGGGAAATCCCGCGCCAGCCCTACCGGAAGCCGCATGACGGCATCAATACAACACGTGGCACAAGCCCGTCATGTCCGACCGGTCTTGATGCGCTGCACCCTAGTGAGGCGGGTTTGACCGGTCAAGCCTTAATTTCGAAAATTGCGCAAAGGGTGCGCTATGTTTCTGAAAGTTGCCAGCGGGGCTGTTTCGCCCGGCGGATCTTGCAATCAAAACTTGCCCGAAGCCGCCGGGCGCCAAGCGCATAACCGTATTGATGAAAAAGTGACATAAAAAGCATTGCGTCACGGCAGGCCGCATTATATACAGCCGCAATCCGACGCGCCGCGCATTGCCGCGGCCCTTGTCGCTTACGGGTGTGTAGCTCAGTTGGTAGAGCAGCTGACTCTTAATCAGCGGGTCTGGGGTTCGAGCCCCCACTCACCCACCAATTTCTTTCTTAAAATCAATTGCTTAGACGCTAACCTTCAAGGGGTGGTAGTGCGGTGCATTTTTGTGTCCGTACTATGTCCGGAATCTGCCGGCGTATTATCTGTTTCCATTTTGCTCCCTATTTTCTGGTTCCAGGGACAGGAAGAAGGAGAGGGGAGTGTCGAGGCCGTCATCAGTCAGCCCCATAAACATTGCGTTCGCCAAGGCGCGTTGCGCTGGCATAATCATCGACTTCCAGTACTGCGCCTATTACGAGGTGGCTGGCTTTGATGGATTCGGAGATCAGGAGCTTGTCATAGAGCTGCCCAGGCAATGGAACTGGCGCTGCCCTCGATGTGGTGGCCAGGATATCGAGTGCCGACCGAAATATGTTTCCAAGAAAGCGTGACGAGATTGGATCGGACTGGAAAAGAGAAACGATTAGGGTAGCGCTGACTCTCGCCGCTCGCTCAAGGTCGTCAGCATTTCAGAAGTCGGCGGCTAAATACTCTCGTTTCCAGTGCCGCTCCATCGAAACGTAGTTGGTCAATTTTCATTGCACCAATCTGGAAATTCATCCGATGGCATTACCTGCACCAGTCCTTCCTCCATCAAAACAGACCCGGCGCTACGCCCATTCGGCAATATGACCCTGACCAGGGGCCACTCGAGAAAGCCCTGATTTCCTGAATAGAAAACCTGGACACCGGGCGTATCCAAAAATTCCTGCATGCGAGCCTTCGCCGCAACGCCAAGTTCACGTTCCTTTTGACATCTAGCCCGATATATCTCTGGCGCAACATAGCTGGAGTGAAATGGCCCACCGTCGCCCAAATCGCGCATAGGTATGCGATCGCATTGAATGCTGTCTCCACTAATGGCAAGCAGTTGGGTGCACGTGAGAAGAACGGTGGATTTCATTGCTATCCAGCCTTTTGGAAAACTGTCGCAGTTTGTACCGTTGCCCCCCGTTCGACAAAAACAATCCCGTGGGCTTCGTAAACTGCCTTGATGGCCTGGATTGTCGATGTCTTTGCATCGCCGCCATTTTCAATGCGTGAAATCGTGTTGGGCGTTACGCCGGCCTCTGCCGCGACTTCCCGAACACCCATTTGAAGAAGCGCCCTTGCCATTCGTGCCTGTTCTGCATTCATCGATATAAAAGCCTGCCGCATAGATACGTTGTATTGACGCAGATTTGTTCTGCGCGTATTGATACACTGTATCCATGAAGGAGTACATTACTATGCCCGACAAATCACAGGTATCAACAAATCCGATTAACCGCCGCAATATGCTGACAGGATCGGCTGCCGCGCTGTCCACCCTGGCAGTCACTAACCTCCCCGCCAGTGCGGCAGACAATCCCGATGCCAAGCTAAAAGAGTTGTTCAAGCTCTACGAACATGCAGTTGAGCGCATGAACACCGCCGACAGGGAAATGACGGAGCTGTTCAAGATTGTCGATAAGGAGCTGCCCTACGAACCGCCTATGCCCAAGGACATTGACGACACAATGCCGCCAGACGTTCAAGAAGCCTTCAACGCAATGACGTTTGGCCAATTCGCCCGCAAGGATTTGCCGGAAATTTACAACAAATGGCATGACGATCTGGAAGAAAGGCAGCGGCAAGCCAAGGAAGAATATCAGGCGTACGAGGAAACCCACGCGCGCCTGAAGGAGAAGTACAACATTGGCGAATTCGAGGATCGCGCGGATAGGTGTTTTGGGGAATATTCGGAACTTCGCTATCAGATCTTTGAAACGCCCGCTCAAACGCTGGAAGGTGTGAAGATCAAAATGCGGGTGATCGAGCTTGAACCCGCCTTGTCTGGCCAAAGCTCTTATGACGACAACCCCGGCACCTTGGCTGTCATCGAAGACTTGCGCCGGCTATTGCGTGTTACAGCCTGAACTGAATTTTGCTCAACATTACAGCGCGGTTGGTTTCGACCTGCCGCGCTTTTCTTTTGAGTGTGGTTTGACTCTCTTCTCGTTTCTCGTGTGTACTTTCCATCACAGTTAAGCGAGGGGGAGAATAAAATGGCGGATGTGGAGCCACAACCATTAAGCTCAATCGCCCCAAATGCTGAGTTCACATTAACAACAGCAGCGCTAGTTGACAGACCAGAACTTTCAAACCTCGTAACGCAAATATTTTCGCTATGGACGGTAATCGAGCACGATTTTCAAATACTATTTGCTCGAATTATCGGACCTGACAATGTCGCCGCCCACGCGGTCTACTCGGCACTCAACAATCAAGGAATCCAAAGGCAGGCTCTCAATGCCGCGGCCAAGGCACGATTTGGAGAGACGAGCGAGCAATTTGAGGTTTTCTCTGCCGTCTTGGCCATGTGTACACGCGCTGGAAAGATTCTGACACACGCTTGCACACTGGCGATGGGGAGTTTCTTCAGATCTTCCAGACGCTCTGCTGCTTGCCGATCCAAGGGACGTCAAGCTTGTTAACCTCACCATGACCAACATGCGATCAATTAGACCCCTGGACGGCGAAAAACATGGTGAGCGGCTGGAAAGACTTTTTAAAAATGTAACATTCGATACGTCCGCAATATTTGTCTATCAACCGAAACATCTTGATGCAGGATTAAAGAATTTGGGGCAAGCCGCGACAGCTTTATCGAATTTCGATCTCTACATTAATCCCATGACAACAGCAGAAGATGCCGAGGAAGCAAAACGGGGTTGGGGGGGACGATTCGCTAAAGCAATTGATGCGGGAACAAGCGCTGAAGCACTCCGCCGATTATCCACCTTAAGTCTGTTTCAGGAGGCTCGTGCCCAGTTAGCGTCGGGCAAGAATAGAAATCCTTGATTTCGGCCCTGATCGCGGTTGAGACCATCTCAGGTGTAATATCGATATTTGGACATACAATATTTTTTACAGCGTTGGCCATTGTCAAAATTCCCTCTGAAACAGGCTCACAAAAGGCCGAACACGATGGCCAGGACAAAGCCGAAAGACGCCGCGAAGAGGAAGCCGGGGATCAAGCGCCGGTGTCCGTCAAAATGTGCTGTGCCCACGCGGCCTCGATCTGTGCCCGGCGAAGCTCGGCAGCGGCGACGGTGGCCTGCGGCTCTGCGAAATACCTGGCAACGCGTGCTTGCTGCTCAGCGTCGTGCAGAGAGCGGCGGCTTTCCTTTGCCTGACGTAACTGTTCTTCACGGAGTCGCGCCAGGAACGTGACCATCATTCAATCCCTTCTTCCAGTGCAGGCTTGAGAAAACCATACGTTGCCGTCCGGACGCCAGGCAATGACCCGCCGGGGATTTGCCGGACCAGTGAGCCCACGCCGCCCTTCGTAAAGCTCCCCTTGGCAGTCTGTTCGGCAATCGTGCTCAGGTCTCTGAACAGGCCCGCAGATGGCCCCAGGACCGCGCCCAGCTTGTTGCGCTGCGCATACCGGGACAATGACCCTCCCCGGTCTTCGTCCTGCGCTGCCGCCTGGATTCCGGACTTGATGCCGATCGGCATTCCCAGCTTTTCCGCAGTGTTGGAAACCTCGAATGGGATTGTCAGGATGCCGGAGCGGTCCAGGCCTTCCGAGATCCATAGCCCCGGATTGTCCAACAGGCGGTTAGCTCCCTCAGTGTCGCCCCGTTCCATGAACTTCAAATAGCCGATCATCATTCCGAGGGCGGAGGCAAAGACGAGGTTTTCAGCCAGGCGCAGCGGGTTTTCCTGAAGGCCGGCGATCAGCACTCGTTGATGAGCGGCAAGAGCAAACCCTTTGAATTGCATCACCAATTTCCAGCCGTTGTTCTGCATCCATACCGGATTGTCAGCAACGCCCTTTGTGATGATCGTGCGGTCCACGTCCTTGTTGAGCGCCGCGGCCCAGGTTCGGGCAGCCTGGGGATCGGTCCAGTCACCGACGTTTGCGCCCCAGATTCCACGCTCTTCAACACCGTGTGTCCTGATCTGGTCCGCAATCCTGCCGGCCATGTTCTCATCAATGCCGAGAAAGGCGAGATAGCGCTTTTCAGCATCGGGAAGCTTGGAATAATCGACCTGAAGCACTCCCCCGCCCTGAGGGCTTTGGATTTCCTGCGTTGCTTTGAGGATGTTCCGCGCCATGCGGTTCTGCGTCATTACCGACGCGATCGTCTTCATGCCATCGTTCCAGTAGCTAAGACCGGTCGCTTTTGAAAACACGTTTGAAGCGTTGGACAGGAACCGTTCATAGGATGAGCCGTAGCGGTACGGATCAGACAAATCCGCCAGGGACGCAAGCCGGCTTTGCAGGACCACTTCCGTAATCGCGCCCAGGTCGCGCGCATCGCCGCGGGAAATCTTCGCCGCCTTGAGGTTTGAGATAAGCGCCGGCAGAGCCTCGCGCATTGTCGCCCGAAGACCATGAACGCCGATAAATCGGGCCGCGTCCGTTACGCTCGTGAGCATGACACCCATTTCAGGCCGCCTTTCTCTCGTGCAGACCGGTTCCCGCGAACGGGATCAGAAGTTTCAGGGCCTCAAGTTCCGCGCCCTCCGGTTTGTCAAAAAAATCGATCTTGTCGATCGACGTGATAACGCTGGCGGGGATTGGAACAACGGTTGGCGGGTTCAATTGGCCGAACAAAAAAACCGTTTCGCCCTCGACCGCATATTGTCCCAGGGCGATCTTGACGAGACCCGCCATCCCTTCGTCAGAAAGAGCATTCACGAACTGAGCCCAAGGGCCGGTAAAACCCGTCAGAAGCACGCTCACCAGGTCAAAAACAATAACATCGTCCCCAGGCCGTGCCTCAAGCCATTCCCCCGCCTCAATCAGGTTCCCCATGCAGGAACCGGAAAATTCTATCGTGTACGATAGGTTGGGCATCGTCATTTCACCATCGCCTTCAGGATTGCGGTTTCCGCCCCCTGATCAAGGCCCACCCACCAGTCCGCAAAGGCTTTCCGGTCGGCTTCTGAGAGTTGGCCGACAATCCGCTTCAAGGTCGCATTGACCTTCGAAACATTTCGGCGGGCATTCGAGCCCCATTGCGCCGCAAGATTTGCCCCGTCTTCGGTCTTGCGAAATGCGGCCATCTCTTCGTCACTCGCGGCCCGGACATAGCCGGACCCGCCTCCGCTCAGTTCATCGAAAACAGCAGCCTGCGCAGCCTCGGGCAACGCGTCGAAGCTCGAAAGCGTCTCTTCCGCAAGATCCTCTGCCATCCCGTCGAGAATAGCTAAGGCCGTGCCCTGGGCCACTCCTGCACGCACCTGGACGCCTCCCTCCCGAGCCCACGCCTCCCGGTTTTTGGCCGGCAAATTGTCGCTCACGACGACAAGGTGCGGCGCGGCGGCCGGCATGAAGGCATCGGAGCCGTAGCGACTGCCGGCGATCGTCTCTGCCGCGCTTGCTGCCGGCGCCCAATCAGGGCGATGGATTACGTCATTTCGATCGGTCACTTAGAACCTCCATCACATGCCAACGGCTTTGGGATACGACGCGATGCAGGCCGTGCGGGCGCTTTCTTCGGTCAGAAAACCTTGTGCAAACTTCCGCGCGCCGGACCGCTTGTCATAGACGAAATAGTGACCGGTCTCGAACTTGAGTTCATGGAATTCGTCACTCCATAGATCCGCACTGGCCTCACGGAATTCGCTGATTTTGCTGAACCGCAGGTGTGCGCCCAGGCGATCGGCTTTCCAGACCCGGGCCTCGCAAAACCACGATTCATCGGACGAAAAGATTGTGAGTTTATCCTTGATGATCAACGATTTACTGCGGTCGCCCTGCACCCGTTTCCAGATGCTCGGAGTTTGCAAATCGCTCTTGTCCGCGCCTTCCGGCAAGTGGATCACCCATTCCCGATAGACCTGACCCTCACTCTGCATCTGAACTTGCCTCGGATCGACTTCGATAACTTCGCGGTCATCGTCAATGTCGGCGGCCTGCTTTGCTGCTACGGTTTGTTTTGTCACGATTATTTCTCCAAGATCGATTTCAAGTGCGGTTCCAGAATCCGGGCTTCCTCTGCCGCCCAGGACTCGTCTTGCTTCTGCGTGGTCGTCATCCAGGGGATATTGCCAAGCCGTTGCGGATGTCCCGGAACCGTCTTCATGACGGCGCTCAGCCGGTTTGAAAGGCGCTTGGGGAACTCCAGTGCCGACAGCGGCCCCGGTGTTCCTTCGCCGCTGATTTCATGCGCTAGGGCAACCATTTCCTTGTTCAAGGCAATTGCCCTGCCGACTTCCGCCGCGAGCTGCCGGGCGCCTTCTTCGGCACCCTGAAGGGCTTCGGTGCGCTTCTTGGCAAGCTCCTGCAATTGGGACTTCCGTTCGGTCTTTTGCTGTTGCCTAGCCTGTGCCGCCGTGTGACGTTGCCGCCTGACCTGTTCGCTCTGAGCGTCCCTCAAGGCCGCTAGCTCGGCTTCCGCGTTGACAACCTCGGCAGGGTTGAAATCATCGCCGTCGAGCATCGCCGTCGCTTGTCGAGCCTTCAGATTTTCAAGGTGGGACGCGGCGGCAGTCAAACGCTGCGCTATATCAGTCAAAGTCCACCTCCTGTTTTTCCGCCAGTCGCCAGAGGCCGCCCCAGGCCCCTCTGTTCCCAGAACCGGCGGCGTTCGGGGTCCAGCGCCTCCAAGTACTCCCGAAGGCTTGGGGGATTTCCCGGTGCAGGGACCAACGGCTGGCGATTGGCCGGCGGCTTGGCGACGATAGGCGCCGGGGGCTGGATATCGTCCAGAAAGGTGACAGGCCGGCTAAGTGGTTTAGGTGCCATGCTCAATTTCACGGGCATCAGTGCCTTCCTCCGGTCGCTTCTGCTTCAAGTTCTTGCAAGCTCCGGCACACCGCGGGGACCTTTGTGATCCGATGCAAAACATCGTCCGGGAGCAGGCGCAGAATGCTTTCGATCAGGTCAAGCTCTGCCTTGTAATGGCGCTCAAGATGATCAGACTTCATCATCGGGGTGTCCTTCTTCGGATGCGGGAACGTCACCGGCAGCAGGGGACACAGGATCAGGGACCATCGCGGCAAAGCGCTCGCGGAAGCTCTGGCGATCGTCAGAGAAGCTGTCGGGGTAGAGGCGCCGCAGGAGTTCACTGTCGGCAGGCGTTTTGATGCGCAGGACCGTCTCGCCAGGCAGCGACAGGGTGACGTGAATGCCGATAAGCTCGCAGGCCTCACCGATGCCGTGAAGGAAGGCGCGGGCGGTCTGGCGCGGATCTTCGCGAGCATAGCGCTCAACAACGTCGTCGCCAAAGGCCTCAGACTGCGCGGACTCTCTTTTCTCAAGCAGGGCAGCCAGGAGCTTGGCATCGTCCGAGTCGAGGGCCATTTCCAAGACGCGGGACCGCAGTTTCGCAGTTGCACCCCGGAAGGTTTCCTTGATCTGTTGATCAAACTCCGAACCAGCGGCGCGGATTTGCGCCATGCTGAGGCTAAGCTTAGCGGCAGCGCTCTCAACGTCATGGCCGGCACGAATGAGGCTTAGGAGTTCTTTCTGTTGATCCTCGGTCATCGATCATCCCCCATGAGTTGTTCCAACCGGCGGGCATTGATCGTGCGTATTTTCCGTTCGATCCCGATATCCTGAAGGATGCGGCGCAAGCTGTTAGCGGCAGTGGTCAACGGGCCAATCTCGATTTCGTCACCATTGGCAAGCTTGACCTCTTGCGCCTCGCACCAAGTGGAGAGCGACGCAGCGCGCCGGATGAGCTGTTTCTGCGCTTCGGAGGGGTCACCGCCCAGATCAGCAGTGAATTCGCCCACAAGGTCACGGTAGCGCCGTGCAAGAGCACTGCGGCCGTCCAGCCCTTCCACGAATAGACGCGAACCGTTGGCGACAGCGCTGCGAGTGGCGGCCGGTGGTGCGGCGGTATCAGTTCGATCGACGGGCAACTTCGAGACTCCATTGCGGGACACTGTGCGGACACGCTGCCGATAGTGTGACAGAAATGCAAGTGAAATCAGTACGTTTGTCGTAAATCGTCCGCTGATAAACTATCAGTGTCATGGCTTGTCAGTATCTGTCATTGCTGCCGAGGAAGTCTTTGCCGTGTGAAAAAAGACGTGCGAAATGGCCATGAAAGCGGAATGGCTCGAGCCCACTTCCAACGCTCTTTTTCCCCTTATGGACAGGAAAGATCACGCGCGCCCGATTTCAAAAAGGGCGCACGCGTACTAGGGGGTATGGGGGGTGTGAGTGAAGGGCGTCTGAAGGCGAGTGAAGGGCGAGTGAAGGGCGTCTTAACCCCCGTCTTAAAGCCGTGTGAAGGGCGAGTGAAGGCGTCTGAAGGCGAGTGAAGCATTTACTCACGTGTCTGCACCGCAACGATCCGTCTGGTATGCCTTGAGGCGGGGCCAACGGTTTCCATTTGGATTGCCCCTTTTGCAAACAGATTTGACATTGCCTTTTTGAATTCGTTCCGCGTCACGCCCTCGGCGCGGCTATCGTCGGCAAACTTCTTTGGTGCATATGCGTGGCCTGTGCTTTCCGAGACGTTGCGTCCCTCCCGCGTGAAAGCTGCCAGGAGCGACATGAAGACCCTTTCCGCCTTTGCCTGTGCGGCGATATCGGACAGTGAGCTTTTGCCCTGAGCGGCCTTGAAAACGCCCTGGTGCCAATTGAGCCTGATTTCGGTGCCGGTCTTCGTATAGTTTGCCTTCTTCGTTGTGAGGACGCGCATTTCGGTGTCAGTTTCCTTGCCGTCACTGTCTTTGATCCGCTCCAGATAAAGACGGCTGCGTACCGAGTTATTCCAGGCCGTGGAACCGCTCAGGCCGGAACCTGAAGACATGCCGGTAAGCGATGGATGCGCCAGGAGCAGAATGGTAACGCCATGATCCAGGCAAAGCCCCCGCAGGAGGCTGATAAATTGCCGTGCTTGCGCCCGCTGGTTTTCCTCGCCGCCGAACAGATCGGACAATGTGTCCAGAACCACGAAGGCAGGCTTGAAGTCGGAAACACGTTCTTCCAGCCTCGAGAACAGGGGGGTTTGTTCCAGGACGTTGGTTTTTCGAGCCGGTACGGCAAGCAAAGCGTCCCTTCCTGCCAGGGGTACGATGTCGAGATCATGAAGGCTTTCCAGATCGATCGCCGCGTCCGCGCAAATATCGACAAGGCGCCTGTGCAGTTCTTCAATGTCGTCTTCTGCCCCGAGGTAAATTACCCTTCCTTGTTCGGGCTTCCGGCCGGCCCAATATCCATCTGAGCAAGTCGCAACGGCAAGCTGAAGCGCAAGCAGGCTCTTACCGGTGCCGCCATCGCCGTTGAGCAACGTGACAGTGTTGCCCGGAATCAGGTCTTCGACGTGCCATGACCGCGGCTTGACGGCCTCATGTGCCAGGCTGGCGGCATTGACGACAGGCAGCGTCACCATGGCAGGTTGAATCGCCTGAGCGCCCGGTCCGGTGTCCGTGAATTGGATAAAATCAGGCACTGGCGCGCCTCCCTTGCTGCAATTCAGTGTTGAGGTCGTCGGCACCGGCCTTCGGATGGATGAGATGCACGCGCTTATGGTTTGTTCGCCAGCGTTTGCCGCACATGCGGGCATTGTCTGCGCTTGCCTTGCCTGCCTCGCAGAAGATCGCCAGCCGCTCCACGCCATCGAGGACAGGGAATTTTCCGATATTCCCGACAGAGCCAAGTACCCACACCGGCAACTGAATGCCGAGCGGGCGCCCGGACATGCCTGTTTCGATGCCCTCGGCGATAGCAAGGTGCGGGCCTACCGGATCCAGTTTGACCGCTGCCCGGCACACAACGCCGAACATCTTTCGGCCGATCTTGCGGCCATCCGGTCGCAGCGCAATCCGATGGATGCCCGTGACCTGATCGTTAAAGACGTTCCGGAAAGCCGCGATGAGAGCGGGGACAAAGATAGTCCGCCCTGCGGTTTCGTCGCGCCAGGGGCAGCGTGGATGGAACCGGAAGACATGTCCGGCCTGTCGATCGCTGATTTCAAGACAGCGGCTCCGTAAGTAGGTTTCCGCTAGGGTCCGGCGCGGGTCCATACCCTGATTCCAGATTTCTTGCGCTCTTGCGATCCGCTCGCGCTCGTAATCCGTAAGCTCACGCCTTTGGCTTTCCGCGTCCGTGTGAATGCGGTCCCAGGTCTTGACGTAGCCTTTTGGAATCGTTCGGTTCTGTTCGTCGCCCGGTTCCCAGTCAGGCAGACCGAGGCGTGCCCGAACATAATCCCGGCATTCCCTGAAATCGTCGCCGGCATGGCTATAGGTGACAAAACCATCCGGCAGCGGTCCTTCAAACCGAACCGAAAGGGAACGGTCTTTCGCGCTATGTCCAGGGCCGGGACACAGAACCGTGCTCGGTCCTGCGATTTCGCCGCCCAGGAGCTGCGCCGCATATTGGATGTTCATTGCGCCGCCCCCCCATATGAGAAAGCATGTTCCGCAATGAGGCGCGCCATGGGGCCGGTCAAATGTGCCCACCGGCCGCGGAGGTGCGCGATTTGCATTTCATGGGCGGCAGGGCTATTATCTGAACAGTTCGCAGCCAATCGAACAGAATTCAGAGAGGCCGCCGGAATCGCCAGTTCCGGCGGTTTCGTTTTGTGGGCCATGTCTGATCAAGCAGCCCCCCTGCGCGGGTTGGGGCGCGTTTCGCGTGAAGCGATCCACTGTCGGACGGCTTCGACGCGATACAGCTTCCTGCCACCCAGCATCAGACTAGGCAGGCCATTCGGCTGGTTCTCATACCGAATTATTGTGCGTTCAGAGCACCTGAGTTCCTGGGCAAGTGAAGCCCGGTCGATGAAGCCGTGAAGGATTCCCGTGTCAGAATGGACAGTCGTCATTTGCATCATTCCTTTCCACCAATGCGCGGTGTGTTGGCGATGCACGACAAGTAGCGACATGCGCGGCCGGTGTCGGCCAGCACAACTGGACTAAAGTTCGCCAGTTTTGAGGGTCTTCCTCCGGTCTACTTGCTGACGTATTCGGGAGTGCTCTATTTTTGTGCGCTCGAGCGAGGAATAGGGTAGTTCGTCGGGTATTATATCTCCAGGCAGAGCATCGCGAAGGATGTTCAATGCGTCGATAAGCCTGCCCTTTGCGTCCTTAATGCTGGCAGTGCCGCCGCATTCTGCCGCGATCCCTTCCAGCCATCGGGCAAGCTGCAGGAGCGTTTGATATTCCATGGGCCGGCCATCTTTGCCGGGATCAATATTAATGTCTTCCAGTGCATCCAACGCGCTGAAAAGATCATTCGGTGATATCGTTTGTCCCAACCATTCGATCTCAAGAATTCCATTTACCGCTTTACTTCTATTCGATAGCAAGGTTGACAATTTGCGAGCGGTTGCAACAATTCGTTCTAACTCTTTGCGATCTTTTTTGGTTGTCGGAGGGTAGCGCTCCAGGCGCTCGCGAAGTTGCAGGCATGCTCTGACAGCCTGGCCAATGCGAAAAATGGCGCGATCTTGGTTCTCCGAAGGAATATCCAACGCGGCCGTGACTTCCCGCAGGATTTCGGGATCAAGCGCGTCAACAAAATCATCTATGTTGATATGCTCCCCCATCAGGATTTGCCCTTTAAGTGATGCACTTCGGCGCCTTCACCATTTTGGGTGAAAACTGCGCCTACGCGTTCGGTTGCCTGACGCAAGGGATCATCCATCAAGTGGCTATACCGGGCGGTGGTTTGCGGTTGAGTGTGTCCGAGCAGCGCTCCAATGATCGGCAACGATAGGCCAGCCGAAGCCAACATGCTTGCATAGGTGTGACGCAGATCATGCAGCCGCGCGTTTGGGGTGACGACGACTCTTTCCCTGCCCTTGGCGTCGGTGATTGTCTCTGTGTCCACAAGGCCGGCAGTCAGACACAACTCGCGCCAGTCTTTCTTCAGTTCCTGCCGATGGCCTTTGCCTCCGCGCCCTGGAAAGACATACTCGGACATGGGTTTGTCGCTTGCCTCGGCCGCGTAGTGCAATTCTGAGAGCATCTGACGGGCAGGGGCGGACAAGGGGACACGATGGACCGTCTTTTGTTTGGTGGTCGCTCCGGGTTTCGTCCAAACGCCATTGGTCAAATCAAATTGGTTCCATTTTGCGGCTTGGACTTCGCCACGGCGTGCGCCGGTCAAAAGCAGCATGCGAATGATGTCAGCGGCTTGTTTGTCATCGTGCTCCGCAAGTGCCTTCACAAGGTTCGTGAGTTCCTCTTGCGACAGGTAGCGGTCCCTTTTTTCTTCCTGGTTACGCTCGACGCCCAGGCACGGATTGTCCGCTCGCCACTGCCACCGGATGGCTAGATTGAACATCTTCGACAAGAGCGCCAAGACCCGGTTCGCAACATAAGGATGTCCGCGTTTTGTGATTGCGCGGTGCAGCCCGTCGATATCGGAGAAGGTCACCTCGTTGACCTTCAGGTGTTTCAATCTGGGCTCGATCTTTGCCGCCTTCTCGCCGTCCTGCTTGATATAGCGGGCGATCATGGCCCGATCATCTTCCGCGGATGACGCGCGTTTCTTGGGAAGGTGCTCTTCGGCATAGCGGTCGCAGAGATCAGCAACGGTCTTGGCGTTCCGATCCGCTTCGACCTCGGTCATTGGATCTTCGCCGCGGTCGATCCGCCTCTTGAGTTCCTTTGCTTCGTCGCGAGCAGCCGATGTTTGCCAGTCCGGAAAAGACCCAATCGTGATGCGTCGCTCGCGCCCGCTGCGAGTCCGATAGTTCAGAACAAAGGAACGGGTGCCGGCCGCTGTCACACGGCAGCCGAAGCCCTTGACCTCGCTGTCATACGTTATCTTGTTGCCCTTCTCGGGGGAGGGGAGGGCCTTGATGATCGCATCTTTGAGCTTGA
The DNA here is from genome assembly GCF_026240905.1 of Roseibium salinum. Classification (NCBI taxonomy): domain Bacteria; kingdom Pseudomonadati; phylum Pseudomonadota; class Alphaproteobacteria; order Hyphomicrobiales; family Stappiaceae; genus Roseibium; species Roseibium salinum. Next base: position 349,872 of record NZ_JAPEVI010000003.1, read on the forward strand.
TAGTCATGTCCGCCGTGTCCGTACTGTGTCCGTCACTTAAACGACAAGTGATGTCACTAATATGGCGACACATGTCCTGATTTGTCAATTCAAGATACAGGAAAAACAATAGCTTATTTGCGGACACAGGCGAAAACGATACAATTTCAAATGCTTGAAAGAGTGCGAAAGAACTGACTCTTAATCAGCGGGTCTGGGGTTCGAGCCCCCACTCACCCACCAATTTCTTTCATTTGACGGCTTTCCCTTGGCTACGCTCTAGTAAAGCGTTCTCCGATAGTCTTCTTCCAACTCTTCGTCCAACCTTCGCATCTCATCCCTGTCGCTCGGTGCGCCGGTCGTTTCATCCAGGATGATGTTTACGAGTGAAGGCATCTCGGTGCGATCTTGAAAATGATCCGGGCTCCACAAGCGGGACCGTCTGAATGCCTTGGCGCAATGCATGAAGACTTCGCTTACGGTCACGACAATGGCGAGTTTCGGGACACGGTTATTGATGCTCATGCTCTTCAAGAGGTGAGGATCGTTCGTCAAAGCTGCTCGCCCGTTCACGCGCAACGTATCGTCGAAACCCGGAATGACGAACAGCAGTCTGACGTTCGGGTTGGCAATGATGTTGGTCAGTGTATCGAGGCGATTGTTGCCCGGTCGATCCGGTATCGCCAGTGTGCGCTCGTCAAGAACTTTAACGAATCCCGCCGGGTCGCCGCGAGGGCTGACGTCAGCCTTTCCCTCGAGGCCCTGAGTTCCAATACACACGAATGGCGAGCGCCTGATGAACTCTTGCGCGTGCTCGCCAATGGTGCTCTGACACTTGAGTATGGCGAGGGAATGGGTCGCGTCGAACAACCCTCGCAGGGTCTGCTCGTTTGCGATGGCATAATCCGGATTGAGGTTAAACTCCGTCATGATCCCACACCTTGTCAGTTGTCTTTCATCAGCTTCGCCAACCGAAAGGTCTGGATATGCTGATTCCTCGCGGCTTGCCTTTCCGGCGCCTTGAAATTTCTTTGCTCTTGTGAGGTACGTACCTCATCATAATCACTTACCTCAGATTGGAACCGTAATCAAGCAGACGGCAGTCGGCTAACGCTTGATCAGCGGGTCTGAAGTTCGAGACTCCACCTACTTATCCTGTTCGATTGCCAGACCTGGCTGCGTCACAGGCGATGCCGTCCACGTCCGAGAAACTGCGGACTTTGCAGATCGGGGCCGGAAGCTGTATAGAGGGCGCCGGTCGGGCCGGAAGCGGCCTGATCGCGATTTTTCAAGAAAAAGAACAAGGCCTATGGACGACTTTCTCGTTGCCGCCCTCTACAGGTTCGCAGCCCTTGATGACTTTGAGGCGATGCGTGATCCGCTTAAAGCCTATTGCGAAGCCCGTGACGTGCGCGGCAGCCTGCTGCTGGCGTCGGAAGGCGTCAACGGCACGATCTGCGGGCCGGAGGCGGGCGTGCGCGAGGTTCTCGATCATTTGCGCGCCGATCCGCGCCTCAAGGATCTCTCTCACAAGGAAGCCTGGAGCCACCGGCACGTGTTCAAGCGCATGAAGGTGCGGTTGAAGCAGGAGATCGTCCGTCTTGCCGTCGACGGCATCGATCCGAACGAGATCGTCGGCGAATATGTCAGGCCGGAAGACTGGAACGCGCTGATTTCCGATCCGGACGTGATCGTCATCGACACGCGCAACGACTATGAATACGCCTTCGGCACGTTCGAACGTGCCCTCAATCCGGAGACCCAGTCCTTCCGCGAGTTTCCGGCATGGGTGGAAGGCCAGGACGAGCTGACGAAGAAGCCGAAGGTCGCCATGTTCTGCACCGGCGGCATTCGCTGCGAAAAGGCAACCGCCTGGATGCTGAAGAACGGCTTTGATGAAGTCTACCACCTGGAAGGCGGCATCCTGAACTACCTGGAAAAGGTGCCGGAGGACAAAAGCCTCTGGAAGGGCGAGTGTTTCGTCTTCGATGACCGGGTTTCGGTCGACCACCAGCTGCAGCCGCGCTGGGGCGAGTGGGTGCCGGAAGCAGCCAGGCACATCATCAATGAAGACACGGACTATGACAAAGGCCCGAGAGTGGACGAAACGTCCGGCGACAAGCAGGACCTGGCTTCCTAGCGGAAGCGGCCGTTCCCTCTGCCGGCCTGACGGCCGATTTCGGCCCCGTCATTCCGGACAAGTGCAGCGCAAGCTGCGTGCAGATCCGGAAACCAGAAATCAGCATGAGCGCAGCGAATTCTCTAACTGTATTGAAGAATGGACGCGCCTGATGGCGCGAAATATGTCTGGATTCCGGATCTGCGCGCGGCTCTGCCGCACTTGTCCAGAATGACGTGGAGGGAGCAGGTCTGCTCGCCCTTCCTGAGCCGACGACCTGTATGCCTCCCCAATTCTCCGGGATGATCGTTTGCGCGCAGCCAGCCGCCCCTATTTCGTCCTGAACCGGTAAGTCTTCACGCCCCTCTGACCATGTCCTTCCACCAGAAACAGGCCGCCCGACAGCGTGTCCGGTTCGATTGCGGTCGGGTCCGCGGGCTGTTTGATGCTGGTGACGATCAGGTGGTCGAGGTCGGGTCCGCAGAAGCAGGGCATGGTCGGCTTGTCGACCGGCAGCTTGATCGCATGCAGCAGGTTGCCGTCCGGGGCAAAGCAGTTGAGCACCCCGGCCGAGACGCCCGCGCTCCAGTAATTGCCGTCGGTATCCACCGCCGCGCCGTCGGGGCGGCCGGACTTGTTGGTCTGCTGGGCGTAGAGCATCTTGGAGCCGAGCGCGCCGTTTGCCGGGTCGAAGGCGTAGCACTCGATCCAGCCGGGCGAACTGTCCGCGTGGTACATGTAGGTGCCGTCCGGGGTCCAGGCGAGGCCGTTGGAGCACTGCAGGCCATCGCGGATTTCGGCAACTTCACCCTGGGCATCGATCCGGTAAAGGCCGCCGATCGGCTCTCGCGGGGAACTTGTGTCCATGGTGCCGACCCAGAAGGCGCCGTCCGGACCGACCTTGCCGTCGTTCAGCCGGGTGCGCGGTTCGTCCGCCTGAACCTCGGCGATGACCTCGCTTGCCCCGCTTTCAGGATCGAACAGCAGGATTTTGTCCCAGACCGCGACGACCAAGCGGTCATCCTCAGTCAGGCCGAAGGAACCGACCTCGTTGTCGAAATGCCATGTGGTGATTTGCCGGCTGTCCCAGTCCATGGACTGGATCGTGCGGCCCTGAATATCGGCCCAGAGCAGGCGGTTTTTCCTGTCGTCCCATGTCGGGCATTCGGCGAGTTGGTAAGTCGTATCGAGAAAACGGGTAATCGTGTGGGACACCGGAGCGGGTTCCTTGAAGATCCAGGCATTTGAATGGATGCGGACTATATCGTCCTGAAAACGCTCCGTCGAGACTGCAATCCAACCTTGGCCGTTTCCCTGGCGTGCGGCGCGGACCGGGCGGCGGCGCGAAGATCAATGTTCTCCGTCCAGGGGAATCGCCGTGCGCTTGACGATCGGCCGGATGGCAAACGAGGATTTCATCCGCAGGACGCCCGGCAGTTGCGCAAGGTGGTCCCGGTGGATGCGTTCGAAGTCGACCGGGTCGGCCGCCGTCAGGCGCAGGATGTAGTCGGCATCGCCCGCCATCAGGAAACATTCCATGATCTCCCCGGACCGGGCGACGGCCCGTTCGAAATTCTCCAGCGTTTCCTTGGACTGCCCGGTGAGGGAGATTTCCACGAAGATATCCATGTGCCGGCCGAGTTTCTTCTGATTGAGAAGCGCGACATATTTCTCGATGATGCCCGCTTCCTCCAGGGCTCGCATGCGCCGGAGGCAGGCGGAAGGCGACAGGCCAACCTTTTCGGCAAGATCCGCATTGGCTATGCGCCCGTCGCTTTGCAGGACGTCCAGGATTTTCCGGTCGAGACGGTCTAGCTTCATTTTGTTGCACCGCACAGATTGCTGCATTTAACAGGGTAGCGGGCACTAAATTTGAATATTTCCGGTTTGGACGCAAGGAAATTGCGTCAAAGGCGATTTCCATGGGGTGGAACGCAAGCACATTCGACGCGTTCAGGCGTACACTTGAAGGTAATCGATAATACTTCCAGAGGAGTTTTGGTTATGCGCATCGGTGTGCCGAAGGAAATCAAGAATCACGAATACCGGGTCGGCCTGACGCCGGACAGCGTTCACGAAATCATTGCCCACGGCCATGAGGTGGTTGTGGAAACCACTGCCGGGGCCGGCATCGGTGCAAGCGACGCGAATTATGAAGCTGCGGGCGCAAAGATACTGCCGACCGCCAGGGACATCTTCGACGCCGCCCGGATGATCGTGAAGGTGAAGGAACCCCAGGCCGTTGAACGCGCCATGCTGCGTCCGGACCACATTCTCTTCACCTACCTGCACCTTGCCCCGGATGCCGAGCAGACCGCCGACCTGGTGAAATCCGGCGCGACCTGCATCGCCTACGAGACGGTGACCGATGCACGCGGCGGCCTGCCGCTGCTGGTGCCGATGTCCCAGGTCGCCGGCCGTCTGTCCGTCATTGCCGGCGCAAAGGCGCTGGAAAAGGCGCAGGGCGGGTCGGGCACGCTTGTCGGCGGCGTTCCGGGTGTCGAGCCGGCGAAAGTCGTCGTGATCGGCGGCGGTGTCGTCGGCTCCCATGCCATCACCATGGCGCTCGGCCTTGGCGCGGACGTTTCCGTTCTCGACCGCAGCACGGCCGTTCTGGGCAACCTGTCCCAGACATTCGGCCCGGCCCTGAAGACCATTTATTCCACCAAGGCGGCTCTGGAGAAGCATGTTCTGGAAGCAGACATTGTGATCGGGGCGGTGCTGGTCGCCGGTGCGGCGGCGCCGAAACTCGTCTCAAGGGATCTGGTCAGCCGGATGAAGCCGGGCTCGGTGCTGGTGGATGTGGCGATCGACCAGGGCGGCTGTTTCGAGACCTCCAAGGCGACCACGCATTCCGACCCGACCTATATTGTCGATGAAGTGGTTCACTACTGCGTCGCCAACATGCCGGGGGCGGTGCCGAAGACCTCCACCTACGCGCTGAACAACGCGACGCTGCCGTTCGTCCTCGCTCTGGCCGACAAGGGCGCCAGCAAGGCCCTTCTGGATGACCCGTACTTCCTGCCGGGCCTCAATGTCATCGACGGGCAGGTGACCTGCCAGGCCGTCGCCGGCGCTCTGGGCTATGATTATGTCGATCCGGCAACGGCCCTGACGCGGGCCAAGGCCAGCCGGGCGGCCTGAGCCAACCGAAACGACGAATGGGGCCGGTTCGCTGAACCGGCCCTTTTGCTGTGACAAACCTTGTTCCCGTCCAAGTCTGCGTGCACCGGGGCTGGAGAGCCAAGCGCTTGTATCTCAGCCGACAGGCTTCGGGCTCTCCGGTCCCGGACCTCCGCGTCGCTGCGTCCGGGACGACGATTGAGGGGGATGGGCTTCTTCGACAAGCTGAGGGCCGGTTCGGGGGACCAGCCCATTTCTCTTGCAATGTTGCTCGTCAGGGGCAGCGAACCCTATAGGGCGTTCCGTCGAGATCGCGCGCGATACAGCTGCGCGGCGAGGTGACCACACCGATCAGGCCGCCGCCGACAGCCCCGAGGGCTGCCCCGGCAAGGGTGGCGTTGACGGTCGAGCCGGCAACGGCGCCGATGGTTGCACCGGTCGCCGCTCCGAGGCCGGCGCCGATCAGCATCCTGTCGCGCTGGCTTTCCGTATTGGTGCAGCCTGCCAGGAGCATGGCAAGGACAGCAGCAGTCACGATGGATCTCATCCGGAGCCCCCTGGCGAGAAAAATGTCCCGCCAAGGGTGGGGTTTTATGGTTAACAGTTCCTTACCGCGGCCGGCTTATCCAAACCCGATGCTGAAGGGGCCAAGTGAACGCTTCCGAAGAGGAAGTGTTTGCCGGTCGCGGCGGTTCTGTACTCGCTGTCAGCGCCTCGGTGTGGTCGCCGCGCCGATAGCCGCACCGCCAACCGCGCCGATTGCGGCGCCGGCCAGAACCGGGGCGGCTCCGGCCCCGGCTGCTGCGCCGACGATAGCACCCGTTGCGGCACCGAGGCCGCCGCCGATCAGTGCCCGGTCCGTCTGTCTGCTTGAGCTGCACCCAGCCAGCAGGGTGGCCGCGACAGCGACCACAAGTATGTTTTTCATTCTGTACAGCCCTTAAAGCCTGAAGTGTTCAGATCCGCCTCAATCAGGGGCAGGCGACCCGGTACGGGTTGCCGTAGGCGTCGTAGGCCACGCAGTTTTTCGGTGTCGTCGCGGCGCCGATGATGGCACCGCCGGCCGCGCCGATCGCAGCGCCGGCAAGGGCAGGGCCCGCGCCGCCACCTGCGGCAGCGCCGACGATGGCGCCGGTTGCAGCGCCAAGACCGCCGCCGACAAGGGCCCGGTCCGTTTGGCTGCTGGACTGGCAACCTGCCAGAAGGGCCGCAGTTGCAGCGATCACGAGTAGTCTTTTCATTTTTGTTTTCCTAACCGGTCAGAGCGCCGAAATAAAATGCGTGTCACATTCCGTTACGGGCAGGCGACGCGGTACGGGTTGCCGTATCTGTCATAGGCCACGCAGTTCTTCGGTGTGGTTGCACTGCCGACGATCGCACCACCGGCACCGCCAATGGCGGCCCCTACAAGAGCACCGCCGACATCGCCAGTTGCGGCTGCGCCGACTGCCGCGCCGGTCGCGGCACCCAATCCGCCGCCAACGAGCGCGCGGTCGGTCTGGCTGTCAGACTGACATCCCGCCAGCGCGAGGCCGACGGCTGCGAGCAGAAGAAACTTCTTCATAAAACTAACTCCCTTCCGGCCGTATAAAACGGCGCATTCATATCGAATAATCTTCCTGTCGAAAGCTAAGCTGCTTTGCGCGTCCGGGCAATATTTGATTGCAGCGGTTCACCAGCGGCGAAAAGAATTTCGACCAGAGTTCTTCAACAATGTGAAGCAGATAGTCCAGGTAGGGCGAAAATATGGCGGAGGCTGTCCGTCAGCCCCGGGCTTCCGCTGTTTTACGGATAATATTCTGCTTTCAACCTTTTAGCGCCGCCAGAAGGCCCTGGGTGGAGGCGTCCTTGCCGCTTGCCGGGGCTTCGCCCTTGACCATGGGAAGCAGCGCCGTTGCCAGTTCCTTGCCGAGTTCGACGCCCCACTGGTCGAAGGAGTTGATGCCCCAGACGACCCCTTCGACAAACACGCGGTGTTCATAGAGGGCGATCAGGCGGCCGAGCGCGAAAGGGGTGAGTTTGTCATGGACAAGCGTAAGCGAGGGACGGTCGCCGGGGAACACCTTGTGGGGCGCAAGACGCCGCACGTCTTCATCCGCCATGCCGGACGCTTCCAGCATGGAGGTCGCTTCCTTAAGTGTCCGGCCCAGCATCAGGGCTTCCGATTGCGCCAGACAGTTGGCGATGAGAAGGTCGTGGTGGTGTTTCAGGTCGTCTTCGTGGCCGTTCGCGGCGATCAGGAATTCGCAAGGGATCACCGTCGTGCCCTGGTGCAGCAGCTGGTAGAAGGCGTGCTGGCCGTTGGTGCCCGCCTCGCCCCAGACAAGGGGGCCGGTTTCCCGGCCGACGGGGCTGCCGTCCAGCTTCACCCGCTTGCCGTTGGATTCCATGTCGAGCTGCTGCAGATAGGCGGGCAACCGGGCGAGGCGCTGGTCATAGGGCAGCACGGCGCGGGACGAAAGCCCGAGGACGTCCCGGTTCCAGACGCCGATCAGGGCCATCAGAACCGGCAGGTTCTGTCCCAGCGGCGCTTCCTTGAAATGGTTGTCCAGCGCGTGGGCGCCTTCCAGGAAATCGGCAAAGGCATCCGGGCCGATGGCAATCATCAGCGGCAGACCGATGGCGGACCAGACCGAGTAACGCCCGCCGACCCAGTCCCAGAAGCCGAAGACGCGGCTTTCGTCGATGCCGAACTCCGCGACCTTGTCGAGGGCAGTGGAAACGGCGGCGAAGTGGTCGCCCACGGCGTCTTCACCCAGAGTGCCGGCGATCCATTTGCGCGCGGTCCGCGCGTTGGTCATCGTCTCGATGGTGGTGAAGGTCTTGGAGGCGACGATGATCAGCGTGGTCTCCGGGTCCAGCTTCTCCAGCGTGTCGGCGACATGGGCGCCATCGACGTTGGAGACATAATGGAGTTCCGGGCCGTCATGGTAAGGGGCAAGCGCCAGCGTGGTCATGACCGGGCCGAGGTCGGAGCCGCCGATGCCGATATTGACGACATCGGTGAACGGCGCTCCGGAGGACGACCTGAGATCTCCGGAACGCACGGCCTCGGCGAAATCGGCGGTGGCAGCCAGCACGTCGCGTATGTCCGGCATCACGTCGCTGCCGTCCACGACAACCGGGTCGTCCGACCGGTTGCGAAGGGCGGTGTGCAGCACGGCTCGCTGTTCCGTCACATTGATCTTCTCGCCGGCAAACATTGCCGCGCGCCTGCCTTCGACGTCAGCGGCTTTGGCAAGCTGCACCAGCAAGTCCATCGCCTTTACATCGATCTTCGACTTGGAATAGTCGAGTAGAAGATCGTCGGTACGGGCCGAGAATTTTTCGAACCGTTCAGGGTCGGCGGCGAACAGGTCCCGCAGCGTGGTGTTTTTCAACTGTTCGGCATGCTGGTCGAGTGCGCCGAATGCTGCGTCGAGAGCCATGAGACATTCCCCTAAATCGATTGAATTCACCTGGAACCACGTCTTTCCGGGCGCCGCCACCAGATAGCACAGCAATTTTGGCAGGGGGAGGACAAAATAGGAAAAAAAGTCCATGCCGGCGAAATGTGGAAAGTGGCCTTCGTCAAGTGATTTCTGAAGTAATTTGTAAGTATTAGTACAGACTGAATATCCAGGAGCGGCGATGAAAACATTAAACTGTTTGCAACTCTCCGCAACGTAAGGTCGCTCCATGAGCGAAGAGGCCGAAATGCACGAACGGGATCATCTCCGGGACAGGTCCGAGGCGAAAGAATGCCTCGTGGTTGATTTTGACACGCTGTCAGTTATCGGTGCAGCGGTCTCGAACGTCAGTGAATGGGGCTGCTGTCTTACATCGGCGGACATCAAAGAACTTCATCTGAATATCGGTATCCGGACCGGCAATGCGGGCAAGCTGATCAAGGCGCAGGTGACCTCGAAAAAAGGCGACGAGGCCACGGTCGTGTTTGCCAAGTCCGATAAGACCCTTGTCTTCAACAAGCGAAATGAAAGACGACGGGATGTCAGCATCCCGGTCAAGCTTGCCGATCCGGAAGGCCTGACCGAGATCACCGGCACAATCATCGATGCCGGCTACAAGGGCTGCCGGGTTTCGGCCAAGGGTTTGACGGCGCTTCCCGACGACGTGGTGCTGACGATCAAGACGTTCGACAGGCCGGTTCTTGCCGAATTTGCCTGGAGGACCGACACCACGGCCGGGTTGCGGCTCCTGTGGGACCGGTCGCTCGGCGAACAAGATGACGAGGCTCTGGCCGATGCAGCGTTCGAGGCTGCCGAGCGGGCAGAGGGCGCCTGACGACAGGCAGTGCTTCTATAAGCTGCCTGAATTTGCACGCATGACTTCGCCCCGTGGAGCCGCGCAAGCGGCACCTCAAGGGATTGGCCGCTTGCCGGAGCATGCAGCTTCACTTTCGAGATGGACCTGAAGGCCCTGCTCAGAATGAGGATGTGTTTGCAGAAAACCGGTTGGAAGCTGCATTCAACCCAATCAGCCCAATCAGCCCTTGAGTTGCACTGCCGCCCTCGCGCGCTCCTCGATGCCGGTCCAGTCCTCGGCGGCAATTGCCTTCGCATCGGCGATCCAGGAGCCGCCGACGCACAGAACGTTCGGCAGTTTCAAGTAGTCCGGTGCCTTTTCCAGGCTGACACCGCCGGTCGGGCAGAATTTGGCGGCCGCGAGCGGCGAGGAGAGGGACTTCAGGTAGGCTGCGCCCCCGGCCTGTTCGGCGGGAAAGAACTTGAGCCTCTCGTAGCCGCGTTCCAGAAGATACATGACCTCAGAGGCCGTCGCGGCACCTGGCAGAAGCGGAACGGAGTGCTGGTCGGCGGCGTCGAGCAGGGCCTCGGTTGCGCCGGGAGATACGATGAACCTGGCACCGGCAGACACCGCGGCGTCATATTGCCTGGCATCCAGCACCGTGCCCGCACCGACGATTGCACCTTCCACATGCTCGTTGACGGCATTGATCGCCTCAAGGGCATGAGGCGTGCGCAACGTGATCTCGATGGCAGGCAGGCCGCCGCGCACCAGCGCCTCGGCCATCGGCACGGCCTTTTTCGGATCATCGACGACCAGAACCGGGATCACCGGTGCGGCGCACATTACTTTTTCAATTCTTGCGATATCCTGGGACATTTCTTTCTCTCTTCGAGACTAACTAAAACGTTGGCCGCACAAATAAAATTGAATGCCTAGAGGCATAAACGGCGTGACCAATGCCAACCCTTGAAGCAATCGTAGCTTAGTGGTGATCTTGAGACGAACCAGACCGGTGAGCGAAAGAAAAGTCTCATAAAAGGTCAGCCGGTAGTCTCTCCGTATCACGATGAAAAGAACCGCAATCCAGAATAAGGCAATGCCGAAGAAGAAGGGCAATGCCTCATTAATGCAGTTGTAAACTTCATCTAGGCCGGGGTTTTCCATTCCTGTCTGCACTATGTTCCAAAAACATGCGCGCCGGTATCCGGCGTGCCGACATTGGCGCGGAAAGCGGCAAAGAGATCGCGGCCGACGCCGGCCTGGTGGCCGCTGAGGTCCGCTTCGGCCGCGGGGCGGGCGTTGAACTCCGCTTCGTCGACGAGAACGGACAGTTCGCCGGTGACCGCATCGATGCGGATCATGTCGCCGTCGCGGATCCTGGCGATCGGGCCGCCCGCAGCCGCCTCCGGCGTGACGTGAATGGCCGCGGGCACCTTGCCGGAGGCGCCCGACATGCGCCCGTCGGTGATCAGGGCAACCTTGTGGCCGCGGTCCTGAAGGATGCCGAGGCTCGGCGTCAGCTTGTGAAGCTCCGGCATGCCGCAGGCCTTCGGTCCCTGGAACCGCACCACGGCGGCGACGTCACCGGTCAGTTCCTTGTTCTTGAAAGCCGTCAGGAATTCTTCCTGCGAATGGAAGACCCGGGCCGGGGCTTCGATGACGTGGCGCTCCCTGGCGACGGCGGAAATCTTGATGACCGCCTTGCCGAAATTGCCGCGCAGCATCTTGAGGCCGCCGGTCGGCTGGAATGGCTTGGAGAGCGGGGCGACGACCGTCTCGTCTCCGGACACGGCCGGGACTTCCTCGCGGTGGACATTGCCTTCGGCATCGAGCCTGGCCTCGACCGTGTAGCCGGAAAGATCGGTGCCGTAGACGGTCTTGACGTCCTGGTGCAGATAGCCGCCGGAGAGCAGTTCCCGGATGAGGAAGGCCAGGCCGCCCGCGGCCTGGAAATGGTTCACGTCTGCCTTGCCGTTCGGGTAGACGCGCGCAAGCAGCGGCACCACGTCCGAGAGCTCGGAAATGTCGTCCCAGGTCAGCTTGATCCCGGCGGTCGCCGCGATCGCGACAAGGTGCATCGTATGATTGGTGGAGCCGCCCGTGGCATGCAGGCCGACGACGCCGTTGACGATGGCCTTTTCGTCGATGACCTCGCCCACCGGCGTGAACTCGTTGCCGAGGGCGGAAATGGCGAGGGCGCGTTTGGCGGCTTCCTTGGTCAGGGCCTCGCGCAGCGGCGTGCCCGGATTGACGAAGGAGGCGCCCGGCATGTGCAGGCCCATGATTTCCATCAGCATCTGGTTGGAATTGGCCGTGCCGTAGAAGGTGCATGTGCCCGGCGAGTGGTAGGCTTTCGACTCGCTTTCCAGCAGCGCGTCGCGGCCGACCTTGCCCTCCGCATAGAGCTGGCGGATCTTGGACTTTTCGTCATTGGATATGCCGGTGGGCATCGGGCCGGCGGGAATGAACACCGCCGGCAGATGGCCGAAGGACAGGGCGGCGATGGCGAGGCCCGGCACGATCTTGTCGCAAATGCCCAGGAACACCGCCGCGTCGAACATCTGGTGCGAAAGACCGACCGCGGCCGCCATGGCAATCACATCGCGGGAAAACAGCGACAGTTCCATCCCGTCCTGACCCTGGGTCACGCCGTCGCACATGGCCGGCACGCCGCCAGCCACCTGCGCCACCGCGCCGACCTCATGCGCTGCATCGCGAATGAGCGCCGGATAGGTCTCGTACGGCTGATGCGCCGACAGCATGTCGTTGTACGAGGTGATGATGCCGAGGTTCGGCACCACGTCGCCGGCCAGGGCCTGCTTGTCTGAGACCCCGCAGGCTGCGAACCCGTGGGCAAGGTTGCCGCAGGAAAGCCGGGACCGCTGCGGGCCTTGCTCCGCGGCCTTGCCAATCCTTTCCAGATATACGGAGCGGCTGTCATGGCTGCGTTTGACAATCCGTTCGGTGACGTCGCCAATGCGGTCCTGGATGGTCATAGCTTCAAGTCCTTTGCTAACCGGTGGCCGGCTGGCCGTGTTCAGTCAGGCAAATAGGGCGCACCTTTGCCTCTTTGCAGTTCTTCAAACGATCTGGCTGACGGCTCTCACAGGGCGGCGCCCCGTGAGCTGTGATCTGCTGCCCGCGATCAGGTGCCGTCGTCCTCCGCCCAGGTGCGTCCGTCCCGTTCCACCAGCGCGATGGAGGCGGAAGGGCCCCAGGTTCCGGCGGTGTAGCCCTTTGGTGTTTCTTTCGAGGCAACCCACGCGGCCTGGATCGGATCGATCCACGCCCAGGCGGCGTCCACTTCGTCGCGGCGCATGAACAGGGTCTGGTTGCCGCGGATAACATCCATGATCAGCCGCTCATAGGCATCCGGATTACGCACCTTGAAGGCATCGGCAAAGCTCATGTCCAGCGGCACCTGGCGCAGGCGCATGCCGCCCGGGCCCGGGTCCTTGATCATCACCTGCATCTGCACGCCTTCGTCCGGTTGCAGGCGGATGATCAGGCGGTTCGCGGTGATCACGCCGGCTTCCGCATCGAAGATGGAATGCGGGATCGGGCGGAACTGAACCACGATTTCCGAAACACGCTGCGCCAGGCGCTTGCCGGTACGCAGGTAGAAGGGAACCCCCGCCCAACGCCAGTTGGCGATTTCCGCCTTCACGGCGACAAAGGTCTCCGTCCTGCTGTCCTCGTTGCCAAGTTCTTCCAGGTATCCCGGCACGGCACCGCCCGACGAAGCGCCTGCCCGATACTGACCGCGGACGGTCAGCTTGTCGGCAGTCTGCTCGTCGATCGGCGCAAGTGCCTTGAGCACCTTCAGTTTCTCATCGCGAACGCTGTCGGCGTTCATGGACTCCGGCGGCTCCATGGCCACAAGGCAGAGCAACTGCAGGATATGGTTCTGGACCATGTCGCGCAGGGCGCCGGCCGTATCGTAATAGCCGGCGCGGCCGCCCACGCCGAGGGATTCGGCCACGGTGATCTGAACGTGATCGATATGGGCCGCGTTCCAGAGCGGCTCGAACAGCGCATTGGCAAAGCGCAGCGCCATCAGGTTCTGGACGGTTTCCTTGCCCAGATAATGGTCGATACGGAAGATCTGGTGTTCGTTGAAGACGGCACCCACGGTGTCGTTGAGCGCCCTGGCCGATGCGCCGTCCTTGCCGATCGGCTTTTCCATCACGACGCGCGAATGGTCGTTGACGACGCCGATCTTGCCGAGGTTCTCGCTAATCGTGCCGAACAGGTCAGGGCCGACGGCCAGGTAGAAGGCGCGGATGACGTCCGGACGCTCGTCCAGGACCGTCTTCAGACCTTCAAAACCTTCGCCGGACTTGACGTCGATCTTGACGTAGCTGATGCGTTTCAGAAACTGCGCAAGGTGCTCGTCGTCCAGATCCGTAACATGTTCCTCGAGCGCTGCCTTGGCATATTTGCGATAGTCGTCGCCGGTATAGTCGCTGCGGGCGCTGCAGATGATACGCGCGTTTGGCGGCATCTGGCCGTCGGCATCCCGGTGATAAAGAGCCGGGAGCAGCTTGCGGTGCGCAAGGTCACCGGACGCCCCGAAGACGATCAGATCGAATTCTTCCACTTCAATGACGCGTACCGCCATAAACAACCATCCCTTCCAAACAGCAGTCTGTTCAACGGATCACCGGCACCACGACCGGTTTTGTACCGGGGTTTTAAATCGATTTAATTTGATTGTCAGCCCCTCATTTCAAGGCGTGCCATTCTTTTTCCAGTTCGCTCCTGCGGGGCAGATCGGCTCCGCGGCGCGAGCAGGTGATGGCGGCAGCCTTGACCGCGAACTCAAGAAGACGATTCAGGCGCGCCTCGTCAAGGTTGCCCAGCCCGCTCTTGCCTGTAGCACCCAGTTCCTTGAGGCCGGCCAGAAGCGCTGCCTGGAACGTGTCGCCGGCGCCGACCGTGTCTTCGACTTGCACCTTGACGCCCGGGCGGCTCACCTCGGCCTTTGCCGTAAAGGCGGTCGCGCCGTCGCGGCCCCGGGTCACAATGACAAGTCCCGCGCCCCGGGCGAGCCAGCTGCGGGCGATGTCCTCGGCCGGTTCTCCCGGCATGATCAGGGCCAGGTCCTCGTCGCTGACCTTGATGACATCGGTCAGCGGGACAAGCGCTTCCGTGTTGCTGCGCCAGAGCCCCATGTCCGGTTCAACCGTGGGCCGGATGTTGGGATCGAACGAAATCAGCGTGTGGTCTCTTTCGCGCCGGATCAGCCCCTTCAAGGCGGTGGCCACGGGCTCGACCAGTGCGGTATAGGAACCGACATGCAGAACCTGCGGCGGCTTGGCGAAGATCGGAAGGTCGTCGACGGTTATCATCCGGTCGGCGGCTTCGGTGCCATAGAAGGTGTAGGCGGGATGGCCGTGCTCGTCCTTCTGCACCACGCTCAGCGTCGTCAGGTAATCCGTCCTCAGGACGAAATCCTGCGAAACGCCTTCGGCTCGGAACTTCTGCACCAGCTTTTCGCCAAAAGCATCGTTTGAAATGCCGCCGAAAAAGGCTGCCTCTTCGCCGAGGCGCGCAAGGCCCATGGCGACATTGTAGGGCGAGCCGCCGATACGGGCGTCGAAGGAAAGATTGTCACCGGACGAGGCGTCCCCGAAGAGATCAAACAGCGCTTCACCGCAAATCAGAAACATCGATTGTCCAAACAGTTGGTCGGTTTCTCACAAGAACCGGCCCGGCAGGGCCGGACCAGAAAATAGGGTCTTCTGCCCCAAAATCGAGGCTGCATCCAGGCAGCGCCCGGATCAACCTGCATTCAGATCGATACACCTGAATTCAGGGAAGTTGACCTGGAAGGGCATCCTTTCGCCTGTCAGCAGGCGGGTTGCTCCAAGCGCAAGCTGCTATCTGGCCGTCCACTGGCACATCCTCATCCAGAGGAGGACCGTCAGGTCCGTCTCGAAGGATGTGCGGCATCCTTCGAGCAAGCGGCCCATCCTTCGAGACGCCGCTTGCGCGGCTCCTCGGAAGGGGGCGAAGGGTGCACAATTTCGCAGCTCTGGCTGCTTCCACCGGACACCCTGTCGCAGCGTCGCAACTAGGCTGCAATGCCTTCCGGCGGGTCCATCGCGCCCGTCATGATCGCGACCGCATCGGACATCGAGAAGTCCGAGGGCTTGATCACACAGGCGCGCTGGCCCAGCCTGTGAATGTGGATGCGGTCGGCAACCTCGAACACATGCGGCATGTTGTGGCTGATCAGGACGATCGGCATGCCGCGGGACCTGACTTCCTTGATCAGCTCCAGCACCCGCCGGCTTTCCTTGACGCCAAGGGCCGCGGTCGGCTCGTCCATGATCACCACCTTGGAGCCGAATGCGGCCGCCCTGGCAACGGCAACCCCCTGGCGCTGGCCGCCTGACAGGGTCTCCACCGCCTGGTTGATGTTCTGGATGGTAAGAAGCCCGAGCTCGTTGAGCTTGTCGCGGGCGACTTCCTCCATCTTCTTGCGGTCGAGCTGCCGCAGCCACTTGCCGCGGAAGCCGGGTTTGCGCAACTCGCGGCCCATGAACATGTTGTCCGTGATCGACAGGGCCGGGGACATGGCGAGGGTCTGGTACACCGTCTCGATCCCCGCCCCACGGGCATCGATCGGTGAGGTGAACTGCACCGGTTTTCCGTCCAGCAGGATCTCCCCCTCATCGGGAATAACCGCTCCGCTGAGGGCCTTGATGAGGGTGGATTTGCCCGCCCCGTTGTCGCCGATCACCGCCAGGATTTCACCCGGAAACAGCTCGAGATCGGCACGGTCCATGGCCACGACGCGGCCGTAGCGCTTGACCAGTTTGCGCGCGCGCAGAACAGGTTCCATCAGACTGACACCTTTCTGATCCATTGATCGACTGCGACTGCTGCGATGATCAGCAATCCGATGAGCAGGTAGGTCCACTGGGCGTCGGCCCCCAGAAGGCGCAGGCCGAGCGTGAATACACCGACGATCAGCGCTCCGAACAAGGTTCCCAGCACGGAGCCCCGGCCGCCGAAGAGCGAGATGCCGCCGATCACCACGGCGGTGATGGATTCGATGTTGGCGAGCTGGCCTGTCGTCGGCGATACGGAGCCGATGCGGCCGATCATTGCCCAGCCGGCAAAGGCGCAGATGAGGCCGGACAGCATGTAGACGGAGATCAGCACCTTCTTGACCTGCACGCCGGAGAGTTTCGCGGCTTCCGGATCGTCGCCCACGGCATAGACATGACGTCCCCAGGCGGTCTGGCGCAGGGCGTAGGCAAGGACCAGCACCAGGACCACCATGAAGATGACGCCATAGGTGAAGATCGCACCGCCGACGTTTACCTTGCTGCCGAAGAACTGCAGCAGGGGCGCGTGTTCGGCGATGTCCTGCGAGCGGATGGTCTCGTTGGCCGAGTAGAGGAAGTTGGTCGCCAGCACGATCTGCCACATGCCGAGCGTGACGATGAAGGGCGGGAGCTTCACGAAAGCGACCAGGAAGCCATTGAGATAGCCGCACAGCGTACCGCAGATAAGGCCGGCGCCGATGGCAAGCTCGGCAGGCAATCCGTAGCGGAACGTGAACTGGCCCATGACGACCGAGGACAGCACCATGATGGCGCCGACCGACAGGTCGATGCCGGCGGTCAGAATGACGACGCTCTGGGCGGCGGCGACGATGCCGACGATCTGCACCTGTTGAAGAATGAGCGTCAGTGCGAAGGGCGAGAAGAATTTCGTCCCGAGCAGCAAGCCGAATACAATGACGGATAGAACCAGAACAATCAGCGGTACCAGGGATGGCGTCTGGTGCAGCGTGTGCTGGATTTTTTGGCCCCATCCGTGACGGTGGTCATCGAATGCGGCGACGGCCTGTGGCCCGGACGTTAATGCGGATTCGTAGTCCGCCGGTCCATTTGCCGTTTTCGTATCTGAGGTCATGCCCGAAACCCTCTGAATGATTGTTCAAAAAAAGGGGCAAGGTCCGCCCATGCCCCTTTTGTTGTTCGTGCCGCTTAGCCCCAGCAGAGGTCCGTGCCTTCTGCGGTGTCGATGGACTCCACGCCGTCGACCGGCTTGTCGGTGACGAGCGCTACGCCGGTGTCGAAGAAGTCCTTGCCCGGGGTCGGTTCAGGCTTTTCGCCGGTGTCGGCCCAGGCCTTGATGGCTTCGATGCCCTTGGAGGCCATCAGCAGCGGATACTGCTGGGAGGTTGCGCCGATAACGCCGTCCTTGACATTCTGCACGCCCGGGCAGCCGCCGTCGACGGAAACGATCAGCACGTCATTCTCACGGCCGATGCCCTTCAGCGCCTCATAGGCACCAGCGGCTGCCGGCTCGTTGATGGTGTAGACGACGTTGATCATCGGGTCCTGGGCCAGAAGGTTTTCCATGGCACGGCGGCCACCTTCCTCATTGCCCTGGGTCACGTCGTGACCGACGACGCGCGGATCGGTTTCGTCACCCCACTTGTTCGGATCGCCGAGTTCGATGCCGAAGCCCTGCAGGAAGCCCTGGTCGCGCAGCACGCCGACGGTCGGCTGGCTGATGGCAAGGTCGAGCATGGCGATCTTGGCGTCGGCAGCCTGGTCGCCAAGGGTGGCGGCCGCCCACTGGCCGATCAACTCACCGGCCTTGAAGTTGTCGGTGGCGAAGGTGGCGTCGGCAGCGTCTACCGGGCTCAGCGGAGTGTCGAGCGCGATCACCAGAATCCCCTTGTCACGGGCCTGCTTGACGGCCGGGACGATCGAAGACGTGTCGGAGGCGGTGAGAAGGATGCCCTTTGCGCCATCGGCGATGCAGGTTTCGATAGCGGCAACCTGGGTTTCATGGTCACCGTCGACCTTGCCCGCGAAGGACTTCAGTTCGATGCCCAGCTCTTCAGCCTTGGCAGTCGCACCTTCCTTCATCTTCACGAAGAACGGGTTGGTGTCCGTTTTGGTGATAAGGCATGCGGACATGTCTGCCGCAACTGCGGGGGTGGCCGCCATTGCTGCAAGTACGGAACCGGTGGCAAGTAGTTTGCGGATCATTTGCGTTTTCCTCCCTGGCCTGGTCAATCGGTACGGCTGGGTTCGGCCAGATGTGACCCCAACCGTGCTGCCCGTGCTGGAAAGCTGCGACGGTCTTCCGTGCGGCCGGCTCCAGCAGGTCCGGTGTCTTTCCCGCCGGTCAGGATCGCTGCCCGCGGCGAGAAATTGAAAAATTGCGGCAGGCTGGCCGCGCCGATCGCACCGGCGTCGTGGCCAAAGCTGCCAAGTTCGATTTCCGGCGAGAGCCGTTTTTCCGGAGCGGCTTCATCGACGATAGTCTTCAGCACTTTCCGGAATCTGTCGCCGAAGCGGCGGCCCAGATCGCCGTCGATCACGACCAGCGGCATGTCGAGCAGCGCATAGGCGGAGCGCAGGGCGAGGCCGACAGCGGCCGCGCAGTCTTCCATCCATTCGAGGAAACGGGCGTCGTCGCGCTCAAGAGCGTCCTGCAGATCCTTGCGATGCAGACTTGCAAAGTCGTCCGGGGCCATGTGGCGGGCAAGGGAAACGAGGGAGGCGCGGGTGAGCAGGAGATCCCAGGCGTGCCGTGCAGGCGGCGCGGTCGACAGGCTGCTCGGCGGCACCGGTATCATGGCAACGTCGCCCGCATTGCCCGATACGCCCCGTACCACGTCACCCTTGAGGATCAGGCCGCCACCGATTGCCGGCCCCAGGAACAGATAGAGGAAATTGTCGTTCTGCCGGCCAAGGCCGTAGAAAAGCTCCGCGACGGCTGCAGCCGTGCCGTCGTTCTCGCTGAAGACGGGCAGTCCCGTCGCCTCTTCAAGCGCCCGGGCAAGGTCGTAATCTTCCCATTTCCCGAAGTCGGCTTCCGGCAGGCCAAGTTCGTGCAGCCAGGCGCCGAGGTTGAAGGGCTGGGCAAGGCCGATGCCGGTGATGCGGGCCTGTTCCTTCTGGCTGAGCTGTCCGCGCAGGTGCGCCACGTCTTGCAGCAGGATTTCAAGCGCCCTGGCGGGTGCCGGCAGGATCATGTCGTGGAGGCACCGGTCGATGATGTGGCCGGAAAAGTCCATCAGGACCGTTTCCAGGTTCGTCCGGTCCAGCCGGACACCGAAAGAATAGGCGCCGCCTGGCGCAAGCCGCAGGATCGTGGCCGGCTGGCCCCTGCTGCCGTCATGGCGCTTGCCGGCCGCAACGATCAGGCCTTCTTCGATGAGGTTCTGGATGATGGCGCCGATTGCCGCGTTGGTCAGCTGCACCGCACGGGCGAGCTCGGCTTTGGAGGCTTCCCCGGCGCGCCGCAGGATCTGCAGCACGATGCGTTCGTTATAACGCCGCAGCTGCGCGGAATTCGAACCGCGGCCGTTTTTGCGGGGTTCCTCCACCTTCCTCGTTCCTCCCTGGTCTGCCCGCTCTGGCGGCGGTTACAGAATAATTTATCTTGATGAAATTATTCGCTCGTGGAGCGCATATGTCAATTCGAATCTGATCCTGCGCCGCAGTGATTCATTGCTGCGCTGCGGTAAGGCGCTGTAAGTTATCTGCTATTGATTTGAGCTTTTGCGCCGGCCGAGGTTCCGTAAAGGCAGGTGCTCCCGGTATTCCGGCGGTTTGAAGAGCTCGTGTGGGATGCAGGCCGTTGATGGATGCGGCAAGTTCCGTATTGTCGGAGACAGAACCAGAATCGGAGGAAGGCCAATGCCGGTCAAACATGATGAAACGTTCCTTGCCAGGGCGATCGCCGCCGGTTCAGGAGAAATTCCTGCCGACCTGGTGGTCGAGAACGTGCGGCTTTTCAGCGTCATGGACGGTAGCATGGTCGAAACGGACATTGCTGTCGTGGGCGACCGGATCGTCGGAACTCACGGGCAGTATTCCGGGGAAGTGACCATCGACGGCAAGGGCCTGACGGCGGTTCCGGGGTTCATCGACACCCACCTTCATGTTGAATCCTCGCTCGTCACGCCTTTCGAATTCGACCGCTGCGTGCTGCCCCACGGCGTGACCACCGCCATCTGCGACCCGCACGAGATTGCCAATGTGCTCGGTGCGGAAGGGATCCGCTATTTCCTCGACAGCTCGCTTGAAACGGTCATGGACCTCAGGGTGAACCTGTCCTCCTGCGTTCCGGCGACTGCCTTTGAAACGGCCGGGGCGTGCCTTGAGATCGAGGATCTCCTGCCGTTCCGGGACCATCCCCAGGTGATCGGCCTGGCGGAATTCATGAATTTCCCCGGTGTGCTGGCGCGCGATCCCAAGGTGCTTGCCAAGCTCGCCGCGTTTCAGGACGGCCACATCGACGGTCACGCCCCCCTGCTGCTGGGCGAGAAGCTCAACGGTTATCTTGCCGCCGGCATCCGGACCGATCATGAGGCCACCTCGGCGGAGGAGGCTCTGGAGAAGCTCGCCAAGGGTATGACGATCCTCATTCGCGAGGGGTCGGTCTCCAAGGATCTCGATGCGCTGGCGCCGATCCTGAAGCCGGACGTGTCGGCCTTCGTGGCGCTGTGCACCGACGACCGCAACCCGCTGGACATTGCCGAGGAAGGCCATCTCGACAGCATGATCCGCCGGCTGATCGAAAAAGGCATACGGCCGCTCGACGCCTACCGGGCGGCCAGCTGGTCGGCGGCAAATGCCTTCGGGCTGAAGGATCGCGGCACGCTCGCGCCCGGCAAGCGGGCCGACATCGTTCTGTTGAGCGATTTCGAGGACTGCCGGGTCGCGCAGGTGATCAGCGGCGGTGTCCGGGTTGGCGACGATGTGTTTTCAAAACGCCGGATCGTTGCGCCCGTCGGACTGGACAGCGTCAGGGTTTCGCCGGTTTCGGCCGCCCATTTCGACATTCCGGCGCGCAACAGCGAGGCCGACGTGATCGGGGTGGTTCCGGGACGGATCATCACCGAGCACTTGAAAAAGACCCTGCCGGTCGCCAGCGGCAAGACCTTGATCGATCCGGCCCAGGACGTTCTGAAGGTGGCGGTCGTCGAGCGGCACAAGGGAACCGGCAATATCGGCCTCGGCTTCGTCAACGGCTTCGGCATGAAGCACGGTGCGATCGCGTCCTCCGTCGGTCACGACAGCCACAATATCTGCGTCGTCGGGGCGGATGAGGACGCCATGGCGCATGCGGTCAACCGGGTGATCGCCATGAAGGGCGGATTTGCGGTGGCCGACAGCGCCGGCGTCAAGGCCGAGCTTGCCCTGCCGCTTGCCGGCCTGATGAGCCTGGAGACGTTCGAGACGGTAAAGACCTCGCTGGAGGACCTGCGCGCGGCCGCCAAAGCCCTCGGCTGCACCCTGGCCGAGCCGTTCCTGCAGGTCGCGTTCCTGCCGCTTCCCGTCATTCCGCATCTGAAGATCACCGATTTCGGTGTCTTTGACGTGGACAGGTTCGAGCTGGTGGATCAGGGGAGTTAGTGCGGCGGAATGAAATGTAAGCTCTCAAGGTGTTGTCCAGAAACAAGTCCTCCTCGGGATGAGGTCGTGAGGAACGCGAAAGTCAGCTGAATGATCCTTACCCTGGCCGTCTCCGGCTACCGTTCTCTTCGCGATATCGTCCTGCCGCTTGAGCGGATCACGCTGGTGACCGGCGCGAACGGCAGCGGCAAGTCGAGCCTTTACCGGTCGATCCGGCTGCTTGCGGAGGTCGCGCAGGGCCAGGCCATCGCCTCGCTGGCCGCGGAAGGCGGCCTGCAGTCGACGCTCTGGGCCGGGCCGGAAACCGTCTCGCGGGCCATGAAGCGGGGGGAGGTGCCGGTTCAGGGCACGGTGCGCAAGTCCGTCGTCAGCCTCAAGCTGGGGTTCGCCGACGAGGACTATGGCTATGCCATCGATCTCGGCCTTCCGGCGGATGCGGGCCGATCGGCCTTTTCCATGGATCCGGAGATCAAGGCGGAGGCCCTGTGGGCCGGCGAGGCGCTCTCCCGCTCGAACGAGATTGCCGGGCGCAACGGGCCCACCGTCAGGTTGCTCGATAGCCAGGGGCAACGGATCCCGGTCGTCCAGAACCTTGCCCGCTTCGACAGCATGATGACCCATGCCGCCGACCCGAAGGATGGTCTCGAGCTTCTGGTGATGCGCGAACGCATGCGGGCCTGGCGGTTTTACGACCACCTTCGCACGGACCGGGATGCACCTGCCAGATTCCCGAAGATCGGCACGAGAACCCCGGTGCTCGGGGCCGATGGCGGTGATCTTGCCGCTGCGCTGCAGACCATTGTGGAGATCGGCGACGAACGGGCGCTGGCGGATGCGGTTGACGACGCCTTTCCGGGCGCAACCATTCAGATCGCCGTCAATGACGGCTATTTCGAACTGCTGATGCAGCAGAAGGGCCTGTTGCGGCCGTTGCGGGCCGGAGAACTGTCGGACGGGACACTGCGCTACCTTCTGCTCACGGCGGCGCTCCTGTCGCCCCGGCCCGCACCGCTGATCGTCCTCAACGAACCGGAGACGAGCCTGCACCCAGCGCTTCTGGAACCGCTCGCCCGGCTGATCGGCAAGGCGGCGGAGAAGACCCAGGTGATCGTCGTGTCTCATGCGAGTGAACTGGTGTCCGTCCTGGCGGCCGAACACGGCTGCGTCCGCTACGATTTGCGCAAGGAACTGGGCGAAACGGTTGTGGACGGAATCGACCCTCCACGCTGGGCCTGGCCGAAGCGGTAAAGGCCGGTGGAGCGTTTTCCGGTAATAAGATTTTGATTCACCAGCTCTATTGCCACACGGAGGCGCAGGCCTATCTGATTTCCGCACCCTGCCGTGTCCAAAAAACTGAGCAGGTGTCCTAACGTAGCGAGTTGACGTGAACGGAAGGTTGCGTCATGTCAGAAGAGGCCCTGGGAGGGGGACGCTTCGCCGGCGCCTGGCGGAATAGGGATAATCCGAAAAGGCCTGACGGCTTGAGGGATATCCGGGGTATGGTCCGTCGGTGCAGCGAAGCGGAAAACGCGCGTTTGGAGATTCTGATGACGACAGCGGAGGAGTGGAACGCGGCGTTCAAGCCCCGTCCCATACACGAGTATCTTGAAGCCAGCGTCGCCGAGTTCGGATCGCGGCCGGCCGCCGATTTCATGGGCAAGGTCTGGACCTATGCGGAAATCGGCGCGCTTGTCGACGGCACGGCGGCCGGACTTCAGGCCATGGGCGTCGGGCCCGGCGTTCATGTCGGCCTCTGCCTGCCGAACACCCCTTTCTATACGATTTTCTATTTCGCCATTTTGAAGATCGGCGGCACGGTCACCAACTTCAATCCGCTCTATGTCGAGCGCGAGCTAGCCTTCCAGGCGCGCGATGCGGACGTGCGTATCATGGTGACGATGGATCTGAAGGTGATCTATGACAAGGTCGAAGAGGTCCGCAAGGACAAGATCCTCGACAAGATCATCGTCTGCCCGATGACCTTCTGCCTGCCCACGGTCAAGAAGGTGCTGTTCAGCCTCTTCAAGCGCAAGGAAATCGCCGGTATTCCCGACGATGACGCGCATATCCGTTTCGATGACCTGCACAAGGCGGGAGCGCATCCCAAGCCGGTGGGGATTGATCCCGACGAGGCGATCGCGGTTCTGCAATATACCGGCGGCACCACCGGCGTTCCCAAGGGGGCGATGCTGACCCATACGAACCTGTCGGCCAATCTCGAGCAGATGCGCTGCGTGTTCGAAAGGGCACGGCGGGGCGAGGAAAGGATGCTCTGCGTGCTGCCGTTCTTCCATGTCTTTGCCATGACGGTGGCGCAGAATCTGTCGATCATCCTGGGTGCGGAAATGGTGCTGCAGCCGCGGTTCGAACTGAAGGCGCTGCTCGATGCGATCAAGCGCAAGAAGGTGACGCTGTTTCCAGGCGTTCCGACCATCTACACCGCGATCAACAATTCGCCGCTGACGGCGAATTACGACCTGTCCAGCATCAACCTGTGCCTGTCCGGGGGCGCACCGCTTCCGGTGGAGGTGAAGGAGAGTTTCGAAAAGCTCACCGGCTGCATTCTGGTGGAGGGCTACGGCCTGACGGAAACCTCACCGGTGGCCGCGGTCAATCCGCTCGACAAGGGCAGCCGCGCAGGGTCCATCGGCCGGCCCGCCCCCGGCACCAGCGTGCGGTTCGTCAGTATTGAAGACCGCAAAACCGAGGTTCCCAAAGGCGAGAAGGGCGAATTGCTGATCCACGGCCCCCAGGTGATGAAAGGCTATTGGAAGCGGGACGATGCCACCGCCGAGGTCATCACCGGCGACCGCTATCTGCACACCGGCGACGTCGGTTATCAGGACGAGGACGGTTTCATTTATCTCGTCGACCGCATCAAGGACCTGATCCTGTGCTCCGGCTACAATGTCTATCCGCGTGTGATCGAAGAAGCGATCTACCAGCACGAGGCGGTGGACGAGACCATCGTCATCGCCATCCCTGACGACTATCGCGGCCAGTCGCCCAAGGCCTTTATCAAGCTGAAGGAAGGCCGTTCCCTTACCGCCGATGACATGATGTCCTTTCTGAAGGATCACCTGTCGGCGATCGAGATGCCAAGGGAAATCGAGTTCCGGGACCAGTTGCCCAAGACCATGGTCGGAAAGCTGTCCAAGAAGGAACTGGTCGAGGAAGAGGCGCAGAAACGGGCTGCGGCACAGGCCGAGACTGCCTGAATTGGCGCAGGCGGAGCATCTCAGTGCCACCACCGAGACACCCCCGGGCGAGCTACGCGAGACCCCTGGGCCTACTCGTTTGCAGAGCGGGTCTTGTTCGACGCCGGCCGCGCCAGGGCCTCTCTTGGGACTTGCCATGCGGACCGGCAAGTGGGCCCCGGCTCTGCGCTTCGCTGGGTCGGGGTGACCCGGCGTGTTTGGCACCCTTTCGTGTCTTGTCGTTCCCGACAGAGTGCAATGACCTCAATTCGAATAGCCGCGCGCGTCGGCGGCGCGGGCAAGTTCTCGGCCGCGTTTGGCTTCGCGGCGGACGGTGTAGATCGAGGCGGCGATGATGACGGCGGCGCCGATCAGCGTTTCCAGCCGCGGCCACTGGTTGAAGACCAGAGCCCCGAAGAAGGTCGCATAAAGCAGTCTCGTATAGTCGAGCGAGGCGATGGCCGTGGCTTCGCCGGCCTTGAACGCCTGGATGTTGCACATCTGTGCGGCCCAGGAGATGACGCCGACCAGCAGGAGGAGACCCCACTGTTCGAGGGTGGGCGCCTGCCAGGTCAGGAAGGCCGGTACGGCCATGATCAGGCCGACGCCGAAGGCCTGGTAGGTCAGGATGGTTACCGGCGCGTCCGTCCGGGTCAGCATGCGCACCACGATCATGACCATTCCGGCGCACGCAGCGCCCGCAAGCGCCAGCATGGCGTATGGATCGACGAGGCCTTCGCCATCCGGGCGAAGCATCAGCAGCACGCCCAGGAAGCCGATGATGGTAGCGCCCCAGCGATGCACGCCCACGGTTTCGCCCAGCAGCCAGATGGCGAAGATCGTGACGAAGAAGGTCTTGGAAAAGCTGATCGCCGTCGCATCGGCAAGCGGCAGTTCGATCACTGCGGTAAAGCCCATGAGCATGGCCGTGGTTGCGATCACGATGCGGATGAGCTGCAGGCCCGGCCGTTTGGTTGCCAGCGACGTCGGCAGCCCGCTCAGGATCTTCGGAGCAACGATGAGCAGCATCAGTCCCTGACGCACGAAGAGAATCTGGAAGACGCTGAGGTCCTGCCCGAGAAGCTTGATCAGGGTGACCATCATCGAAAACAGGACGGCCGCGAGCAGTATCCAGAGCGCGCCGATGGTGTTGGAGGGCAGATGAGCGGTCATTGCGGTGATCTTCCGCTGCAGGCGGTTGCCGGCGGCGGGACTGGACGCTCCGGATGCCTCTGCCGGCTCCGGGTCTTTCTGGCGCATATCCATGATGAAATCCTGAACCGGACCTCCCCTTGACGTGGAGTCGGTCGGAGGGGCTGGAGCGAGAACGTCCGTGTCCGGCAGCTGGTTGCAGTCGCGGACAGCTTAGCGGTTTTCCAATCGAAGGGAAGGGGACGGATGAAGTTTGATTTCACCGGCAGATAGGTCCTATTCTGGTTGCCGAACAGGGAGGGCGGGGATGCGAAAGTTACAGACCCAGGGTATTCACCACATCACGCTGGTCGGTGCCGACCGGCAGACCTCCATCGATTTCTGGGAGGGCGTCCTGGGCATGCCGTTCGTGTTCGAGCAGCCGAACCTGGACGATCCGGACCAGAGCCACCTCTATTTCGACCCCGGCGACGGCAGGCTGATCACGATCTTCACCAGCGAGGACCGCAAGCCCGATGCGGAGCCGGCGCCTCAGGCGATCGGCTGCGTGCATCATCTGGCGCTCAACGTTTCCCAGGCGACGTTCCGGCAGGTGTCCGAGCGGCTGGACGCGCGCGGGATCCGGCACAGCGGTCCGGTTGACCGCGGTTTCATGGATTCAATCTATTTCCGCGATCCGCTCGGCTTCCTGATCGAACTTGCCAGCTACCGTTTCGTGCCGCCCGAAGGCGTGTCCATGGGCGAGGTGATGCTGGAGGCCCACAAGCTGCGGGTCGGGCGCGGCGACTACAACATTCGGGAAGTGCATCTGGCGGACGCGATCGAGATCCTGACGCGCGAAACGCGCCGCAGCCTCTCCGAAGACCGGGATGCGAAAAATCCCTATCGTCCGAAGGATGAGTGAGCCCGCGGGGCATCGCTGAACCCGTAAGGTGCGGGGCCACGCAAAAAGCTCTGCATAACCCGGCCGGTTTGCCATGGCCGGGCCTGCACCATGATCGGCGGGGTCTTGCATCGTATTGCGCTGGGTTCCGGCCCATGCAATGGTCGGGGAAATTGGCGCAAGGTGCGGTAAACAATGGTGAAAGCGTCAGGGTTCCGGTGAATGAAAAGTGTCAAGAAGACGCGCGCCGCCGTTGCTGCGGATATCATCGGCTGGCGCGAGATCGTCAGTCTGCCGGAACTGGGCGTATTCGATATGCGCGCCAAGATCGACACGGGCGCGCGCACCTCTGCGCTGCACGCGGAAGAGCACGAGATTTTTGACCGGAGCGGCGTCAGGTGGGTCCGCTTCCGGGTGCCGGCGTCCCGTCATCATCGTGACTTCAGGGTTGAGGTACCGGTTCTGGATGAGCGGGACATCAAGAACACAAGCGGGGTTCCCGAACGCCGCATCGTCATCCGGACCGTACTGCATCTGGGCCGCCACAACTGGCATGTGGACGTTTCGCTGGCCAACCGCGCGAATATGGGCTTCGATATGATACTCGGGCGTACGGCCATCCGGCGGCACAATGTCCTGGTGGATCCCGGCAGGTCGTTCCTGGCAGGCAACCCCGCTCCGACCATGAAGCACTAGGAAGCACCGAGGGTGCGGGCTCATAAACATCACGGCGCAAGGCGTAAATCCGATGAAAATTGCAATGCTGGCACGCAATGCCAATCTCTATTCGCACCAGCGCCTGAAAGCGGCTGCCGAAGAGCGCGGGCATCAGCTGGAGATCATCAACACACTGCGATGCTACATGAACATCGCCTCGCGGCGCCCCGAGATCTATTACAACGGCAACAAGCTGACCGGTTTCGATGCGGTGATCCCGAGGATCGGGGCGTCGGTCACGTTCTACGGCTTGGCGGTGCTTCGCCAGTTCGAAATGATGGGCGTCTATCCGCTGAACGAATCCGTGGCGATCGGCCGTTCGCGCGACAAGCTCCGCTCCATGCAGCTTCTGGCGCGTGACGGCATTGGCCTGCCCGTGACGACCTTCGCCCATGATCCGAAGATGACGGCAGAAGTCCTGCATACGGCGGGCGGCGCGCCGGTGGTGATCAAGCTTCTGGAAGGAACACAGGGGATTGGTGTGGTTCTGGCGGATACGGAACGGTCCGCGATTTCCGTCATCGAAGCCTTCCGGGGCGCCAACGTGAACATTCTGGTCCAGGAATTCATCAAGGAAGCCGGCGGCACGGATATCCGCGCGCTGGTGGTCGGCGGCAAGGTGATCGCGTCGATGAAACGCACAGGTGCGGAGGGCGAGTTCCGCTCGAACCTGCACCGCGGCGGCAGTTCCGCGGCGGTGAAGATTACGCCCGAGGAGCGCTCCACGGCCATCCGGGCAGCGAAAGCCATGGGTCTCAACGTGTGCGGTGTGGACATGCTTCGCTCGAACCATGGTGCGGTGGTGATGGAGGTGAATTCGTCGCCCGGCCTGGAGGGCATCGAGAAGGCAAGCGGGATCGACGTTGCCGGCAAGATCATCGACTTCCTTGCCAAGCACGCGGTGGCCGGCAAGACCAAGACGAAGGGACGCGGTTGACGAGCACAGCACATCTCTTCCGCATCGGTGAGCATGCGGTTGCGCCCGGAACCCGCCGCACCATCGACCTGCCGGTAAGCGTTCTATCCGATCATACGCCCGTGACCATGTCGGTTCACGTTCTGCACGGCCGGCGGCCGGGGCCGGTGCTTTTCGTCAGTGCGGCGGTGCATGGCGATGAGGTGATCGGGGTCGAGATCGCCCGGCGGATCCTGAAGGCGCCGCAACTGGAAGCGCCCGAGCTGGACAAGTTCAAGGGAACCTTGCTGGTCATTCCGATCGTGAACGCCTTCGGCTTTCACAATCACTCCCGCTACCTGCCGGACCGGCGCGACCTCAATCGGTCGTTCCCCGGAAGCCTGAAAGGGTCTCTGGCCGGGCGGCTGGCGCATCTGTTCATGACCGAGATCGTCGACCGGGCGGACTACGGCATCGACCTGCACTCGGCGGCGATTCACCGGACGAACCTGCCGCAGATTCGCGTCTCTCCCTCGCGGCCGGACACGCTGTCCCTGGCAAAGGCGTTCGGCGCACCGGTGATCCTGACATCCAAGGTCCGCGGCGGCTCGCTTCGGGAGGCGGCGCAGGCCAAGGGAACGGACGTGCTGGTCTTCGAGGCGGGCGAGGGGCTGCGCTTCGATGAAATGTCGATCCGCGCCGGCGTGTCCGGTGTCCTGCGGGTGATGCGGGCGCTGAACATGCTTGGTGCGAAGGGCATTACCAGGCCGAAGGTCCGCTCGATCCTGACCAGTTCCAGCTACTGGGTCCGCTCCCCCGCTGGCGGCCTGCTGCGGCCGTTCAGGTCGATCGGTGACATGGTGGAACCGGAAACCCTGCTCGGGATCGTCTCAGACCCTTTTGGCGAGAAGGAACGCAATGTGGTCGCCGAGCCTGGCGGCCTGATCGTCGGGCGCACCAACCTGCCGATCGTCAATGAGGGTGACGGCCTGTTCCATATTGCCGATATCAGCAGGAAATACGACGCGGAACAGACCCTGGACAGCCTCGCCTCGCAGTTGGAAGCCGATCCTCTGTTTGACGAGGATGAGATTATTTAAGTGTGAGGACCCGGTGGGGATGACCCGGCGCTCCGCCCATTCGCGTCGAACTCAAAAGGTCTGGAATTGGAACCGCTTCACAGCCGATCCGTTCGAGACGGCAGACGCTCGCAGTCTTCACGATGGCGCATTGCGCATCTCGGGAGGAAGCTGTTTAATGGTGGGGAACCATTCGCCGGAACATGGCCCGTACCGCACGGGCGGCCATGCTTGCGGCTTAAGCCCCGGGGATCAGGCGGTCGTCGACCCTCTGGTCTCGGCCCATTTCGGGCACTATGTTCAAAGTCTAGCCGCCATGTTCGGCGTTCGGATTTCCCTGGGAAGGTCTTCCCAAAAATTGCAGGTCCAGTTTCATGAACCAGATGGTCACTCCGAAATTCGGTGTTGGCGCCCCGTTGCGCCGGAAAGAAGACGAGCCGCTCATTACCGGGCACGGCATCTATACGGCCGACTACAAGCCGGAGGGATGCCTGCACAGCTATGTCGTGCGCTCCGCCATGGCGCATGCGAAAATCAGCCTCGGCAATGTCGATGAGATCCGGGCCATGAACGGGGTCCGTATGGTCCTGACCGGGGCGGAGCTGGCAGGGAAAAACATGCCGTGCCAGGGCCGCCCGAAGCAGATCGACGGCACGAATTTCAAGGCGCCGGATCAGCCGGTCCTGTGTTCCGACGAGGTTCGGTATGTGGGCGATGCGATCGCCTTCATCGTGGCCGATGACTTCGACACCGCCAGGAACGCCGGCGAAATGCTGGAGGTCGACTACGATCCGCTGGACGTGGTGGTCGGCATCGAAAACGCTTCGGCGCCGGATGCAGTGAAGGTGTGGCCGGAATTCGGAACCAACGTCGCCTTTACCTATGGCCAGGGGGATGAGAGCAAGACGGAAGACGCCTTTGCGGAGGCGGACAGGGTCGTTTCCATCGACCTCGTCAACAACCGCGTCGTCGCCAATTACATGGAGCTGCGCGGCGCCGTGGCCGAGTTCGATGGCGACCGCTTCAGGCTGACGCTTGGAACCCAGGGCGGCCACGGCATGCGCGATACGATCTGCAGCATCCTGGACCTCGACCACAGCAAGCTGCAGGTGATCACGCCGGAAGTCGGCGGCGGGTTCGGCACGAAGATGTTCTGCTATCGCGAATACCCGCTCACGATGATGGCCGCCAGGGAACTCGGCAGGCCGGTGCGGTGGGACGGAGAGCGGATGGAGCATTTCGTCACCGATGCACATGGCCGGGACAACCTCACCCATGCGGAACTGGCACTGGACGCGCAGGGCAAGATCCTGGGCCTGAGAGTGCATGTGAAAGCGGCCATGGGGGCCTATCTGCACCAGTTCGGCCCGTTCATTCCCTTCGTGGGCACGTCCATGTCCTCCGGCCTTTATGACATTCCCGCCCTGTTCGCGAAGGTCGAGGGCGTCTACATGCACACGGTTCCCACCGACGCCTTCCGCGGCGCGGGGCGGCCCGAGGCTGCCTATCTCATCGAAAGGCTGATCGAAAAGGCCGGTGAGGAAACCGGGATCGGATCGATCGAAATCCGCAAGCGCAATTTCATCAAGCAGCAGCAACTGCCCTACACCACGCAGACAGGCCGTCTTTACGATACCGGCGACTTTGCCGGGCACCTGGACAAGGCTTTGGAAGTGGCCGACTGGGAGGGTTTCAAGGAGCGCCAGGAGGAAAGCGACAGGCAGGGCAAGCTCCGCGGCATCGGCATCTGTTCCTATATCGAGGCCTGCGCCTTTCCGGGCAGCGAAGAAGCCACGCTTGAACTCGGCGACGAAGGCAATCTCACGCTTCTGATCGGCACGCAAACCAATGGACAGGGCCACGCGACCGCCTATAGCCAGGTGGTAGCGGAACTGTTCGGCGTGACGATCGACGACATCCAGGTCATCCAGGGCGATACCGACAGGGTGCGCCAGGGCGGCGGCACCGGCGGGTCACGCTCGATCCCGCTCGGCCTGCCCTCGGTGCGCGATGCCAGCATGGCGCTGGTGAAGAAGGTCAAGGAACTGGCCGCAGACCGGCTGGAAGCCGGGGTCGAGGATCTGGAGCTTGAAAGCGGCGTCGTCCGCGTGGTGGGAACCGACCGGCAGATCACGCTGGCCGAAATCTCGGCGGCGGCCGGCGAAACTCTGGCGGCCACGGAAGAGGTCAAGCAGAACGAGGCGACCTATCCGAACGGCACTCATATCTGCGAGGTGGAGGTCGATCCGGATACCGGCGACGTTGCCTTGGTAAACTATGTCATCGTCGACGATTTCGGGGTCACGGTGAACCCGTTGCTGCTGGCCGGGCAGGTTCAGGGCGGCGCGGCGACTGCAATCAGCCAGGCCTTGTGCGAACACACGGTCTATGACGACGACGGGCAGCTTTTGACCGCCTCCCTACTGGACTACCGGCTGATACGCGCGTCGGATCTGCCGGACATCCATTTCGAGACCCGCAACATCCCGTCCACGACCAATGCAATGGGCATCAAGGGGGCGGGGGAAGCCGGTACCATCGGCGGCTGCGCCGCTGTGATGAACGCGGTGCAACGGGCCCTGAAAGACGGCGCCGGCGTCACTGAAATCATCGACATGCCGGCAACGCCGCTGAGGGTCTGGGAAGCCATCCAGGCGGCGCGCTGAAGACGGCGATATGGCCGGCCTGAGAGTGATGACAACCCTTCGGACGTCGTCCCGGACGGAGCGAAGCGCAGATCCGGGATCGGTGAGCCGAGATCTGTCGGATTGAAGGAAGGTGGCTTCTGGCTCTCCGATCCCGGCTCGCGCTGCGCTTGGCCGGGATGACGACGGAGGCGATGTACTTGGTCAACAACCGAGGCCGGCGACTTCGCCGGCCTTGCCGATTTCAATACGGATATCATTCCGCCGGCAGGGGCGCCGGCTCGCCGCCGCTGCGCTCGTAGTCCCAGATGTTTTCCTCAAAGGCGCGCAGGCGTTTGTAGACGGAAATCAGTTCGACGATCGTCGTCCAGGCGTTGACGAGATATTGGAAGGAACTTTCCACACGCCCGAAAGCCCGGACGATCTGTTGCATCACGCCGAGGGTAATGGCGCCGGAAACGATGGTCGGGGCCAGGGCGACATAGGGAACCAGAACGGTCGCCTGCAGGTAGGACCATTTGGCTACATCGAAGTAGAGGTAGTGAAAGAACAGACGGAAATAGTTGCGGCGCACATGGCTGTAGAGTTCGACCACGGACGGGGGCGACGCGCGCTCTTCGTTGTCTTCGCCATAGACCAGCTCCTTGCGGTAGGCGGCCTCCACCTTCTGGTTGTTGAATTCAAGGCCCGGCAGCTTGACCCCGACGGCCGCGAGCAGGACCGTTCCGGAGGCGGCGGAAAGCAGGGCGACGTAGACCAGGGAATGGTCTATCGGGCCGATCCAGGGCAGTACGGTGACATGTCTCGAAAGGTCCCACAGAAGCGGGAGGAACGCGATGAGAGTCATGATCGATCGCATGAACGATACGCCAAGGCTCTCCATGATACGGGCGAACCGCATCGTATCTTCCTGAACGCGCTGAGAGGCCCCTTCGATATGGCGCACGACGTGCCAGTGAGCCATGTAGTAGTCGTTCATGGCGGTTCGCCAGCGGAAGATGAAATGCTTGATGAAGAAATCCAGCACCACGGCAATGGCAACATAGAGCGCGGCGATCCAGAAGAACGTCATCAGCTCCGCCATGTACTCGTC
This sequence comes from Roseibium salinum, assembly GCF_026240905.1. NCBI lineage: Bacteria > Pseudomonadati > Pseudomonadota > Alphaproteobacteria > Hyphomicrobiales > Stappiaceae > Roseibium > Roseibium salinum. Next base: position 383,406 of record NZ_JAPEVI010000003.1, read on the forward strand.
GAAGGTGATGCTTCCCGGTTCCGCCAGGGCTCTCTGGATGAGGTCGTAAAACGAACCGAACCATTCGTTGATATCGACGTCCAATTGAACCTTGTACCAGGTCACCCACAGGATCAGGACGGATCCCGCCCAGGCCCACAGGAACCACTTGCGGGATTTGAAAAACGAACGGAACATGGCGCACTGCCTCTCGAATCGGAGTTCCCGGGATTATAGGTAGACGCAGGTTCAATGGGAGAGGCCCGGCCAGGTTTTGAGACAGTTGTGAAGAGATTTTGACGGGTTAATCTCGAAACCCGTGCAGATATACGGACGAGGACGGCAACAACATCGAGTAGGCAGTGGTTAGTTATTGGTGTAGGCGTGCCTTCACTCAATCTTCTGGTGTAAAAATCTCCTTCTCATCTGTATTTTCACGCGCACGAAACGGCTGCCCATGTCGGCCGTGAGCGCACTTTGCGGCTCCCCGTGATTTTCCGGTCCGGCGGTCACGGGACAAGGTTCAAATGCCGGTCCAGCAGACGAGTGCATCATGACGACCGGCATCAGATCCGAAGCAAACGCCCAGCCCGCACCGGCCGGGATGACCCGGCATGCCCCGTTGCTCGGCATTTCACTGAAACTTGCCTCGACGCTGATCTTTTTCGTCATGGCAGCCTCGCTGAAGATTGCCGCCGAAACCGTGCCGATCGGACAACTGGTGTTCGCCCGCAATTTCTTCGGACTGTTTCCGGTGCTGCTCATGGTCGGCCTGCGCGGGGAACTTGGACTGGCCTTCCGGACGAAGAACCCGAAAGGGCACCTGACGCGGTCGGCCATCGGGCTCTCGGCCATGGTCTGCTCTTTCACCGCGCTCTATCTGCTGCCCCTGCCGGATGCCACGACCATCGGCTTTGCGACGCCGCTGGTGGTGGTCGTGCTGGCCTTCTTTCTCCTGGGCGAACCGGTGCGCATCTATCGCTGGAGCGCCGTTGTCGTGGGGTTCGTGGGCATTCTGGTGGTCCTGTCGCCGCATCTGGGCGAAGGAGACCTGGACAGCACGGCGACGCTGGGAGCGCTGCTGGGTCTTGCCGCTGCCGTCTTCGGGGCGCTGGCCATGATAGCCGTGCGCAAATTGTGCGAGACGGAGCGGACCTCGACGATCGTCACCTGGTTTGCCGGAGCATCGACAGTGATGTCCCTGTTGACCGTGCCTTTGGGGTTTGTGCTGCCGGGGCAGGCATGGATCATCCCGGATTTGGAGATGGCGGGCCTGCTGATCCTGATCGGTCTTGCCGGCGGCGTCGGCCAGATCCTGCTGACGCAAAGCTATCGCTTCGCCGATGCCTCGACCATCGCACCGTTCGACTACGTCAACATGCTGTGGGCGATCATCGTCGGCTGGTTGATCTTTTCCGAAACGCCCGTTCCGGAAGTGGTCGTCGGGGCCGCCATCGTGATCGCGGCCGGTGTCTTCGTCATCTACCGTGAACACAAGCTCGGCCTCGACCGCACCAAGGCGCGCCGCGCCTCATCGCCATCGAGGTCCTGAACGAAAAAGCCGATTTGGCTTTTCAGGCCACGGTCCCGCCGGCGGTGGACCTCACTGCGGCTTGTACTCAAATGTCTCGAGGGCGCTTTTCGAGCCGTCGGGGAAGACCAGCTGTACGCTGACGGACTGGGTGGAGCCGGCCGGGCGCTCGATATAGGGCTTGTCCTTCAGAACCGCGTTGGGGTTGGCCGGATCGCACTCGTCCAGTTCCCATTCCTGGTCGAGCGGGCCGCCGTTGACGCCGTAGAAGACGTAGTCGATGCCGCATTTCCAGGATTCCAGATGGGTGAAATAGACCAGTTCCTGACCCTCCCAGTCGCGGAACGCTACCCAGTTGGCCTTTGTGAGGTCCAGGATCTGCTTGATCTGTTCGGGCGGCATGCCTTGCGCGGATGCAGGCCCGCTCGCCGGCAGGAGCATGAGGGCGAGGGAGAAAACGGCGGACTTCAGAAAGCGCATGGAATGCCTCCGGATAAATGAAAAAACGCGGGTTAGAATGCCTTGAAGGTAATGATGGTCTTGGTGTCCTGGATGCCGTCGATCGGGTGCACCTTCTCATTGACGAAATGGCCGATATCGGCGCCTTCCTCGACGTAAAATTTCACCAGGAGATCATAGTCGCCGCTGGTGGAATAGACTTCGGACGCAATCTCCGCGTCGGCGATCGCATTGGCGACCTGGTAGGTCTTGCCCAGCTGGCATTTGATCATCACGAAAAACGGTGTCATGCGGCGCTCCGGACGGTTGGACGTTGCAAATCTGGTTTCAACGACATCGCCCATCTGATTGCCGCAGTCAATTGCCGAGGCTCCGCGTCGATCCGCGGGACTTGCATTCAGCAGCCAGCCTTGCTAGCAGTGCAGCCGTCTCATGGGGGTGCCCGGCGATCGTCGACCGGGCTGAGAGGCGGGTGGCCAACTCCTTGAACCTGATCCGGCTTGTACCGGCGGAGGGATTTGAGATGACGTTCAAAAAGACGCCCGGTGCCTCGCGATCGTCTCGGCGGACCTCCCGCGCTCCGGCCCGTTCAGGAGGTGCCGGATGACCATCAGCGTTGCCGCGTCCACCCGCACCCTTACGGCAGAGACGGTTTTCGATCTGCTGGAGCGCGTCCGCCACAAGACACCCCGCGTTCACGCGATCACAAATGCCGTTGCGCAGAGCTTTACCGCCAACGTCCTGCTGGCGCTGGGCGCTGTTCCGTCCATGACGTTTGCCCGGGAAGAAGTCGCGGCCTTCGTGGCGGGCGCGGATGCCTTGCTGATCAATCTCGGCACTCTGGACGAGGCGCGGCGCGAGGCCATTCCGCTTGCCTTCGATGCTGCAAGGACGGCGGGCCGCCCGGTGAGCATCGATCCGGTTTTCGTCAACCGGTCGCCTGTCCGCTGCACCTATGCCCGTGACCTCATTGCCCGCGGGCCGGATCTGGTGCGGCTGAACGAACAGGAATTGGAAGCGCTGTTTCCCGAAAGAGCCAACGCTGAAGAGCTGATTGCCGCCGGAACGGTTCTTGCCGTGACGGGGCCGGAAGACAGGATCGAGGGCAGGGCAGAGGATTTCAGGCTGATGAACGGGCACCCGCTGATGGCACGAGTGACCGCGACAGGATGTGCCGGCGGCGCGGTTCTTTCGGCCTTTGCAAGTGTCGAGACCGATACGGCGCTGGCCGCCGCCTGCGGCCTGTCGGTGTTCAACATTGCCGGCGAGATCGCGGCCGGGCGCGCCAGGGGGCCCGGAACCCTGGTGCCGGAACTGCTCGACGCTCTCTACGTGATGAGCCTGGACGACATAAAAGCCCGGCTCAGGGCGTGAGGCTGTTCGGTTTTCATAAAAGGAGATACCCATGACCGCGATCGCGGTGACCATTGCAGGGTCGGATTCCGGCGGCGGTGCCGGGATACAGGCCGACCTCAAGACCTTTTCAGCAAACGGCGTCTACGGCGCCAGCGTTCTGACCGCCCTGACCGCACAGAACACGCTCGGGGTCACCGCCATTCATGACCTGCCGCCGGACTTCGTCCGGGCGCAGATGGATGCGGTCTTCTCCGATCTGAAGGTGAATGCGACCAAGATCGGCATGCTGTCGCGCATCGACATCATCGAAACGGTCGCCGAGGGCCTGGAGGCCCATGCGACCGGGCCAGTGGTGCTGGACCCCGTGATGGTTGCCGCCTCTGGAGACCCCCTGCTTGCCGACAGCGCCGTGGAGGGACTGATTGCCATCCTGATACCGCTTGCCGATGTCATTACGCCGAACCTGCACGAAGCTGCAAGGATCCTGGAGTGCGAGGTTGCCGCCAGCGAGACGGAAATGCAGGCGCAGGCGGAGCGGCTTTTACGTCTGGGTGCAAGGTCGGTCCTGCTGAAGGGGGGCACGGCTCGGGTGCGGAGTGCGCGGACCTGTTCCTGGATGGCGGCGGCAATGCCGTATGGCTGCGCGAAAAACGCATCGACACCCGCAATACCCATGGCACCGGCTGCACCCTGTCGTCCGCAATTGCCGCCGGCCTCGCCAAGGGACTGGATCTGCAGGGTGCGATCGGGGAGGCGAAGGCCTATATTCATGCCGCGATTGTCGCCGCCGATCAGCTTGATATCGGCGCCGGTCACGGGCCGGTTCACCATTTCCATCGCTTCTGGAGTAAGTGACATGCCTGACGGGACTTCACAAAAGACCAGGCTGATGAGCCGGAGAAAGCTCCTCGGTGCGTCGGTCGCGGCCGGTGGCGCGGCTCTGGCCGCACCGGCCGTCGCGCAGGAGGACAAGGCGACCATCGAGTGGAAGATGGTGACGTCCTGGCCAAAGAACCTGCCGGGGCCCGGCGTGACCGCGCAGCGGATTGCCAACCAGGTCGAGATGATGTCCGGCGGGCTGTTCCGCATCCGCCTTTTTGCCGCGGGCGAGCTGGTGCCGGCGCTCGGCGTTTTCGAAGCCGTCTCCGGCAACACCGCCCAGATGGCCCATACGGCCTCGTTCTTCTGGCAGGGCAAGATACCTGCTTCGGTCTTTTTCACTGCAATCCCGTTCGGGCTTCTGCCCCATGAGCACATCGCCTGGATCGAGCAGGGCGGCGGACAGTCGCTCTGGGACGAGCTCTATGCCCCGTTCGGCCTGAAACCCGTCATGGCCGGCAATACGGGCGTTCAGATGGGCGGCTGGTTCCGGAAAGAGGTCAACAGCCTGGCGGACCTGAAGGGCTTGAAAATCCGCATGCCGGGGCTTGGCGGCGAGGTGATGCGCCGGCTCGGCGCGACGCCGGTCGGCCTTCCGCCGGGCGAGTTGTTCCAGGCGCTGCAATCGGGCGTCCTCGATGCGACCGAATTCCTCGGTCCGTGGTCCGACCGCGCCATGGGCTTTCACAAGGTCGCCAAGTCCTACTACACGCCGGGGTTCCACGAACCGAACGGCACCGGCGAGGCGATCTTCAACCGAGTCGCCCTGGACGGCCTGCCGGAAGAGCTGCGTATCATCGTTCTGGAGGCCTGCCGGGCCGAAAACGCCCGGTCGCTGGCGGAAAGCAACTGGGAGAACGCCGGCAGCCTGAAGCTGCTCCGGGAAGAGGACGGCGTCACCATCAAGAACTATCCGGACGACGTTCTGAACGCCTTGCGGGAAAACGCGGCGATCGTGCTGGGGGAACTTGCGGAGAAGAATTCGATCAGCATGCGCATCTACGAGAGCAACACTGCGGCACGAGAGCGGCTGGCTCCCTGGAGCGAGATCGCCATGCGCCGCTTCATGGAGGCTCGGGACGGCAGGGGCTGATCTCTACAACCCGGGCCCCTTGCAATCGGCACTCTTCACGGCTGCGGCACATGTACTGCAGTCGGGCTCCGCAGGGTGGTTGAACCCCATGGAGGGCCGCCTGAGCGTCTCGCGTCAGCGGCCCGGCGCCGCGAATCCATCCCGCAGTCCATGCATGTTCCCCAACGAGACGTGTGGCATCGCCGCAACGTTCGGGAGCATATTTACGTTATCGGAAGGTGTGGGCAATTTTGCCTGTTTTTTAGGCAAAAGAGCCAGCATGTGTCAGTGCCGTGACAAACAGGCGCCGCAGGGGCGCTTTTTCTCTGTTTTGCTGAGCCGGCCTAGGACCGGACTCTCGGAATACTCGATATATTGCAATGCAGCATGGTTTCACGCCAACGTCCACAGCCCATTATGGCCTTGAAATGGGCCGGTTTTCTGAAAAACCTGTTCCCAGATCACTTGAAACATCCGGTGGCTCGGGATGGGAGGAAACTATATGTCGTGGGCAGTCAACAAGTCGGTACTACTTACCTCTACAACGATAGCACTATCTCTGGTTGCAAATGTTGCATTTGCAGGCGGTTTCGCACTGCGTGAGCAGAGCGCCTATTATCAGGGCATGTCCTTTGCGGGATATGGTACGTCAGGAGACTCGATATCCTCGATGTTCTGGAACCCGGCTTCCATCATCGGCGCTCAGCAGGGACTGACAGTTGAAGCGCACAATTCGTTTATCATTCCCTATTCTGAAATCAATGGAACCCTGTCGGGCGGCGGATTGGGTACGTCTTCGGTTGGCAGCGGTGACATCGCAGCCGACGCCTGGGTCCCGGCGAGCTACGCAGCGTACCGGCTGAACGACCAGTGGGTCTTCGGTGTTGGCGTCAATGCACCCTTCGGTCTGACCACCAAGCCGGAACAGAACTGGGCGGCACAGTTCTATTCGCGCTCGTCCAAGGTCTTCTCGCTCAACGTCAATCCGAATATCGTCTACCAGTTCAACGATATGATCTCGGTCGCAGCGGGCGTTCAGGTGCAATATCTCGATGTGAGCCTGAAATCTGCCGACGCGACGTCCGCAGGATTTGCTAGGTCGAACGAAGTATCGGGCGACGATGTCGGCTTTGGCGTGACAGCCGGCGTGACCGTCAGGCCGTTTGAAGGGACCGAATTCGGTCTCGGTTATCGTTCAGGCGTTTCTCATACTCTTGAAGGCGATCTCTTTTTGAGCGGGACGCGGAGCGCGGTCAGCCTGGGTGTCATTACGCCGGACATGGTCAATTTCTCGGCCAGCCAGCAGGTCACCGATAAGTTCCGTCTGCTCGGAACTGTTGAATGGACCAACTGGAGCCGGTTGAAGGCCCCGCGGGCGATTTCGGATGCCACCGGCGCAACCCTGACGACGCTGGAGTTCAACTACGATGACGGTTGGTTCTTCTCGCTTGGTGGCGAGTATGATTTCAACGAGAAGCTGACCCTTCGCGCCGGTTTGGGATATGAGATTTCTCCGATCGACGAGGAAATCCGTTCCACCCGCCTGCCGGATAACAACCGCTGGTGGCTGTCCGCCGGTGCAAGCTACAACCTCAATGAGCACCTGGCATTCGATTTGGGCTATACGCACATCATCCCGGAATCGACGGATATCAACATCGATTCCAACCATCAGGACTTCAACGCGACTTTCGGGACTTACTCGGGAGAGGTCGACAGCCACGTGAACATCATTGCCGCCTCGCTGCGTTACAAGTTCTAATCCCCACTCAGAGGTTAGACATCAAAGGGCTGGGAGATCTTTCCGGCCCTAAGTTTTATTGAAAAAGCACTTCCTCTCCTTCGTCCTCCTGGACGCAGCGATGCGGAGACCCGGCGGCGAGCCGAGGTCTATCGGACAGAAGGCGACGGCCTGGGGCTCCCCGATCCCGGCTCGCGCTGCGCTTGGCCGGGATGACGAACGAGGTTCCGTCGGCGACCTAACGGCCGGGACACACGCTCCGGCCCTAAGTTCATGAAAAAGCACTTCCTCTCTTTCGTCCTCCCGGACGCAGCGAAGCGAAGATCCGGGATCGGCGAGCCGAGGTCTATCGGACAGAAGGCGACGGCCTGAGCCTCTCCGATCCCGGCTCGCGCTGCGCTTGGCCGGGATGACGTTCGAGGTACTGTCGGCGATCTAACGGCCGGGAGACATGCTCCCGCCCATGCTGATGAGCCAACCGTTCGTCCGCGGCGGAGCGGTCCGGCATGTGTTTGGAAAACCTGTCAGCAAGCCAGGCCGCGACAGGAGCCTCGCTTGCCCGTTCTCAAAAGGCCGCCGGATAGAGGCCGCCGTCCATGAGGATGTTCTGGCCGGTGATGTAACCGGCGTGCGTCGAGCACAGGAAGGCGCAGGTCTGGCCGAATTCGGCAGCATTGCCGAAGCGGCGGACCGGGATTTCGGCGGCCTGTTCGGCGCGGATCGCGTCGACGGACTTTCCGGCCAGCTTTGCGGTGCGTTCGAAACCGCCCTTCAGCCGGTCCGTGTCCATCTTGCCGGGCAGGAGATTGTTGACGGTTATGCCGTGCGGGGCGAGCTGGCGGCTGACGCCGGCGAGAAACGCCGTCAGGCCCGCCCTTGCGCCGCTGGACAGGTCAAGCCCCTCGATCGGCATTTTGACCGAGAGCGAGGTGATGTTGACGATCCGGCCGAAACCGCGCTCCTTCATGCCCGGGGTGACGGCCTGGATCAGTTCGATCGGCGTCACGAAATTCTGGATGACACCCTGGAGCATCGCCTCCCGGTCCAGTTCGCTGTAATCCCGGCGGGGCGGGCCGCCGTTGTTGTTGATCAGGATATCGGGAGCAGGGCAGGCCTCCAGCAGAGCCTCCTGGCCGTCGCGGGTCGAAACATCGGCCGCAACGGTTGAAACCCTGACGCCGTACGCCGTCTCGATGGCGGATTTCGTTTCCGCCAGCACGGCTTCATCGCGTCCGTTCAGGACGATCTCGCAGCCTGCCTCCGCAAGCGCTTCCGCACAGCCTCGTCCGAGGCCGCGGCTGGATGCGCAGACGATCGCCTTCTTGCCTTCAATGCCCAGATGCATCGGTGGTCTCCTTTGAATTGCGAACCGGTCCGGGCACTTTGTGGCCGGGGAGCAGGGAAGTGTCAAACGGCAGGAGCGATGACCGTGCCCCGGAGCCTGATCCCTGCTCCGGTCTGCGGCCGCGATTCGGGAGGGCGCGGGCCCTGTCATAATAATGATACCTGAATCGCGTCTAAAGCACCCCAACGGGAAACTGGAGAAGTGCTATGTCTAAAGCACAGACATCGCGGCATTACCGGGCATTGTTCATTTCCGATGTCCATCTTGGCACGCGCGGCTGCCAGGCGGACATGCTGCTCGACTTCCTGAAGGACAATGATGCGGAAACGATCTATCTCGTCGGCGACATCGCCGACGGATGGCGCCTGAAGCGTTCCTGGCACTGGCCACAGCTTCACAACGACGTGGTGCAGAAGATCCTGCGCAAGGGCCGCAAGGGTGCCCGGATCATCTATATTCCCGGCAATCACGACGAGTTTCTGCGCGATTTCCTCGGCACGCATTTCGGCGGCGTGGAAGTGACCGACAGCATCGTCCACGAAGCCGCCAGCGGGAAACGCTACCTGGTTATCCATGGCGACCAGTTCGATGTCGTCATCCGCCATGCCAAGTGGCTGGCCTTCTTCGGGGACAAGGCCTATGTGACCGCGCTCCATGTCAACACGTGGCTGAACGTGCTGCGCCGGCGTCTCGGCCTGACCTACTGGTCCTTGTCGGCCTGGGCGAAGCTCAAGGTCAAGAACGCCGTCAGCTTCATCGGCCGGTTCGAGGAGGCCCTGTCCGACGAGGCGCGCCGCCGCGGTGTCGACGGGGTGATCTGCGGCCACATACACCACGCCGCCGACCATGATATAAACGGCATTCACTACATAAATACCGGGGATTGGGTGGAAAGCTGCACGGCGGTTGCCGAGCATCATGATGGTACGTTTGAGGTAATCCGATGGGTGGAGCAAACCCAGACTGGAGCCGTGCCGGCGAAGTCCAGGGAAACCGCGGTCGCCGCATGAGTTCCATTCTGATCGTGACGGATGCCTGGCATCCTCAGATAAACGGCGTCGTCCGCTCAATTGAGCGCACGGCGGAAGAGCTCGAAGCCATCGGAATACGCGTTGAATTTCTGACCCCGCAGGCCTTCAAGACCCTTCCGTGCCCGACCTATCCGGAAATCCGTCTTTCGCTGACCCATCGCGGCATCGTGCGCCGGAAAATCGAGGCCTTCGACTGCGAGCACCTGCACATTGCCACGGAAGGCCCTCTGGGACTGCTGGCGGCCAGCGCCGCGCGCAAGGACGGCCGGCCGTTTACCACGAGCTATCACACGCGCTTTCCCGAATATGTCTCGGCCCGGCTGCCGGTTCCGCTCTCCTGGTCCTACAGTTGGCTGCGCAAGTTTCACAATTCCGGCAGCGGCTGCATGGTGGCCACGCGGTCGCTGGAACAGGACCTGCGCGAGCGGGGCTTCCTGAACCTGATGCGCTGGTCGCGGGGTGTCGACGAGGAGCTGTTCCGGCCCTATGAGGGATCGGTTCTGCCCGAGGACCTGCCGCGTCCGGTGTTCATGTATGTCGGCCGCGTGGCGGTTGAAAAGAACATTGAGGCGTTTCTGGATCTCAAGCTCGGCGGGTCCAAGGTGGTCGTCGGCGGCGGTCCCCAGCTGGAGGCGCTGCGCCGCGAGTACCGGGATGTCCATTTCACCGGGCCGAAGGTGGGGGAAGAGCTTGCCCGGTACTATTCCGACGCCGACGTCTTCGTATTTCCCTCGCTGACCGACACATTCGGCAATGTCATTCTGGAAGCGCTGGCCTGCGGCGTTCCCGTCGCGGCCTATCCGGTGATGGGGCCGCTGGATGTCATCGGGGATACCGGCGCCGGGGTCCTGTCGCAGGACCTGCGGGAGGCGGCCGAAGCCGCGCTGGACATTCCGCGCGAGCACTGCCGGAAGATCGCCATGAACTACACCTGGGCCGCCAGTGCCCGCCAGTTCCTGGACAATTGCATCGCGGCCCGGGATCTGCATAACAGCATGATCGCAGAGGCCAGGGCGGCGGAATAACGCATTCCCTAAATTGCCACCCGGACAATTTCCGGCTGGAACCGCCCGTCTTCCTGTGAAATCACTTCAGGGCAAGAGAGCATCCGCAATGAAGTGCGGCTTCACCGGCCGCATTCTGTCCCGGATGCCCCCGTGACAAACATTTTCTGCAAAGTGAACCCCGATGACGGACACACAGTCTCAGCCCGTAACATCTGCTGGCCCGGCGCTTTCCGGCAAAGCCGTATCGTTTGAGGATATCGAGGCGGCAGCCGGGCGCCTTCGCGGCGAAGCGCTGCTGACACCGCTCCTGCGTCACCCCCTGCTGGACGAGCGGACCGGGGCCAGGGTCTTCATCAAGCCGGAAAACCTGCAGCGTAGCGGGTCTTTCAAGTTTCGCGGCGCGTTCAACTGCCTCAGTCAGATCCCGGTATCGGAACGCGCGCGCGGCGTGGTTGCCTGCTCCTCCGGGAACCATGCGCAGGGCGTTGCCGCCAGCGCCCGGCTGCTCGGCATGCCGGCAACCATCGTGATGCCTGCCGACGCGCCGGCGATCAAGCTGGAGCGCACGCGCGGCTATGGGGCGACTGTCGTGACCTATGACAGGGACAAGGAAGACCGGGACGCGATTGCGACCCGGCTCTGCGCGCAAACAGGCGCGCGCCTCGTCCATCCCTTCAACGATCCTGCGGTGATCGCAGGGCAGGGCACCGTCGGACTGGAATTGGCCGACCAGGCTGCGGCGCTCGGCGTTCAGCTCGATGACGTGCTGGCCCCGACCGGTGGCGGCGGGCTTTCCAGCGGCATCGCCCTGGCGCTGGCACACCAATCACCGGCGGCCCGTTTTCACACGGTCGAGCCGGAGCTCTTTGACGATTACAAGAGATCCCTCCAGGCAGGCACTCCCCAGTCCAATGCCGCCAGGTCCGGGTCGGTCTGCGATGCGCTTCTGTCAGAATCTCCGGGAGAGATCGGCTTTTCCATCCTGCGCGAGCTGGCCGGCGAAGCCGTGACCGTCTCGGACGAGGAAGCCCTGGACGCCGTCGCCTTCGCCTTCACGGAACTGAAGCTCGTGGTCGAGCCGGGCGGGGCCGTTGCCCTTGCCGCTCTGCTCGCGGGCAAACTGCCGTTGAAAGGCAAGACCGTGGGCATCGTTCTGACCGGCGGCAATATCGACCCGCAGATGCTGATCCGCGCCCTTTCGCGCTGATTGGCGGGGCCTGCCGGCATCCGTTCGAAGCCTTTCCAGCCGACAAGCGAGGTACAAGACCTCATCCGTGCCGGGTATCCTTCGAGACGCGAGCAATCTCGCTCCTCAGGCTTGGCCTTTGCCGCCGAGGGCAAGGTGAAGGCGCATTACACGGAAGAGACGCTGGACGACGTGAACAGCATCTTCGACCGCATGAAAGCCGGCGCGATCGATGGGCGGATCGTCATGGCGATCTGACGGGGATCCTGCCCGGGACAAATGAAAAACCCGCCCGGGTTTCGGGCGGGTTGGACTGCAGAAACCGGGCCGGAAATCAGTTGAAGAGAGCCTGGCGTTCGGCCTCGGAGAGCTGCTTGAGCGGATCGTCGTCTCCCGCGGTTTCCTCGGCCATTTCCCATTCGGCGTCGGCCTCGGCTTCATCCTCTGCCGCGCCGACTGCGCTGTCGAACAGCTTTTCGATCGCCGCTTCATCAAGCATGGCTTCGGGGTCGGAGAACGCGTCGTCGTCGGCCAGGGCCGCTTCGCCTGCTTCCGCGGCAGGAGCGGAGGCAAACATGTCGTCGATCGAGGCGGCATCCATCGTCTCGCCGCCGCCGGCCATGATGGCGTCCACATCCGCTTCGCTGGCGTGAGAACCTGACTTGGTCAGCGCAGGCGGCTCGATTGCCGCATCGCCATTGGTTTCCTTCAAGGCAGCGTTAAAGACGTCGTGACTGGCAGCCATCAGTTCGTCGACGCTGTTCTGGCAAACGCCGCCCGCAAGCTGAGGGCCGTTCAGCAAATGGGCATCCGGACGCGTGTCGACCGGTCCGGCGGTCGCGTCGACATCCACTTCCTCGATGCCCCAGATGTTGATCATCAGGTTGATGCGGCTCTCCAGATAACGCAGAACCTGGACGACCTTGTTGGTGCGCTGTCCGGTCAGATCCTGGAACGAACAGGCCATGAAGATCTCGGTCGCCTTCGCATCGATGTCGTCGCAGCACGCCGAATCGGCACCGTTTTCGCGCAGGATCCAGGCCTGTTCCTGAATCTGCTCGGCCGCTTCCAGAATCGTCTGGGTTGCCCCTTCGGTTTGCGTGACGATGGCATCGAGTTCCAGAGAGGCGTCGGCGAAGCGGTTGTTCGCTTCCTCTTCCGCCTTCATATTGGCGATTTCCGCCTTGGTGCGCTCGATCGCTTCGTGCATGTCGGCGATGTCGAGGCGGATCTTGTCGAGATCCGGCACTTTCCGCTGGCGGGTGACGACCTTCTCGAGCCGCTGAATCGCGGTCAGGATCTCGGTCGTTTCCGGCGTCTTTCTGCGCCTGAGAAACTCAGTCAGAAACCGACGTCCGCGATCGGATTCCATCAGGGTCTGTTCAAGAGTCTGGTATTCGGCTTCGCCGATCAGCTCCGGTTCTTCCTGTATTGTTTCCGCTTTCATATGGACGCGAATCTCAACTTGCCTAGGTGACGTTTGTTGCCGTAACACGGACAACTTCCCTGCCAAGGTAAGGCGAAATTCGTTAACATCCCTTTAGAGCGAGTCTCGGGTTTGTCCATTTCGTGGCGGACCCGGTGTTCGTCCCGCTCCAGAACAGCGTCCGGTTGGATTTTTCATGCCAAGACCTTCCCCAAGTCTCAGCCAGAGAGTGGCCGGTCTGTTTGCGTGCCACTTCTTCGGATTCGGCCTGTTCCTGCCGTTCATTCCCGTGGTCTTGGAATTTCAGGGCATAAGTCCCGCCGAAATCGGCTTTGTCCTCGGAGTGGGGACGATTTTGCGGATCGCCGCCAGCCCTCTCCTTGCGAACCTGTCCGACAGAACCGGGCAGAGGCGGTTGTCGATCCTGATCTATTCCCTGATCGGTGCGGCCTCCGTCGCGCTGTTTGCCCTTCCCGGCGGCCTGTTGGTGGCCGGCGCTGCGGTCATCAGCTACATGGTGTTCAAGGCGCCCGTCCTGCCGCTCAGCGATGCCTATGCGCTGGACGTCGCACGCAACACCGGCACCGATTATGCCCGCATGCGGCTGTGGGGATCGGCCGGATTCGTGGCCGCCAACCTGGCCGGAGGCGCGCTGGCGGCCCAGGCGACCTCCTGGATCATTCTAGCCCTCATCGCGCTGGCCTCCCTGGCAACGGGGTTTGTTGCCATGTCGATGCCGCCGCAGCGGCGTGAAGAGCCCGGGGACGAGCAAGGCGGGGAAACCCCGACGGCGCCGTTCAAGAGCGTCTGGTTCTGGCCCGTGCTGGCCGTTCTCGGCCTGTTTCAGGCCAGCCATGCCGCCTTTTACGGCTTCGGCACGCTGTACTGGCAGGCGAAAGGCGTGCCGGACTTCGCCATCGGCTCCCTGTGGGCGGTCGGCGTGGTTGCCGAAATCGCGCTGTTCACCATTGCCGGAAAACTGGCGCACCGGTTCGATCCGCCGGTCTTCCTGCTGGTGGCGGGCATTGCAGCCGTCTTCCGCTGGTCGCTGTTCCCGTTCGCGGATACGCTGGCCGCCATGGCCGCGCTGCAATTGCTGCATGCCTTCACTTTCGGTGCGGCGCATCTGGGGGCGGTCGCCATTCTTGCCAGGGTTATCCCAAGCAAATGGGCCGGAACCGGGCAGGGGCTGCTGGGAACCTCCATCGGCATTCAGATGGCGGTGGGCCTCAGCGTTTGCGGGGCGCTTTACGATGTGGATCCGGACATGCCGTTCTACCTAATGGCCGGCGTCTCGGTCTTCGGGGCAATGGCCATGCTGGCCCTGACGCCGCTGGTGCGCCGGTGCATGGACACGGCACTCCAAGCGGCCGGGTAAGGCAGTTTGCGTCTAACAGCGTGCCGGGCGAACGCCGTATTCGAGACAGGCCTTGCTCTCTCTGAAGATGCCGGCGCTGAACAGGTCTCGGTGTCCATTGCTCGCTTTTCCAGGCTGATCAGCGAGTAGGCCCCGGCTCTGCGCTATGCTGGTCCGCGGTGACACGGTGTATGGACGGCCATAGCGGAAGGAAGCCGACTGCCGGGAGCGGTCCGAAGGGCTTTCCCGCCGAGACCTCTATCCCCAGAGCTCCGGTTGCGGCGGGAAGAGGGTGCTGCCTTCGAACCTGAGGCCCGGCGATCTGTCCCTGGCCAGCAGAAGCGGCCCGTCCAGGTCGACGAAATCCGCCTTCTGCGCGATCAGCACCGCCGGAGCCATGGCCAGAGAGGTGCCGAGCATGCAGCCGATCATGATCTTGAAATCCTGGCTCCTGGCCTGGTCCACGAGCTTCAGGGCCTCGGTCAGTCCGCCGGCCTTGTCGAGCTTGATATTGACCGCGTCGTACTTGCGCCGCAGCCCGTCGACGCTCTTGCCCGGATGCAGGCTTTCGTCGGCGCATATAGTGACGGACCGCGTGATCCCGGCCAGAAGATCGTCGCTTTTCGACGGCAGCGGCTGTTCGATCAGCGCGACGCCCGCCGCCTCGCAAGCGGCCATGTTTCTTTCAAAGCAGCTTTCGTCCCAGGCTTCATTGGCATCGACGATCAGGGTGCTCTCGGGGGCGGCCTTGCGCACCGCTGCGATCTCGCTCGTCGTCTCCCGGGCCCGCCAGCTTGACCTTCAGAAGCGGGCGGTGGGCCGCAGCCCTGGTTTTTTCCGCCATCACCTCGGGCGTGTCGACGCTGATGGTGAATGCCGTGGTGACGGGCTTCAACAGGCCGACCCCGGCAAGTTCGGCGGCGGACTTGCCGGCCTTCTTGGCTTCCAGGTCCCAAAGGGCGCAATCGACCGCATTGCGCGCCGCGCCCGCCGGCATCGCCTCCTGCAGCGCCGAGCGGGTGAGACCATCCCTCAGCACGGCGGCGATGTCCGCGATCTGGGTCTGAACGCTTTCCAGCGTCTCGCCGTAGCGCGGGTAGGGAACGCATTCGCCGCGGCCGGTATGCTCGCCGTCGGTCAAGGTCACGACGACGACTTGCGCGTGGGTTCTCGTTTCGCGCGAGATCTTGAATCCGCCCGCAATTTCAAAGCGTTCTGCTGCGGCGTTCACAGAAAGAGTCATGGGGCACCAAATTCGGCGGAGACCTTGTCGACAAAGACATCCATGCCGTAGCGCACCGGATCGGTCGCCGGCAGGCCGTGCTGTTCGCCGATCTTGGCGAGATAGGCGAGCGCTTCGCTGTCGCCGAGCGCAGCGGTATTCACCGCAATGCCGACGCAGCGGATATCCGGATTGGTCAGCCGTCCGCATTGGATGGTCAGGTCGATCACCTGCTGGATCGTCGGCAGGGGCGTCTCCACACCGCGCATCCTGGTGCGGGTCGGCTCATGACAGACGATGAAGCCGTCGGGCTGGGAGCCGTGAAGAAGTCCGAGCGTCACGCCGGCGAAAGAAGGGTGAAACAGCGAGCCCTGTCCCTCGATAATCTGCCAGTGATCTTCCTGCGTTGCCGGGGACAGCCATTCCGCGGCGCCGGAAATGAAATCGGCGATCACCGCATCGAGCGAGACGCCGCGGCCGGAAATGAAGACCCCCGTCTGCCCCGTGGCGCAGAAGGAACTGTTATAGCCGCGTTCGTTCATGGCCTTGTCCATGGCAAGGGCAGTGTATTTCTTGCCGACGGAACAATCCGTGCCAACCGCAAGAATGCGCTTGCCGGGGCGTTTGCTGCCTTTGCCGGTGTCGAAGGACATGGTGCTGTGGCGCACGTCGTGGAGCTGGCGGCCGTTTCGTTCCGCGGCATCCCTGATCGCTGGAATGTCTCTCAGGCGCACATGAAGACCGGAGGCGACGTCCATGCCGGCATCAAGGGCCTCGACAACCGAGGCGACCCAGTGGTCTGGCAGGCGTCCGCCGGCGTTCACTGCTCCGATGATGAAGGTCCTGGCCCCGGCGGCAGCCCCTTCCGGGACCGACATGTCCGGCAGGCCGGTGTCGGCGGCACAGCCTTCAAGACGTACCTGGCCGATACACCAGTCCTTGCGCCAGTCCACGATGCCGATTGCGGTCTTCGCCGCCAGTGCATCGGGAACGTCGCCAAGAAACAGAAGGTAGGGGCGGGCAATTTCCATGAACTGAGCTTCCAAGTGGTTACAGGAGGTTATACCGTCCTGTCGTGATTACGACGGGTTGGTAATAGACTTCTCCATCAGGTATACGGGGGATATCGAACCAGCGGCAAGAGGGCAGCCAGCCGGAATGGCATTCTTGGAAAAAAACGTTGCGCCGGAGATGCATCTGGAGGCGGATGGAGCCGATCGCCAGTTTCTGGCCCTGTGCGGTGACTGGACCGTCAGCACCATCGGCGATGCGGAGGCGGAACTTGGCAGGCTCGAAGTCGCGATGGACCGGTTGACCTGTATCGATGTTTCCAAAGTGGAGCATCTGGATACAAGCGGCGCCTGGCTGATCCACCGCGTCCGCGGACGGCTGGAATTCGAAGGGCGCAGGGTCGATCTGACCGGCCTGACACCCGTGCGCGAGACACTGTTTGCCGAAATTGAGCGCCATCATCCGCCGCGATGGAAGCCGGACCGGGACGGTTTTTCCATCGTCGGATTCCTGGAGGATACCGGGCGCGAGGTGGTCGATGCGGGCAAGGACGGTCTTGCCATGCTGCATATTCTCGGCTCGCTCGGCCTGGTCCTCTCCACGGTGCTGATGCAGCCAAAGCGCCTGCGAAGCATCTCCATAGCCGTCCAGTTCGACCGCAGTTGCATCGGTGCCGTCCCGATCGTGGCCCTGATGAGCTTCCTCATCGGTGCGATCATCTCCCAGCAGGGCGGCTTTTACCTGAGGCAGTTCGGGGTGGATATCTACGTCGTGGATCTGGCGGGCATCCTCATCCTGCGCGAGATAGGCGTGATCCTGACTGCCATCATGGTGGCCGGCCGGTCCGGGTCGGCGTTCACGGCCGAGCTCGGCTCCATGCGCATGCAGGAGGAGGTGGACGCCCTGCACGTGATCGGCCTCAGCGTGACCGAGGTTCTGGTGCTGCCGCGCATCCTGGCCTTGATGATCTCCCTGCCCATCCTGACGTTCATTTCCGACATTTCCGCCCTGTTCGGCGCGGGGCTGATCACCTGGATGTATCTGGACATACCCCCGGCGGCGTTTCTGACGCAGTTGCAGGCGGCCATCACAGTCGAGACAATGGTCGTCGGCCTGGTCAAGGCGCCCTTCATGGCCCTGATTATCGGCCTGATCGCTTGCGTGGAAGGATTGAAAGTCGAGGGCTCGTCCGAATCGCTCGGGCGTCATACAACCATGTCTGTGGTGAAGGCCATTTTTCTCGTTATAGTCGTGGACGGCCTGTTCGCCATTTTCTTTGCAGCCATTGGAGTTTGACCCGATCTCATGCCGCTGAGTGAAGCCGAAGAGCTCGAAAAAAACGATGCCCCGCGGGAGGACGACGCCGAAAACGTGTTGTCGGTCAAAGGTATTACCGTCGGCTTCGGCAGCAAGATCATCCTTCAGAATCTCGATCTCGACGTCAAAAGGGGCGAGGTGCTCGGCTTCGTCGGCGGTTCGGGAACAGGCAAATCGGTGCTGATGCGCGCGATACTGGGACTGACGCCCAAGCGGGCGGGGTCGATATCGGTTTTCGGCCACGACCTGTCATCGGCCAGCGAAAAGCAGCGCAAGACAATCGAGCGCCGGTGGGGGGTGCTGTTCCAGCAAGGTGCCCTGTTTTCAGCGCTTTCCGTGAAGCAGAACATTCAGGTTCCCATGCGCGAGCATCTGAAACTCTCGCCGCGGCTGATGGATGAACTGGCAACACTGAAGCTGGAACTTGTCGGCCTGCCGCAGGACGCTGCCGACAAGCTGCCCTCCGAACTCTCCGGCGGCATGGTCAAACGGGCGAGCCTGGCTCGCGCCCTTGCACTGGATCCTGATTTGGTGTTTCTGGACGAGCCGACCTCAGGACTCGATCCGATCGGGGCGGCGGCTTTTGATTCGCTGATTGCGAAACTCAGTTCGACCCTTGGATTGACCGTTTATATGGTGACACACGATCTCGATAGCCTTCACTCTATCTGCGATCGCATTGCAGTTCTTGGGCAAAAACGCGTTTTGGCCATCGGAACACTGGACGACATGATGAAAAACGACGATCCCTGGATTAAATCCTATTTCAGGGGTGAACGGGCAATGCGCCGAGCATAGGTTGGACTGAATGGAAACCCGCGCGAACTATATCCTGATCGGTGCCTTCATGGTTGCCATCCTGATCAGTGCGTTCGGCTTTGTATACTGGCTTGCCGCCACCGCCGAGTCCCGGCAGAACGTGCAAGTCAAGATCGTGTTTCCGGGTCCGGTGACGGGGCTGCCGGTCGGTGGACAGGTCCTGTTCAACGGGATCAAGGTGGGCGACGTCAGTGCGCTCGGATTTGCACCGGAAGATCCGGCCAAGGTGATTGCGACCGTCCGCATCAGGCCGGACACCCCATTGCGCGAGGATTCCAAGGCAACGTTGAATTTCACCGGCCTGACAGGCGTTGCCTATGTCGATCTGAGCGGTGGGTCGTCCGACTCTCCGTTGCTGCTGGAAAACGTCGAGGAAGGCGAGACGCCGGTTCTCTACGCGGAAAGATCCTTCTTCGACGACATTGTCGACGGCGCGCGCGATGTGCTCAAGCGGGCGGATTCGACCATGCAGACGGTCGATGATCTCTTGAAGGAGAACCGGCCGGCAATCACCCGCATCATCACCAATGCCGAAACCTTCTCCGATGCCCTGGCGGCAAATTCCGCCGGCGTCGAGGACTTCATGGCGAGCATCGGCAAGGCCTCCGAATCCTTCTCCAGCCTGTCTGTTCGGATGGAGAGCCTGGTGGAAGAAGGCGAACGCCTGCTGGCCGCCGTTCCGTCCGACAAGGTGACCGCAATCGTCGATGACCTGACCAGGTTCTCCGAAAGCCTCGGCAATGCCAGTGACGATATCGACCTCCTGCTGGCGGATGCGCAGGGGGCGGCGAAGGAACTGGATCAGTTCACCAAAGGCCTGAATGATGGCCTGGAAGAGGTCCGCGGCGTGATTGCGGCGGTCAAGCCGGAAGAGGTCGAACGGGTCATGAAGGGCGCGGCAGCGCTGGGGGTGCTTGACGAGCGCAGCGGCGACATCGACCAGCTGATTGTGTCCACCCGCCAGACCATGCAGAATGTCGACGACATCGTCGCAACCTTCAAGGAGAAGGAAGGCGCGATCAGCGACATGATCGACGGTGGGCGTGAGATCGTTCTGAAGGCCGATACCATCATGACCCGCGGCGTCGAGATTGCCACCGCCGTCGACCCGCTCAAGGTGGAGCAGGTCGTCAGCTCGCTCGGCAGCTTCGCCGACGGGCTGAATGCGTCGCTGACACGTGTCGACGAACTCGTTGCCAGTGTCGACCCGCAGCAGGTGAGCGAGGCAGTCGACAAGGTCTCGACCATCATCGACAACTTCAACAATCAGCAGGGCCAGATCAACGAGATCATCGCGTCCACCAAGTCCACGATCCAGAATTTCGAGCAGGTGTCGGCGACCGTCCGCGGCCAGGATGACCGTATTGCCGCGCTGATCACGGATGTTCAACGTGCGGCAGATCGCTTCGCAACGACCCTGGAGACGGCCGAAGGCCTGCTGGAGGCGGTGGATCCTGAAAAGGTCGCCAATATCGTCGGCTCCGTCGAGACTGCGGCCGCGGACCTGGCTCATCCGGAGGACGGGGTTC
This sequence comes from Roseibium salinum, assembly GCF_026240905.1. Lineage (NCBI taxonomy): Bacteria > Pseudomonadati > Pseudomonadota > Alphaproteobacteria > Hyphomicrobiales > Stappiaceae > Roseibium > Roseibium salinum. The sequence goes on from NZ_JAPEVI010000003.1 coordinate 403,673, forward strand.
CGGCAATCCTGAAGAGCGCGCGCAAAGCTGCGGACGATGTGCAGCGGATGACGGCGGATCTTTCCAAGCGGACGCCTGATGTGGACCAGATCATCACCGACGCCAAGCAGATGACGGCAACGCTGAACTCCACCTCCGTGCGTGTGGAAAGCCTGGTCGAAAAGGTCTCGGACATGGTCGAGGGCGACGGGGAGGGTCTTATCAAGGAGGCAACGCTCGCGGCGCAGGCGATCCGCAAGGTCGCGGTTGCCTTCGAGAGCCGGGCGGATTCCATCGCAGGCGGCCTGGCCAAATTCGCAACGCAGGGCTCGGCGGATTTCGCCAGTGCGGTGGCGCAACTCAACCGGACACTGGTGTCGTTCCAGCGCGTTGCGGAAAGTCTTGAACGCAATCCCAGCCGGGTGATCTTCGGCGGTGACGATGTGCCGACCTATTCCGGCGGCCGGCGGCGGTAACAGAGAATATCAAGGGCAGGGGCTTATGACGAAGGCAACCACAGACATGACACGCCGGAGCGTTTTGAGCGCCCTGGGCTTCGGTGTCCTCGTCTCCGGCTGTGCCAGTTCCGCACCTTCTGCCTACTACGGACTCGACACCGTCGATGCCGGCGGCGGTTTCACCGGCCGCTCCAGCGGCGTGCAAGTGCTGGTCACTGCGCCGCGCGCCCTCAAGGCGCTGGATACCAGCCATATTGCCGTGGTCGATCAAGGGCCGATCTACAGCTATTTTCCGAACTCCGCCTGGGCGGATACCCTGCCGAACGTCGTCCAGGCGAAACTGGCGCAGACCCTGCAGGACACCGGCCGGCTCCGCGGCGTCGGGCTGCCGGGCGAAGGTCTGTTGATCGATTATCAGCTGCAGACGGAAATCCGGTCGTTCGAGCTGAGAGTGGACGGCGCCAGCCGCGGCTTCGTCGAGATTTTCGCCCGCGTGGTCAACGACCGCAACGGCCGCACCGTGGCAACGAAGGTGTTCAGCGCGCAGACCCCGTCCGGAGGCACCTCCGTCGATCAGGCGGTCGAAGCCATGAACGCTTCCGCCGACCGCGTCTTCACCGAAATAACGGCCTGGACGTTGCAGAACGTCTAGAGTGCGGACCGGTAAAATGGAGTGCACCGGCGTCGTTCCGCCGGTTGCCGATGCAAGACATCGCACCGCACCCGGGTGAACCAGACTTCCTCATCAAATGCTTCGATTCAATCGAGACGCGCCCTAAGACGGTACTGTCATGAGAGACCTTCGGCGCCCACGCGCCTCTCGTCATTGCGGACAAGCGCAGCACAGCTGCGCGCAGATCCGGAAGCCGGCTCGTCAGTTGTGAGCGAAGCGAACCCGCCTTGCGGGCCTGCACCCAAACTGCCGGAGGGCTGGCCGCGAGCCCGGATCATGGCGTGCGGACACCGAACAACAAAAAAGGCGGCCGATCGGCCGTCTTTCGTGTCTTGGTGCGGGTCTCCTAGTCGAGACGGCCACTGGCGTGGGCCAGCATCGTATAGACCTTGCCGGTATCCGATGTGAGATAGGTCTGGCTCAGCATGTTGTCGCGGTCGTTGCGCGACACCTGGGCGAGAAGCTGCTCAAAATCGGTGACATAGCGTTCCACGGCCGTCCGGAACTCGGGGTCGCGGGAATACTTCTGACGGATTTCGTCGAAGGTCTGCTGCCCCTGCAACGTGTAGAGACGGCGCGTAAAGACGTGCCGCTCACCCTTGCGGTACCGGTTCCACAGGTCGATGAACGTCTCGTGGTCGATCGCACGGGCGATGTCGACGGACAGCGAGTTGAGGCTTTCGACGGTCTGCAGCGGCGTACGGCTCATGTCCGTGTCCGAGCTGGCATCTTCATCGCGCGATGCACGGCGAAGAAGATCCGCGACCCATCCCTTGCCGCCGGGCGCGGCCGTGTCGGCCTGCGGCTGGCGGCGGGGCTCTGCCGGGCGGCCTTGCGCCTGACGCGGTTCGCTGACCGGTGCGGCCTGCTGACTGCGCGGTTCCGCCGGGGCGAAACTTGCCGCCGGTGCCGGTGCCGGTGCTTGTGCCACTGCCGGCTGCGGGGCAGGGGCCATTCCGGCCGATGCCACCTGTGCCTGCGGACGGGAGATGTCGAGGGCGTTGGACTGCTTGGCGACGATCTCCGAGAGCTCGGTCAGTGCGCGGATCTGCTCATTGACCACCTTGCGCAGCGCAGCGGAAGATTCTTCCGCTTCCTCCGGCAGGTTGAGAACGCCCTGTTTCAGCTCGTTCCGGGTTGCTTCCAGCTCGCGGTGGACGTCGCGGGCAACGTCGCGCATGCGGGTTGCCGCGTCGTTGAAGCGGTCGGAGGCATCGCTGACCGTACGGGCCATTTCGGCGACGATGTCGTCCTGGGCCGCGCGGATCGCATCGCGTGCCTTCTGTCCTTCCATGCCTGCGGTAAGGCGCATGGACTCGAACTGTTCCGACACCTTCTTGGTGGCTGCCTCCGCCGCCGCGCTCAGCATGTTTGCTGCATCGCGGGCCTTGTCGTCGGCTGTTTCCAGCGTCTCGGACAGGGTCTGGGTGAAGGAGCGCATGAGCGTGTCGACGGCTTCGGTCTTGGCCAGAAGCGTATCGGCCACTTCCTCGATCGCCGTGCGGCGTTCGGAAACGCGGCTTTCCACGGACCGGTTGGTTTCTTCCAGATGGCGGGCCGCCTTGGTGAGCTCCTCGGACTGGTCGCCGAAGCGGCCGGTCAGGTTCTGGATATCCGCCAGGGTGGTTTCCGTCACATCGCGCAGATTGCCGACCTGTTCGGTGATCAGCGACGTTGTGGAGTTGGTCTCCGTCACGGCGCGGTCGACCGCGGAGCGGAACTCGCCGGCGCGGCGGGCAAGGTTGCCTTCCACTTCGGTGAGGTTCTCGCCGGCGGTTGCGACAATGCTCTGCAAGTTGGTGTTGGAGGTCTCGATCTTGTTGAGGATCTCGGTGACATCCGATTCCAGGCGCTGCCTGGTGTCGGTGAGCAGGCTGCTTGCCTGTTCGCTGCGCTCGTTGATGCTGGCGACGATCCGATCGCCGGCTTCCACCAGCGAGCGGGTGGCATCGAGGCCGGTATGCGCGAAGGTATCGGTGACATCGCGGCCCTTGACCGTGATGGCTTCCAGGATTGCGCCATGCACCTCCGAGAGACGCCCGGTGAGGTCGTTCGCACGCAATTCGATGGCACTGATGAGCTCGTTGCCGTCCGTGCCGACGATCTTGGCAAGTTCGCCGGAGCGGGCGCCGAACGCCTCGTTGAGGGAATTTGCCTTTTCAAGCAGCTCGTTGGCGACTTCGTTGCCGCGGCTGACCAGCAGTTCGGAGGCTTCGGAGACGGCGCTGTTGACGCGGGCCCGGACCATGCCGGCCTCGCTCGACATCTGGCCGCGCATTTCTTCCAGCGTCTTTGCAAGCGTCAGGCGTGCCTGTTCGCTTTCGGCGGAAAGGTTGCCGGAAATCTCTGCGATCAGGCCGGAGAGTTCGCCGCGGACCTTGTCGCTCTCGCCGGTCAGGGACCCGGAGAACTCCGCCAGCGTGCCGGCATAGAGCGTACGGGCCTTTTCGCTTTCCGCCGCCATGGCGCGGGCAGCTTCGCCGACGGCGGCAAGAACCAGCTCGCGGATCCGGCTGCTTTCGCCGGAAAGGGAGGTGGTTGCCTGCTGCATGGCAGAGGTAACGGCATCGGCCGCCTTCTGGCTTTCGCCGACCAGCACGCCGCGGGCCTCGCCCACGGAACCGAGGACGATCTGGCGCATGCGGTCGCCTTCGCCGGTGAGTTTCTCGGTTGCCTGGCTGAGGGCGCCGTCAACGATCTCGACGGTCTTGGTCCGCTCGTCGGAGAGCGTCTGAACCGCCGCTGTAACGGCTTCCTGAATCACGTCGCGCAGCTGAGTGCTTTCGGTGGACAGCGTTGCCCCGGCTTCGGAGATGACGGCGGTGAGAATGTCACGCGCCCGCTCGCTCTCGCCGGTGAGGGTGCCGGTGATGCTTTCCAGGCGCTCGTTGAGCAGCGTCTCCAGCTGGCTTGCGCGGGTGTCGAGGGTTTCGGCAACCTCGAACACCTTGGCACCCAGGGACACGTTGATTTCGGCGATGCGCTCGGACAACGACTCCGTGAGCTGTTCGCTCTGCTTGCCCAGCACGTTGCCGGCTTCCGTCAGGCGGGTGTCGAGGGCCGATGTCATTTCGTCCTGGCCGGAGACGAAGGCCTCGGCGATTTCCCTGGTCCGGGAAATCAGGGTCTCGGAGATCTGGCGCGCGCGCGCGTCGAGGGTCTCGTCGATGCGCTCCGTGCCGCTGGTCATGGAAGCCGACAGAAGCTCCGCCTTCTCGGCCATGGAGCCTGCGGCTTCATCGACGCGCGTGGACAGGGACTGGCCGATCTCTTCCGCACGTTCCGCCAGCGTATTGCCGGCCGATTCGATGCGCTGACCGAGCTGCAGTGTGATGGCGTCGGAACGGTCCGCCAGAACATCGGTGATGCTGCGGGTTTTTTCTTCCAGGGCGTCGCTGATGCCCGCCGTGCGCTGATCGATGGCGTCGGACAGGATCTGCGTGCGGGTCTCCAGAGTTGCCTCGAAGGCGGCCGTGCGCTGGTCCAGCGAGAGGTCGAGCGTGTTGATGTGGCTGCCGAGCGAGGCATCCATGGTGGAAATCCGCTCGCCGAGGGATGTGTCCATCGTCAGGGCGCGATGCTCCAGCGAAGCATCCATCGTGGAGATGCGGTCGACGAGGGACGTGTCCATCGAGGAGAACCGCTGTTCCAGCGAATTGTCCATGGTGGAGATGCGATCGCTCAGCGTGGCATCCATGGAGGAGACGCGCTGCTCGAGAGACGCATCCATCGTGCTGATGCGGTCGCTCAGTGTGGCATCCATGGAGGAGAAACGCTGCTCGAGGGACGAATCCATGGTGCTGATGCGCTCGCTGAGCGTCGTATCGATGGCCGAATACCGCTGATCCAGGGACGCGTCCATGGAGGCGATCCGGTCGCCGAGCGAGGCGTCCATCGCGTCGATGCGGGTGGCAAAGGTGGTGTCGAGGGTCGACAGGCGGGAGTCGAGCGCTTCGGACAGGAGAAGGGTCTTGGTGTCGAAAGCGTCGATCAGCTGGCCGCCGCGGTCCGTGACGATCGTCTCCAGCTCCGACAGGCGCGTGGAGAGGCCTTCCTGCAAAGCCTGGCCGCGGGTTTCCAGCGTTTCCGCGATCTTGCCGCTGATCTGGTTGATCTCGCCGGCGACCCGGTCGCCGCGGCTGCCGATGAGTTCGGCAAGCTGGGTACCGGTTTCGGCAAGTGTCTGGGTGAGTGCGCCGGTCTGTTCGCCGAGATTGGCCGCAAACTGGCCGGAAACGCCTTCCAGCGTTTCCCGGAAGTCGATGGTCTGCTGCTCCAGGATCGACGCCATCTCGTTGCTGCGGGCGGCCAGACGCTCGTCCAGCTCGCTGCCGTTGATGGAGATGGCGGTGTAGATGCGCTCGGAAATGTGATCGAGCTTTTCGGCAAGCTCGCCGCCGCGAACGGAGATGGTCTGCGTGAGCGAACCGGCGGTTTCGTCCAGCTTGGACGCGATCTCGCCGCCGCGCAGGGAGAGATCCACCACGATGCTTTCGCCGGTGCCGCGCAGGATTTCGGCGACTTCCGTGGAGCGGCTGGACAGCGTGTCGACGATTTCCGCTCCGCGCATGGAGATGGTGTCGGTAACCATCTGGCCCTTTTCGGAAATGCTCTCGACCACCCGGTTCCCGGTTTCGGCCAGGGACTCGTCCAAAGAGGTCACGCGGCTGTCGACCGTGGAAACCAGATCCTCGGTGCGGGACGTGATGGTGTCGATCAGGCGTCCGGAAGTCAGGGACAGGTTGGCGTTAATCTCCTCACCGCGCTGGGTGATGATGTCGCCGACCGAAGCGCCCGTGGATTCCAGCGTGGAGCGGAATTCGTCGGCCTTGTTGCTCAGGGTTTCGATGACGGAGGTGCTGGAGGCCGTCAGCGTTGCGTCGATTTCGCCGCTGCGGGCGGTCAGGGTCTCGACGAAGGTGTTGGCCGTCTCGGCAAACCGCTCGTTCACCTCGTTGCCGCGCACCGTAAGCGTCTCCCACATGGTGGAGCCGGTTTCGGCGAGGTTGTCGACAAGTTCGCTGCCGGTGGTCGACAGGCGCGAAACATAGTCTTCCGCCCGCACCGTCAGGGATTCCACCAGTTCGCTGCCGGAGGCATTGAGGGTGGCACCCAGGGATTCAATGCGCGAATCCACGGTGGAAGTCAGTTCCTCCACGCGGCTGTTGACCGCATCGATCATCCGCTGGGTCGCCTGATCGACGGTGGTGCCCAGTTCACCAGACGTGTCGGAAAGCTGTGAAGCGAAGCTTTCGTGTGCGCCGGCGATGGTCTCGCGCACCCTTTCGGCATTCATGACGATGGACTCACGCTGGCTGACCAGTTCGTCGATCAGGCCGCGGATCTTCAGCTCGTTATCGTTATAAGAGCGTTCCAGCGACGACACTTCGTTGTGAACCAGGACTTCCAGTTCGCTGGCGCGGGCGATCGCGCGCTCGATACCGTCGCCCATGGCCGCAACTTCGCGGCGGATGGCCTGTCCCACGCTCAGAATGGATTCCTTGGCCATGTCTTCCGGTTCGGCCAGCCGCAGGGCGACTTCCGTCATGCCGCGGGCGACAATGCGCATTTCCTGCGCGCGCCAGATCATCATGGCCATGACGAAGAAGAAGATGATCGGCACGACGATGCCGACGGCCCCCAGGATCAATTCGGGCGAGTTGACCAGGGACTGCGCATCGCTGAGTGCGTTCACCTGATCGGAAAAGGTGGTCAGGAAGAGACTGCTTCCAAGGGCCGCCCAGACCGCGCTCAGGGCGAGGGCGCCCCAGAAGGGGGCGGAGGACGGACGGCGCTGCAGGGCATAGATCAGGTTGCCGATGTTCCGGCGGTCGTCATTGGCTGCGGGCGGGCGTCCGCTGCGCCCCGCACGGCGCCGGGCCTGACGCTGCTCGTCGCGCTGCGACGATCCTGTCGATTGAGGCCTGCGAGCCGGTTCGGTTTCCGCAGTCGCACCTGCCTCGGCCGCCGCATCCTTTGCAGTTTCAGGGCCGCCGAAATCAAGCTTCAGGGCCTCTTCAACCGCCGACAGCGCTGCTTCCGCCGGGTCTTTCGCCTTTGTCGGATTTGCCATTTAGAGTCGCCTCACGTCCGTACTCACTACACACCGGTAACTCGACCGAGCTGCTGGCGCAGCTTCTTGAAGTTTCCACCCGATGCGCCACTGGTTGCAGTCGCGGTTCGCCTGAACGGCGCTGCAAATGTCTGTCTTGAGGAGGGCCGCCGCTGACCGACCGCGAACTTTCCGTTCGACGGTTCACTCCCCACCTTGCCGCATCAGTAACTGTAATGGCACAATCTCTCCCAACCGACAAGAAACAGCAATAGCCTGAGTCACTTAGGGGGCGGTTTGAATGGCTGAATCAAAGCCTGCTGACGCAAAGGAAGATGGCCGCGAAACCGTGGAAGCGGTTGCGCTCAAGGCGGGAAGTTTAACGGCTCCGCAAAAGCGCTGGTTGCGGAAAGGGCTCGACCAGCCGGGGGGAAATTGCCTCTTTTCGACGACAACGGCCGTGAAATTCCGACCCGCACGATCCGGGCCTGCATCGATGCAGGCTGGGCAGAGCCTTGGTTTTCCAACCCAATCAAGCCCGACTGGCTGGTCTGCAAGCTGACGCCTGCAGCGATCGACGCGCTGTCGGCAAGTGAAATCCGCAAAAAAAGTTAACGGCGAATCAGGTCGTTAAAATTTTAACAATTTGGAAAATGGCGGATTTGCAAGGAATTTTTTAAGACTGTTTGGCAACCTGAATTAACGCGCGTTAACCAAAAAAACAATTTTTTGGGGACATTGGCCTCAATGCCCGGTCTGGCGCGCCGGTTTAACCCGGTGTTTGGGTGTTTCGGCACAGACTTACTCAATCATAGCTTGCGGCAGGGTGCCGTCAGGCATGTATTGCGTAGAGTTTGGAGCACCCGCATGGCCCCTTCATCCATGGCCCGCGTTGCCGGTCGCGGCGGACCCGAAGCACCGATCAATCTGGTGCAACTGGCTACGAACACCCTTGGAAACCGGGATCTCGAGGTCCAGGTCCTGCATCTTTTCAAATCGCAGTCCTCGACCACTCTGGAACGGCTGGCGTGCGAGAACGACGCCGGCGTGCGTCTCGATCTGGTCCATACGCTCAAGGGCTCCGCCCGGGCGATCGGCGCTGAACGGGTCGCCATGGTGTGCGAAAACCTGGAAGTCAGAATGCAATCCACGTCGGATACGGCCACCGAAGGGCTGATTGCCGCGGTCGATGAGGCAAACCGGTACATCCGGGACTTGCTGGAAGGCTAAAAGGTTCACAGGCTACGAACGCGCTCGCGAATTGATCGGGTAGCAATTTCGGGGCAGATTGCCGCGTTGAAACGGCACGGTCCTTGACCTTTCCCAAGGAAGCTTTATGTCGGGGCAGCTGAACCCGAAATGTAAGGCCTGGACGCGACGTATGCCGAAAATCACATTCATAGACGCTGATGGAACCCGGACCGAGGTTGACGCCACCGAAGGTTCCACGGTGATGGAAAATGCCATCAAGAACATGGTCCAGGGCATCGAGGCTGAATGTGGCGGGGCCTGCGCATGCGCGACCTGCCATGTCTATGTCGACGATGCCTGGGCGGGGAAGACGGGTACTGCCGAACCGATGGAAGAGGACATGCTCGACTTTGCCTATGACGTGAAGCCGACCTCGCGCCTTTCCTGCCAGATCAAGGTCACAGGCGAGCTGGACGGCCTCGTCGTCCATGTGCCGGAGCGGCAGGCCTGAGAAGTCTCCAGAAGCAGCTGATTTGGTGGTGACCCGCCGGGGCACTCCGGCGGGTTTCGTGTTTGCCGGCACTCGTCCAGAATGACGAAGGGCGGATAACCGCCCTTCGATCAGGATCCACGTCTCAGCGCGCTTGAACCCGCTCACTCCGCCGGTTGAACCGCCGGCTTGCGGAACCAGAAGTCGACTTCCTTGCCTTCTTCCGGATTGCTGGGGATCAGCGTTGCCAGAAGCAAGCTGACCGCCGCCATGCCGGCACCCGCCAGGAACACCGCGGCCGGGGAAACGAGCCAGATGAGGCCGAACAGGACCGGGATGAAGACCGCCGCGATGTGGTTGATCGTGAAGGCGACGCCCGCGGTCGGGGCGATGTCGGCCGGGTCGGCGATCTTCTGGAAATAGGTCTTCATGGCGATCGCGATGGCGAAGAAGGCGTGATCGATCACGTAGAGGCTGGCTGCCAGGGTCGCGTTGGTGACGAAGGCATAGCTGACGAAAACCAGGATCAGGCCGACATATTCCAGGATCAGCGCCTTGCGCTCGCCGAAGCGGACGATCAGCCTGCCGATCTTGGGGGCGAGCACCATGTTGAATGCACCGTTCAGCAGAAACAGCCCGGCGACCTCATGAACGTCATAGCCGAAACGCTCGACCATCAGGAAGCCGGCAAAGACCGTGAAGATCTGCCGGCGGGCACCGCCCATGAAGGTGAGGGCGTAATAGAGCCAGTAGCGCCTTCTCAGGATCAGCTTCTTGTGCTGCGGGACACCTTCGCGGAAATGCGGGTAGGCCATGATCAGGAAGGCGAGCACGACCAGCGACAGGCCGCCCGCAATCGCGAACACGACCGTGAAGGACAGGTCGAACATCTTCCAGGCGACGAAGATGACGCCATAGGCGATCAACTGCGCAAAGGCGCCGACCGAGATGATCTTGCCGAGGCTCGCCGCCGCCGTCGCCTTGGGCAGCCATTGCAGGGACAGCGACTGGGCCATCGTCTCGTAATAGTGAAACCCGATCGACATGATCAGGGTGGTCACATAAAAGCCGATGGCGGTGGGGAAATAGCCGGTGACGGCAACGCCGATCCCGAGCAGCAGCAGCGAGACATAGGCGAGCGTCTGCTCGCGCATCATGAGAAGCAGATAGATGGCCAGGAAACTCAGAAAGCCCGGGATCTCGCGGATCGATTGCTGAATGCCGATTTCCCGGCCGGTGAAATCCAGCTCCTGAACCGCGAAGTTGTTCATCAGGTTCCACCAGGCCGCAAAGGACAGCTGCATGGCCCCGGCCATGATCATCAGGAGAACCGCGGGCGAGCGCCAGCCGGTCGCTTCGTTCGGGTGGGCAGTCTGGGTGAAGTATGTCATTCCGTAGCCGTAAATAGATAAGGATCCGCCAGCGCTGAGCCCAGCTTCTATACCTGATCAGGCGTTGCGTGTTAGCGCTGTTTTGTCATGAGATGTTTTCCACTCGCCAAAATTCTGACTATATGGTCCGGAGGGTTCGGCCGCGCCTCCTGACCGGGAGGCAAGGGCCGAAGTTCGCTCCGCGGGAGAAGGGATCAGGTCGATGGGAATTCATCCGGAACTTGCCGAGTTTCCAAAACAGGCGATAGCCGCGCCGATCATTGGTTATGCACGCACGCAGCCCCGGGGATTGAACAATGACTGGCATGCCCATGATGCCGCCCAGCTTTTCCATGTGGTGAAAGGCTCGATCGCCATCGATACGGAGCACGGCACCTATTTCGTGCCGCCCGAACGGGCCGTCTGGCTGCCGCCGCGGGTCGGCCATCAGACGCGCTATCTGACGGACACGGAGATCCGCTACATCTACGTGCAGTTTCCCCACGCCCAGGACCTGCCGCAGACGCCTCAGGTGATGCAGGTGACCACACTGCTGCGTGCGCTGATCCTGGAATTCATGTCCTATCCGCGTGCCGAAACCGAGAACGGACCGGCCGCCCGGATTGCCGCCGTCATCCTGGACCAGCTGAAACTGCTGCCGGCCGCGCCTTTGCAACTTCCGATGCCCCAGGATGCGCGGCTGCGGGACCTGTGCGAGGCCGTGGTGCGCTGCCCGGCGCATGTTCCCTCGCTCACCGAAGCCGCGGAACGCTGCGCCACGTCCGTGCGTTCCTTTGAAAGGCGGGTCAAGGTGGAAACCGGCCTCAGCTACCGTACCTGGTGCAGGCAGGTGAAGCTGTTCCGGGCGCTGGAACTGCTGGCCTCCGGGCGCAGCGTATCCGATGTCTCCCACAAACTCGGCTACGAGGGGCCGAGCGCCTTCGTCGCGACGTTCAGGAAGTCTTTCGGTGTCACGCCCGGACGGTATTTCGGCGGTACGGATCCGGATTGATCTGCCTCATGGCGGTTGTGTCCGTCCGGGCCAAGAGTGGTAAAATCGACCATGGCCGGCACAGCCGCCGCCACTTGAGGAGATGATCCATGTTCAAGAAAATCCTCGTTCCCGTTGATCCGGCAGAGTCGGCCTTCGCCGAAGACGCCCTTGCCAAGGCATCGCAACTGGCGCGCGACTACGGCGCCAAAATCCACCTGCTGGCGGTTTGTCCGGAGGTGCAGAGCTTCGTGGCCAGCCAGCTCCCCGAAGGCTGGCAAAAGCGTGAGGTCGAGCAGACCACCGCCATGCTCGACAAGATCAGTGCAGGGCTGGATGTTCCCGCCGGGACAGTGGATACCAGCATCCGCAGAGGCGCCGTCCATCACGAGGTGATTGACGAAGCGGAAAAAGCGGCGTGCGATCTGGTCCTGATGACATCGCACAAGCCCGGCTTTTCCACCTACTTCATGGGCTCCAACGCGGCCCACATCGTCCGCCACGCGCCGTGTTCGGTGATGGTGCTGCGCGGCAGCTGACCGGTCCGTTCCCGAATCCGCAGGCGGCTCTGACCCAAGGCCCGGCTGCGGTGCCACTTGTCAAAGGGCAGTGAGCCCGGTCGTCAGCGGGCCAGTTCCGACATCGCCTCCGTCAGGCCTTCGACGGTCATCGGGAACATGCGGCCTGACATCAGATCGTTCAGCATCCGGATGGAAGGGGTGTAGTGCCAGTGTTCCTGGCGCACGGGGTTCAGCCAGACCGCGCTTTTGTAGAGCCCGGTGACGCGCTGCATCCACGCCGCGCCCGGTTCTTCGTTCCAGTGTTCCACCGATCCGCCGGGATAGGCGATCTCGTAGGGGCTCATGGAAGCATCGCCCACGAAGATGATCTTGTAGTCCGCGGGGTATTTGTGCAGCACGTCCATAGTCGGGATGCGCTCGGTCTGCCGGCGGCGGTTTTCTTTCCACACATATTCGTAAAGGCAATTGTGGAAGTAGAAATGCTCCATCACCTTGAACTCGGACCGCGCCGCTGAAAACAGCTCTTCGCAGACGCGGATGTGGTCGTCCATCGAGCCGCCGATATCGAAGAACAGCAGCACCTTGACCGCATTGTGCCGTTCCGGCCGCATCTTGATGTCGAGCAGCCCCTTGTGGGCGGTCGAGCGGATGGTGCTGTCGAGGTCCAGCTCTTCCGCAGCGCCGATGCGCGCGAAATTCCTGAGGCGCTTCAGGGCCACCTGGATGTTGCGGGTGCCGAGCAACTGGGTGTCGTCGAGATCCTTGAACTCGCGCTTGTCCCAGACCTTCACCGCGCGCCTGTGCCGGCTTTCCTTCTGGCCGATGCGCACGCCTTCCGGGTTGTAGCCATAGGCGCCGAAGGGCGATGTTCCGGCTGTTCCGATCCATTTGCTGCCGCCCTGGTGGCGCTTTTCCTGCTCGTTGAGCCGTTCGCGCAGGGTCTCCATCAGTTTCTCGAACCCGCCGAGCGCTTCGATCTGCGCCTTTTCCTCTTCGCTCAAGTGCTTCTCGGCAAGCTTTCGCAGCCATTCTTCCGGGATGTCGGTGGCCGGCACCTCGCTCAGCAGGTCCAGCCCCTTGAAGACATGGCCGAAGACCCGGTCGAACTTGTCCAGGTTGCTCTCGTCCTTCACCAGGCAAAGCCGGGCGAGGTAGTAGAAATCCTCGACGCTCTTCTCCGCCAGATCCTTCTCCAGCGCCTCCATAAGCGTCAGATATTCCCGCAGTGAAACCGGAACGCCCGCGGATTTCAGTTCGGTGAAAAAGGTGATGAACATGGGGCGAAGGTAGCGGCGCCCGGGGTGCCTGTCGAGACGGGATTTGCGCTGTCTGCGCCAATTGCTGCCGGACTGTTTCAGCCAAATCGACGCTAATACCGCTGACGTCTTGGAATTCTGCACTAGCTATGGGGAAGTTCCGAAAAGGAGAAGGATATGCGTTTCGGACTTGCGAAAATCTGTCTTGCCGTTGCGGTCCTGTCGCTCTCGGCCGCAGCTGGCTTTGCCCATCACGGTTGGAGATGGACCACGGGCGACAATATCGAACTCACCGGAGTGATCACCGAAGCCAAGCTGGGAAATCCCCACGGTGTGGTGAAGGTGGATGCCGAAGGCGAGATATGGACGGTGGAAGTCGGACAGCCCTGGCGCAACGAACGGGCGGGCCTGAAGGACGGAGACCTGGCGCCCGGCACGGAGGCGACCTTCATCGGCGAGCCGTCTGCCGACATCGCCGAGCGGCTGATGAAGGCGGAAAATATCATCATCGGCGGTCAGGAATACCCGCTCTATCCGGACCGTGACTGACCTCCTGCTGGATCTGGCCGGTTGGGTCTCTCAGACGGACCTTGCCGTATGGCTGCGCCGGTCGCGCTGGGGCTACGCCTTTGTCAACGGCACCCATGTTCTGGGGATTGCCCTTCTGGTTGGCGCTATCGTGCCGATGGACCTGCGACTGATCGGCGTGGGATCCGGCCTGCCGGTTGCCGCCCTGGCGCGGCGTCTCGTGCCCGTGGCGGCAACGGGACTGGCGCTCGCGGTGCTGACCGGCGCCTTCATGCTGTCGCTGGAGCCGGTCGACTATCTGCGCATGCCGGTCGTTCAGATCAAACTGAGCCTTGTCGCCATTGGAAGCCTGTCCGCCATCCTGACGCATCTGCGTTACGGATGGTGGATGGCCGGGGCTCCTGAACGCAGTCTTCGCACGCCCGGCCTGATTTCCCTGTGCTGCTGGCTGCCGGCGCTATTCGCGGGCCGTCTGATCGCGTTTCTGGGAAGCTGAGGCTGCCTTTTCGGCCTTCTCGGACGAGGAGATCAACTCTCCCATGAATTCGGAGATTGTTGGTCCCCTGCCGGCAACGAAGGGGGCCGGCCGGCAGACGGCGATGGCGGCGATGCCGATGCGGGCGGTCAGGAGACCGTTGATCACGCCTTCGCCGAGCCGGGCCGACAGGCGGGCCGCCAGCCCGTGCCCGAGTACCTGGGAGGCGAGGCTGTCGCCCGCGGCCATTCCGCCGGTGACGGCAAGGTGGGTCACGACCTGCCGGGTTAGGCGCACAAATCCAAGCGTTCCCGGCCGTCCGCCATAAAGGATCGAGAGCCGGCGGACGGTCCTCAGGTTCTCATAGAGAACCGCCAGAAGATCGACCAGCGCGCGGGGGCTTACAGCGGTGACCAGCGACACGCGCTTGGCGCTGTTCATGACGATCCTCCGGGCCTCGAGGTCCAGCGGACTGAGGAGATCCCGTTCGGCAAGCTTGACAAGGTCGCGTCCGTCGATGACCTCGCGCATATGCCCGGCAAGCGCCTTTCGGCCCTGTGCCGTTTCCGGCCGGTCGCGATAGAGCGCCAGCAATTCCTTGAGCCCGGCGCTTGCGGCCCTGGCATCGTCCGCTTCGGCCGCCTGCTGAAGGCGGTCACGCAGATCATCGATGCGGCCAACACGGGCGAGGGCGGCAAGTTCCTTCGCAGCCAGTCCAAGAAGCCCGAGTGCGGCCAAGGCGACAAGGGCAAGACCCAGCCAGCCAAGCCAGTCCGTACGGGCGAAGAGATCCCGGATCAGACTGTCGATCGCAAGGCCGATGGCAAGCGATACGAGCCCGGACAGCCCGATCATCAGCCATTTGCCGAAACGGACCCCGGTTTTCGGCGTGCTGGCATCCCGGGGCAGACGCGGCTCTTCGTCATCCTGAAGAGCCTGGGTGATGAGGGCTTCATCCAGGGAAGGCGTCCTGGTCTCGTCATCGCTCATCCGGACCTTGCTGTCGTCAAGGCGGAAGGCGGCCGGCCTGCGACCGGAAGGG
Source organism: Roseibium salinum (assembly GCF_026240905.1). Classification (NCBI taxonomy): domain Bacteria; kingdom Pseudomonadati; phylum Pseudomonadota; class Alphaproteobacteria; order Hyphomicrobiales; family Stappiaceae; genus Roseibium; species Roseibium salinum. The sequence continues at coordinate 418,699 of NZ_JAPEVI010000003.1, forward strand.
GGTGGTGTGCCGATCATGCCAGGCGGTCTCCGATCAGGAATTCAAGCGCGCGGTCCAGCCGGATATGCGGCAGCGACAGGGTGAGGCCTTCCGCCGTCGTGTCCAGGACGGGAGGGCGGAACCGCAGGAACTGGAGGTCGCGCTGTGCCGCCTCAAACTCTGCTCGAGCGTCTTCAGAAGCTGATTCAACGTGCCGAAAAAGTGATTCAGGATCTTGCGGCAAGTCCCCGGGAAACATGGCGATTTCCGCTTCGCCGTCATAGGTCTCGCCGTTGAGGCGCTCACCGGGCAGCGGGGTGCCCAGGATCGCCGGAAGCTCTTCGCCCCGATGCTTGACCGTGGCCTCCCGCGTGGCGCGCACCGCGGCCATGGCAATCACATCCACCTCCGCGCCCTTGAAACGGGCGCGTTCCTCCGCGCGGGTGACCAGTCGCTTCAGGATCGCCTCCAGCCGGTCATGATCGGTCCTGTGCAGGTGATCGGCCTTCGTGGCGGCAAACAGGATCCGGTCGATACGCCGGGTGAGGATGGAGGACAGCCAGCTGCGCTTGCCGGGGCGGAAGGCGGCGAGCACTTCGCTCAAGGCCACTTCCAGGTCGGCGATCGCATGCGGGCCGGCATTGATCGCATGAAGGACATCCACCAGCACGATCTGGCGGTCGAGCCGGGCAAAGTGATCGCGAAAGAACGGGCGGACCACGTGGGTCTTGTAGGCTTCGTAGCGCCGCTCCATCATTGCCCGCAGCGTTCCGGAGCGCGCGGGCGCTGCATCGGCCGGAATGTCCAGCGGCGCAAAGGTGAGGGCAGGGGACCCGTCGAGATCGCCCGGCATCAGAAACCGGCCGGGCGGCAGCATGGAGAGGGCATGGGCGTCCGCCCGGCAGGCCGCGAGGTAGGATTTGAAGCCTGCCGCGAGATCCTGCGCGGCCGCTTCGTTTTCCCGGGCGTCGGGATCCGCCGCCGCCAATGCCTTCAGGAACGGGGCGGCGACTTCACTGCGGCCCTGCGCCCGTGCCCGTTGCAGGGCATCGGCGCAAAAGGTGGCGTAGTCCTTGGAAAGCAGCGGCAGATCCAGGAGCCACTCGCCGGGATAGTCGATCAGGTCCAGATGCAGGCGGCCGGGACCAAGCTTGCGATAGAAATAGGAGGCGCTCTCGTAGTCGATGGTCAGGCGCAGTTCGGCGACCTGGCGGGTGGATTCGGGCCAGATGCGCTTGTCCACCATGGCGCGGACATGGGCCTCATATTCAAAGCGCGGAACGGCATCGTCCGGCTGGGGCTGGAGCTTCGCCCCGGTCATCCGCCGCCCGGCCGCCGCGCTGAACACCGGCAGGCGTCCGCCGTGAACCAGATTGTGCACAAGGGCGGTCAGGAAGACGGTCTTGCCGGACCTGGCAAGACCGGTCACGCCGAGACGCAGGCTTGGGACCGCCAGGCCGCTCGCCGCATCGGCAAGATTGGCCAGGCTCAGCCGCGCTTCTTCCGTCAATTTCGTCAATGGGTTCACGTGGGCCTCCAGCGCGTTCATGTAAGCGCGTGCGCGGCCAAGTGCAAATGCCGATTGGCGTGAAGGTCAGCCGGCCGCGTCCCTGACATCCTTCGGCCTGGTGAACCTTTCCAGGTGGCCGGTCCCGGGATGAAGCTCGGACCAGTCGGCAATGTCGAAATCGATCACGGCGAGGGCGCCCGTCGGATATTTCTCTTCAAGATTCGTCATTGCCTGGGAGCTGGACGTCCCGGAAAGGGCGAGGGCGGTGTCTTCCATGGCCGGATTATGGCCCAGGACCATCAGGTTCTGCGCCCGGCCGCCATGTCTGCGGATGATCCCGAGATAGTCGTCTTCGCTTTGCTGGTAGAGGTCGGAGATCAGCTGGACGTGTGCTTCCTGCGGCAGGAAGGGCAGCAGCCGGGCGAGGGTCTCGCGGGTCCGCAGCGCGGTTGAACACAGAATCTGGTTCGGTAGAAGCGCGTTGTCTTTCAGATATCTTGCCATGGTCGTCGCGGCGGTCTTGCCGCGGCCGTTCAGCGGGCGGTCGATATCTGCAAGGTCCGGATCGCCCCAGGAGGATTTGGCATGTCTTAGAAGCAGCAGCCGCATGTCTGTCCCCGTGTTTCACCGATCTCGGTCCGGCCAACTGTCAGTTCTGACCGGCAAGGGCCTCCGTGAACGCAGCCATGGCCGGCCCGACCTCGATTTCCTGGGCCGGCAGCGTATAGGCCAGCCACAACGTATAGTCCGCCTCTTCGGCGGTAAAATACCAGAGCGTTTCGCACAGGGTGCCCGGCGTCTGCTTGCTCGTCCGGAACGATATGCCTGACGCCGCGGCGCCGCTCAGCTTGATGGGATCGAACCCGGCGGCCTTGTAGTTGCGCGAGAATGTCAGCGCCTGCTGACGGCCAGTGTCCGGAAGGTGCTTGCGCAGAACGGCGGAAATCCCGTCGCGGCCGGTATAGACACACCCGGCGAGGCTGACGCCGTCGCCTTTCATGACCTTTACCCGGTAGAAGGGGCCGATCATGTCCGGGCAGCGCAGGCCGGTGAAATGACGCAGTCCGCCGACATCGCTTTGCCAGCCCGCATCATACTCGGGCGGGACCTGCGCGCCGGCCGGCAGCGCGAGCGAGCACAGGCTCAGGGCCGCGAGCACATACAGAACCACGGGCGGTCTTGCCAAAACAGTCTCCTATCCGTTCACGTCCGTCCCCGGCGCGACATGAAGGCCAGGCGTTCAAACAGGTGGACGTCCTGCTCATTCTTCAGCAGCGCGCCGTGCAGCGGAGGGATCAGTCTGGAGCTATCCTGTTGACGAAGGGTTTCCGGATCGATGTCCTCGTTCAATAGCAGCTTGATCCAGTCGATCAGTTCGGATGTCGACGGCTTCTTTTTGAGGCCGGCAACGTCCCTGACCTCGTAAAAGACACGCAGGGCCTGCGCAAGCAGCCGCTGCTTGATGCCCGGAAAATGAACCTCCACGATCTCGGCCATGGTCTCCTCATCCGGGAATTTGATGAAGTGAAAGAAGCAGCGGCGCAGGAACGCGTCGGGCAGGTCCTTCTCGTTGTTGGAGGTGATGATCACGATCGGCCGCTGCCGGGCCCGGACAGTTTCGCCCGTTTCGTAGACGTGGAACTCCATCCGGTCGAGTTCCAGCAGCAGGTCGTTCGGGAATTCGATGTCGGCCTTGTCGATTTCATCGATCAGCAGAACCGGCTTTACCGGGGAATCGAACGCTTCCCACAGCTTGCCCTTGCGGATGTAGTTGTTGATGTCCTTGACCCGTTCGTCGCCAAGCTGGCTGTCGCGCAGGCGGGAGACCGCGTCATATTCATAAAGGCCCTGCTGGGCTTTCGTGGTGGATTTCACGTGCCACTCTATGAGGGGCGCCTTCAGTGCCGTGGCCACCTCTTCGGCGAGCACGGTTTTCCCGGTCCCCGGTTCGCCCTTGATGAGGAGCGGGCGCTCCAGCGCAACGGCTGCATTGACAGCAACGCGCAGATCCTCCGTGGCGATGTAGCTCTCAGTTCCTTCGAAACGCATATGACCGTCCGTTCTGTGTGTCCTTGCGCGGAAAGTGGCAGGCCCCACCGGAGGAAGCAAGTCCGTAAAGCGGAAACGCTTTCCCGGTCCCGTTTCATGGGGACACTCTTGCCCATCGCGGGGGAAGTTTTTGCCCGCCCGGCCGGGCTTGCCGGGTTGAATTTCCGCTTCCGTCAATCTTTCTGTCAGGTAAAATGTTGAATTTTAAAGAGAAAATTCACTACCTCAATAGTTGGCACGTCCCTTGCGGAGGGAAGCCGATTACGGGCGCAAGTCCGCGTCAGCAGTGCCCGATCTATTAAGAGGACGAAACATGGGTATTTATGGGGCTATCAACTCGGCCGTTTCGGGATTGACCGCACAGGCCAGAGCTCTGGAGAATATTTCCGGTAACGTCGCGAATTCGCAGACGACCGGCTACAAGCGGCTGGATACAACATTCGCCGATCTCGTGTCGGGCAGCGGTGCAACACAGGCGGCTCAGGTCTCCGGCACCACATATGCGACCTCGCGTGCAACCAATACCGTGCAGGGCGATATCAAGTCGGTCGACGTGGACACCTACATGGCGATCAACGGCGACGGATATTTCGTCGTGACCAAGGCCGCCGACGTGGTCGATGGCTCAACCTCCTTCGCGGAAGAGACATATTACACCCGTGCGGGCGATTTCGAGCGCGACAGGGAAGGGTATCTCATCAACAGTGCGGGATATTACCTGCAGGGCTTCCAGCTGGATCCGAATACCGGCAACCCCATTGGCGATGATCCCACGGTGATCCGGATCCAGAACCAGCCGCTGGCTGCTTCGTCGACCACCGCGATCGACTACCAGGCGAACCTGCCACGCGTTCCGGCTACCACGGATTACGACGGCACGGATGAGGCCACGGCGTTGCTCAATGCGTCGGTCGGCACCGGCAACGTTGCAGTGGCTGACAATCAGGACTTCCTGAACAGCTCCATATCCGGTGGCTCTATCACGATTTACAACCAGAACGGCACGCCGATGAGTGTCGAGGTCCGCTATGCCAAAACCGCAAATGCGGATGCTGGCGTTCCGGTGAATGACACCTGGAACATGTATGTCGGAACCGGCGATGACACGACGGATACCTGGTACAATGTCGGCGAGATCGAATTCGACAGTACCGGCGCCATGACCAACATGACGGCAGGCACGATCGGTGCGGTGAACGGCACAAGCGATGGCTTCACGATCGCATCGCTGGACATCGGCGGCACGGCCGCTTCGAATGTGGAAGTGTCCTTTTCCGGCGGTTCGCTGACCCAGTACGCGGACCTTGACGGGACGGCGAGTTCCGTCTCCCTCGCCCAGGACGGCTATCCCGCAGGTGAACTGACCGCTGTCGCCGTCGACCAGTCCGGTCGCGTGATCGCCAGCTACTCCAACAGCCAGCAGCGCCCGGTCTATGAAATCCCGCTCGCCACCTTTGCTGCGGAACAGAACCTGAAGCGTGTCGACGGTTCCGGCTTTTCTGCAACCTCGTCCTCGGGCGTGGCGGATCTGACCGGCGGCGGGCAGATCCTTGCCAAGAAGCTGGAACTGTCCAACGCCGATATCGCGGACGAGTTCTCCAAGCTTATCGTCACGCAGCAGGCCTATTCAGCCAACTCGCGGATCGTCACTTCCGCGGACGAGATGCTGGACAGCGCCCTGAACATGGTCCGGTAACTTCCGGCCGGCCGGCGGGTCCGACCCGCCGGCTTTCCTGACTGGATCAGCCTGCAGGCAGGTTGAAACACCTGAACGCAGAAAGGTTGAACGGTTTCAAAGTGCTGGCGCAACGTGTCCGTCAGGACATTGCACCAGGTAACGTGTTGCAAGGACATTCGCCATGGGTCTGACAAGCGCCCTGAATACCGCAGTCTTCGGGCTTGGCTACAACCAGCGGCAGCTGGACGTCACCGCGGCGAATATCGCAAATGCCGATACGGCCGGTTATTCCAAAAAGACGGTTTCGGCAAACGCCTATGTCGATGCCAATGGCAACATCGCCGGCATCGAAGCAACCGAGTTGCGCCGGGTCATCAACGAGCAGGTCCAGGCGAATTACTTCGGTTCGCTGGCCGATACGAACTACGCCAAGCATCTCGCCGACTATACCGACCGGCTTGACGACATTTTCGGCACCATTGGCGACACCAGCAGCCTGACCGCGGTTGCCGGCCGGATGTCGTCGGCCCTGCAGACACTGGTGAACGATCCGGGGAACTATGCGGTGCAGAGCGAGGCGGTCGCCGCTGCCGATGCATTTGCCCGCGAACTGAATTCCTCTCATGAAAAAATCACCAGTCTCCGTCAGGAAGCTGATGATGCACTCGCCCGGCAGACGGAAAGCGTCAACCGGCTGTTGAGCAGCATCGAGGACACCGATGCTGCCATTCGCGATGCGACGCAGGCCGGCGTCACGACCGCTGAAATGGAAGATGAGCGCGACCGGCTCGTCGAGCAACTGTCCGGCTATCTGGATGTCGAGGTATCCAGAGGGGCGGACGGCACGCTCGCCATCCAGACGGCCGACGGACAGCAGCTTTATGCCGACGGCAAGCCATCCACGCTCAGCTTCACGTCCACCCATTCGCTTCAACCTGGGCAGCCGGGCAATACGATCACCGTCAGGACGCCCGGCGGCAGCACCTACGATCTGATCGCAGCCTCCAGGTCCGGTTCCATGGTGGCGATGGCGGAATTGCGCGACGATATCCTGACGGAGGCCCAGACGCAGCTTGACACGATCGCCGCGGAGGTGTCGCTGGCGTTTTCGAACGTCACCGTCGACAGCACGGCGGCAACCGTCGGTCCGGACAGCGGCTACGATCTGGATGTGTCGGCTCTGCAGCCGGGCAATACCGTTACCCTGGAATACACCGACTCATCCGGGCAGGCGCAGACCGTAACTCTTGTCGCCGTTGACGACGCCTCGCTTCTGCCGCTCGACAATTCCGCAACCGCAAATCCGGGCGACACCGTCTACGGGATCGATATTTCCAGCGGCACACCGGCGACCTACATCACCAATATTACCGCGGCACTTGCCGGCACCGGACTTCAGGTCAGCAACGATGGGTCGGACAACCTCCGGATCCTGGGCGATACTGGCGGGCCGACAAGCGTTCAGAGCCTTTCCGCCGAGGTCACCGTGACCGCCAACTCCGACCAGGGGCTGGGGCTGGCGATCTTCGTCGATCAGCGGGCCGGGACGGACCTCTTCACCGATGCCCTGGAAAACGGCGGCCAGCGCGTCGGCTATGCGAGCGGGATCAGCATCAATCCGGACCTGCTGGCCGACAGCGGACTGCTGGTCAACTACCAGACCACGCCGACGGCAAACTCCACCAACGATCCGGCGAGGGTCCAGCATCTCGCCAATGCGCTGAGTTCGCGCAAAACCCACTTCGATCCGGGCTCGGGCATCGGCTCCACGTCCACACCGTTCCAGGGTACCGTTCTCGATTTCGTCAATCATACGGTGGCGTTCCAGGGCAACCAGGCAGACGACGCGGCGACCTACTCGAAGTCCAAGGAAGCGCTCACCATGAACCTGGCGATCCGCTACGAAGAAAGCTATGCGGTCGATCTCGATGCCGAGCTTGCCTTCATGGTTCAGCTGGAAAACGCCTATGCGGCCAACGCCCGCGTCATGCAGACCGTCAAAGAGCTCTTCGACGAGCTCCTGAACATCGTTTAAGGGTAAGGTGAGTCATGACCGTCTCTTCCATAACCACCTCGCGGACCTATCTCACAAGGCAGCTCAGCGAATTGAACGATCTTCTGGCCGAGAAGACGACGCAGCTGGCCCGAGGCAAAGTCGGCACGACATTCGGCGATGTCGGCGACAGGCGGCTTCTCGATATTCAACTGACGCAAAAAGTCAGCTCGATCGAGACCTATCAGCAGACGATCACCGTTTCCGATCTGCATCTGAAGACACTGGACATGTCTCTGGAGCGGCTGGAGGATATCCGGCGGGACGCCAAGTCCGCACTCGATACCAACGACTTCATATTGCAGCATGATGGCAAGACGCAGACGCAGTCGCGTGCAAAACTCCTGCTCAACGAGGCGCTCAACATTCTGAACACGGAAGTCGCCGGCTTCTTCGTGTTCGGCGGAACGGACGCAGTCACCAACCCTACGGCGGCGATCGATGCCATTCTGAACGGTGCTGACGGACTTGATGGCCTGAAAACCGTGATGAGCGAATATGCCCAGGCCAATCTCGGCGCTTCGAACACCGGCCGAACGACGACGTCGGCGCTGACGACCAACTATGCGGGCGCCGTTCCGACGGACTCGACGTTCACCATAGCGGAAGACGGAGCTCACGATTTCGGCTTCGACATTTCTTCGGTGGCTTCCACGCTTTCCAACGTCTCGATCACCGGCCCGGCTGCCGCCGATCCCGACAGTTTCGACGTGCAGTTCACCGGACAGCCGGAGCTGGGCGAAACAATCTCGATCGAACTCAGCCTGCCGCCCGATCACACGGAGACGATCTCCCTTGAATTCACCGCCTCGGCGACCCTTGAGGAAGACGGGGCCTTCCTCATTGGTGACGATCTGGAGGAGACCGCGCAGAACCTGAGAGACGTCATCGCCGCGGAGATCGAACGCCAGGCCAAGACGACGCTACGTGCGGCGTCCGACGAATGGGCGGCTGACGAGTTCTTCAGCACCTTTGGCGGTGAAGCGCCCCAGCGGGTGGACGGACCGCCCTTTGACACGGCGACGGCGCTGATCGACGGCAGTGCGACCACGCTTGGCTGGTATACCGGGCGCAATACCGCCACCACTGATCCGAGGGCCGACAAGAATGCGGTAATCGACAGCAATCTGACGGTGAATTACGGCGTCAGAGCCAATGAGACGCCGCTGAAGGAACTGGTTCAGTCGCTTGCAACTTTCGCCGCGGCGGATTTTTCCGGCGGAACGCAGACCGACGAGGAGTACTACAACTCCCTGTCGACGAATATGCGGCAAATCCTGCAGCCCGCCGGCGTGGATCAGTCGGGGATCGTCGACATTGCCACGGATATCGCCATCACCCACCGCACGGTTTCCCTTACCGAAGAGCGGCACGTGCAGATGAAGAACAGTTATGAGGGCACGATCGACAGTATCGAAGGCGTTGACAAGGATCAGCTCGCCGCGGAAATCCTGACGCTTCAGAACAACATCGAAGTGTCCTACCGGGCCTCCTCGATCATCTTCAATCTGACGCTGTCCGATTATCTGTGAATTCGCCGCTGAATTCACGACCCGGCTTCTTCATCCCAGCGTCTCTGCATCTCTTCCGGCAGCAGCGTCTCGATCGTTTGTGACAGGTGCCACCGGTGGCCGAACGGATCGAGCACCATTGCGCTGCGCTCGCCGTAGCTCTGGTCCGCCGCAGCCCGCAGCACCGTTGCCCCGGCCTTGACCGCACGCGCCAGATCCGCGTCGACGGCTCCGGTGGAGAGGTGAAAGGTAACCGGGGAGCCGCCGATTGTATCGGGGCTCAAGGCGCCGAAGTCCGGATATTCGTCGGCAAGCATCAGAATGCTTTCGCCGATCTTCAGTTCGGCATGGCCGATGCGGCCGTCTGAGGGGTCGGTCATCCTGAAGAGTTCGGACGCATCGAACGCCTCCTGGTAGAAGGCGATCGCCGACGCTGCATCCTTGGCAATAATATAGGGAATAATGGCGGTGATCGAACTCATGGCACCTGTCCTTGTATCTTTTATTTCTTTACGTTACGGTCCGTAAAGAAATGAGTCAAGAACAGTCAGCAACAACCCGGAGTCGCGGACGGCCGCCAAGCCGGGCGGCCCGCAGAAGGGCTCTACAGGCGGCCTATGACATCCTCATGGAGGAAGGCTTCGGCCGCCTCACCATGGAGGCCGTCGCCGCACGCTCCGGCGTGGGAAAGCCCACGATTTACCGCAACTGGTCCAATGCCATCGAACTTGCCATGGCGGCGCTCATGGCGGGAAAGCCGATGGAGGCCAAGGATGACGAACGGGATCTGGAAGCCGCCTTGCGTGCTCAGCTTCGCGCGCTTGTCCAGGCATTTGCCTCGACCCGGGGGCGCCAGATTGCGATGACGTTGGCGGCTGCCGACCCGGAAAGCGAAATGACGAAGGCGTTCCGCAACCAGGTCATTCTTTCCAGCCGGGAAGAGGGGCGAAGATTGCTCGAACAGGCTGCTGCCGGCGGCGGGATCGGAAAACCCGAGAACATAGAGGTCCTGCTCGACATGATCTATGGACCGCTGTTCTACCGCCTGCTGGTCCGGCATCAGCCGCTGGATATCGCATTCGCGGACGCGCTGGTAAGCCGAACGATGAAGCTGCTCGAGCCAAAATCACCGGACGACGGCAACGTTTGAATGGCTGAAGAAATCCCTCGAGCACACGAAAAAACCGGCCGCATGGCAGCCGGTTCATTGGATGGTGTACCGCTTCGATGTTATTCGGATGACGGTTGAGACCTGAGGCCTTCGGCGATGGCCCGATTGATGCTGATCAGCGTATCGAGCTTGTTTGCATCATCGGTCGTCATGACCGTCATGGTCTGCTTGAAAACGAACACGCCGAGCGACGCGATGTTGTTCTTGATGCCCTGGGGCAATTGATTTTCTTCGCTGGTGGCCGAGGTTACCAGGATCGTCCAGAGCTTCCGGTTATAGACCAGAGCGTCGTCCTTTTCGGCGAGCGAAGAATCCTCCCATTCATCCTTGATCAACTGAAGCCTTGCTGCGGCTTTCATCAGCAGATCTCGCTTCCAGCTCCCTCGGTGACACTGCCGTCACCTGGCTCGTTTTCTGGTAAGCCTGCGCTGCCTGCTTGTACATGACTTATCAGCTTCCCTTCATACTCGATGAGCTTGCGTGCTTCTTTCAGTGCTTTATAGAAGGCGCCGGTTATTATCGCGTTACTAATCCTCGTTACGAAGGGAATCGTACTCGGCGCTGCCTTCACAATGTCATTGACGAGGGTGAAGTAATTCTCCTGAATTCTCTCCATGTCCTTCGACAGATACATGAGCTGGACGGCCAGATAGACCCTCTTGGCTGGTGTATCGGCGGTGGCCGGCGTGAGAATGTCCTTTTCCCGCAGAATGGGCGCCTGACCTTCAATGAAAAGGCGGGTCCGCTGATTATCATTCGTGATGACGCTGTCACCGATGATAATCCGTTCGCCAGGTTTCAGCTCAACCTTAAGCGCCATTCCTTGACCTCCACGCACGAGTATCGCTTTGAAACGTTAACGAAACTGTTAACGGTCGTGGCCAATACCCTAATGAAATTAACCGTCAGTGTTAACCGAACAGGCTCAGGACGCTCTGGTCGGCCTGGTTCGCCAGCGACAGGGCAGTCGAGGAAAGTTGCTGCCGCGTCTGCAGGGCGAGCATGTTTGCGCCTTCCTCGTTCATGTCGGCAATGGTCAGATTGCCGGCGCCGACTTCGAGCGTATTGATCAGCTTTTTGGTGAAATCAGTCCGGATTTCCACAGTGGAAAGCGCGGTACCCATCGACCGGGCGGCGGACCTGAGTTCGTCCAGCGCCGCGTTGATCGCCTGCAGAGTGCGGTTGATGTCGGTATCGGACTTGAATTCCGACGAAGCCGCCGAGAGCCCGACCGTTCCGGACGTGCTGCCGAGTGTCGTTCGGTTGAAGTCGGTATTGCTGCTGGTGATGTCGAAGGAGACTTCGCCGATCAGGCTGATGCCGCCGCCTGAGAAGGTAGCGTCCAGTCCCTTGACGTTATTGATGAATTTGACCAGATCCTCGACAGTGGTCTCGCCGTCGATTTCCAGCGACGCTGGCTCGAAGCCGTTGCCGTCCGTGATGGTGATGGTGTCGCCGGCCTGGAAGCCGCCGGACGTGATCAGCGTCGCTGTCGAACTCAGCGCAGTCACCGTGAGCGACGTCGTCGTGCCGCCGGTGGCGCCACCATCGGTCGCGGTGCCGCCGCCGGCATTGTCCTTGGAGATGTAAGCGGTATTGTCGAGACCCGACGTCAGCGTAATGGCGTCGGTCGCCTCGTCGAAGGAGGCATGAACGCCGTTCAGGCCGTTCAGCGCATCGAGATAGTCCTGGACGGTGGTGATGTCCGTCCCGACGGTCAGGCTGGTGGTGCCCGAGGAATCGGTGATGGTGACGACGTCCCCATTGGACCAGTCGGCCAGGTCGGTAAGATTGGAGGACGCCTGAAGACCCGTCAGGGTGAGCGTGGTCTGCCCGCCGAAGAGGTTGAAGGAGGACGTGCCGGTTCCACCCGCATCCAGGTCATCCAGATTGAGGCCGTCATCGAGGGACGTGTCGGTAAAGTCAACCGGGTTGACCGTCAGATTGGACGTGCTGTCTTCGTTGAAGATAACCTTCAACTCATTGCCCATCCCGGCGAGAAGGTTCTTGCCCTTGTAGCCCGCATCCCGGGCCATGTCCTCGATCTGGGTCAGGAGCTCGTTGTACTGGCTGGTGTACAGCTTGCGCTCGTATTCGCTCGAAGTCTGCAGCGCCTGGTTGGCGATCGCTTTCGCGGACTCCACCAGTTTGGTAATCGAGGTGAGGCCCTTGTCCGCGGCGCGGATCGTCTGGACCGCCTGTCCCATGTTGTCCAGGAGGTTGGACAGGTCGCTTGCCCTGTCATTCAGAGACTGCGCAGTGAAATAGGAGTTCGGGTTATCGAGCGCAGTATTCACCTTCAGGCCCGTCGCAAGACGAGTCTGGGTAACAGATCTCAGGTCTGCCGTTTCTTTGAGCGACAGGAGGTTGTCCCGGACCGCACTGGAAAGAACAATATCAGGCATCAGGCTTCACCGCTTTTCCTATTCAGCACTCGTCTAGGGGCACTCAATCGCTTCAAGATAAGCGCGTGCCTTTGACGTAAAACTAAATGGAAAGTTAATCGGGGATGCACTCGTTAACGCTATATAAATGAAAGTTACCAAAAGCTTTCTTTTAAAGCGTTGAAAAGAAATAAGAAATTTTTTGCGCTCAAGGCAGTACTTCGAGCCGAACGAAAACGGCGGACCATAGGCCCGCCGTAATTTTTTGTCAGCTGGTGAGTCGGATGACCGACTGATTCTGGCTGAATTAGAAGAGGGACAGCACTGTCTGGTCGGCCTGGGAGGCGAAGGACAGCGACGTCGAAGCAAGCTGCTGACGGGTCTGCAGAGCCAGCAGGTTCGCACCTTCTTCGTTGGTATCGGCCAGCGTCAGGAGACCGGCACCTTCCTGCAGCGTGTTGATCATCGTCTTGGTATAATCCTGACGGATCTCCACTGTGGAAAGGTTTGTGCCGAACTCGGAAGCCTGGGACCGCAGGTTCGACAGGGCGGTATTCAGCCGGTCGAGGACGCGATTGACCTTGGTATCCGTCGAGAAGCCACTGTCGGACAGGGCGGAAATCGTCACACCGTCAGTGTCGGCGACGAAGCTTGAACTCGCGAAATCTGAGTTACTGCTGGTCAGACCGAGATCAGTGTCAGACGTGATATTCAACTTGCCAGAGCTTGTGTCGAATTTTCCAGTCACGCCATTGAAGTCATTGATGAAGTTTTCAAGATCGTCGACCGTGGTCTCTTCATCGACTTCCAGCGAACCGAGCTCATAGCCGTTGCCGTCTGTCAAGGTCAGCGTGTCACCGACAGCGAAGGAGCCGCTGTTGGACAGCAGCTGGCTTGTTGCCGTGAACGCTGCCGCATCGACTTCCGCGTTGTCGCCGTCGATGGTGAGAACGGCGCCGACCGTAGCTCCGGTATCGTTGAGGTAGATATCCTCATCGCTGTAGATCGTCAGCTCGCCAGTGTTGTCGTCGAATTCGGCACGAACCCCGGCAACGCCGTTCAGACCGTCGACCAGATCCTGAACGGTGGCGCCTGCGGTGATCGAGGTGCCGGAGAGCGCGGCAGGTGCCGTGCCTGAGTTGTCAACGAACTGGAGAGTTGTCGTGGCAGAAATCGAATTCGATTGGGACAGGGTCGAGCTGGAGTTCAGCGCGGATGTGCCATCGGTCAGCGACAGCGTGACCTTGCCACCCTGCAACTGGAACGAGGTGGCGCTGCCCTGGCCTTCTGCCAGATCGGACAGATTAAGGCCTTGGGAGAGGGCCGTGTCGGTATAGTCTACGGCCTCAATGGTGAGTTTTGACGTTGAATCTTCGTTGAAGATTGTCGTCAGGTCGTTGCCGTCACCTGCGAGCAGGTTCTTGCCTTTGTAGGAGCTATCCTTGGCAACGTCTTCGATCTGTTCGAGCAGATCATTGTATTGCTCGGCAAATTTCTTGCGCTCAAACTGGCTCTGGGTCTGCAGGGCCTGGTTTGCTTTCGCCTTTGCCGTTTCCACCAGCTTGGTGATGGTCTGGATACCCTTGTCCGCAGCCTTGATGGTCTGCAGGGACTGGCCCATGTCGTCCAGCAGGTTGCCCAGATCGCTTGCACGGGAATTCAGGCCGGAGGCGGTGAAAAAGCTGTTCGGATTGTCCAGTGCCGAATTCACCTTCATACCGGTCGCCAGTTTGTTCTGGACGCCGGACATGAACTGAGCTGTGGACTGAAGTGTGAGGAGGTTTTGCCGTACGGCAGCTGACAGAGTAATATCTGGCATCGTTATCCCTTTCCTGGGTCAAATTTCATCTGCTCGTCCTGAGCAGGTTGCCTCGGATCATTGACCGTTAACCTTAATCAATGGTTAAGCGACTGAAAAATATGGTTGTCGGAAGGTTAACGCGTAGGCGCGTCCTGTGAGAAACATCAATAAGAGGCAGGAATGATTTCAATTTTCATTTCAAGGAGTTGTCACTGCTGAAAATGCGTAGACCTATCGACGCCAGTTCGGCTTTTTCTGGCGCTTTGGCACGGAAATCCGAAGTTTTTTGAAAAGTAACCGCATGCTGGGAAGTTACTGCGCAAAAAAATCTCAATGCGGCTGCTGATCGTTACCGCGACGTAGTTGCGCCTGCGTGCCGTCTGCGGCGGTTCTGCGTGACCTGTAGCGGTGGGAGTGCGCGCGAACTGGTGTCTCCGATGGAAAAGCGCGAGATCGCTGACAGTGGAGCGGGCAGGTTGGCTCCCATTCGTACTGGCGGAGCGGTCGCTGAAGTCACCAATTGGATACTCAAAGAGAAAAAGCGGGCAGGGCCCGCTTTTTCGTATCGTGATGAAGCGTGTGCTTCAGGCTTAGAAGAGTCGCAGAACGTTCTGGTCCGCCTGTGCCGCGAAGGACAGGGAGGTGGACGCCAGGCTCTGGCGGGTCTGCAGGGCCAGAAGGTTTGCACCTTCCTCGTTGGTATCAGCCAGGGTCAGCTTGCCGGCACCTTCTTCCAGCGTGTTGATCATCTTCTTGGTGAAATCCTGACGGTTTTCAACGATAGAAAGATTGGTACCGAACTCCGAAGCCTGTGTTCTGAGCGAAGACAGAGCGGTGTTCAGTCGATCTACGACCCGATTGATGGAATTGTCGGAAGCAAAGCCACTGTCGGACAAGGCCGAGAGCGTTACGCCGTCAGTGTCGGCGACGAATCCCGAACTCGCAAAATCAGCATTGTCGCTGGTCAGCGCAAGATCGGTCTCCGACGTAATGTTCAACTTGCCGGAGCTTGTGTTGAATTCGGCCGTGACACCCTTGAAGTCATTGATGAAGTTTTCAAGGTCGTCAACGCTTGTGTCACTTTCGACTTCGAGCGAACCGAGCTCATAGCCGTTGCCGTCTGTCAGGGTCAACGTGTCACCGACAGCGAAGGAGCCGCTGTCGGACAGCAGCTGGCTTGTTGCGGTAAACGCTGCCGCATCGACTTCCGCGTTGTCGCCGTCGATGGTGAGAACGGCGCCGACCGTAGCTCCGGTATCGTTGAGGTAGATATCCTCATCGCTGTAGATGGTCAGCTCGCCAGAAGCATCGTCAAACTCGGCACGAACCCCGGCAACGCTGTTGAGACCGTCGACCAGATCCTGAACGGTCGCGCCTGCGGTGATCGAGGTGCCGGAGAGCGCGGCAGGTGTCGTGGCTGTGTTGTCAACGAACTGAAGAGTTGTCGTGGCAGAAATCGAATTCGATTCGGACAGAGTGGAGCTGGAGTTCAGCGCGGATGTGCCATCGGTCAGCGACAGCGTGACCTTGCCACCCTGCAACTGGAACGAGGTGGCGCTGCCCTGGCCTTCTGCCAGATCGGACAGGTTTAGACCGGTCGAGAGGGACGTGTCGGTGTAGTCGACCGCATCGATCTTCAGCTTGGACGTTGAATCTTCGTTGAAGATGGTCGTCAGGTCGTTGCCGTCGCCTGCAAGCAGGTTCTTGCCCTTGTAGCCGGCGTCTTTAGCCAGGTCTTCGATCTGCGTCAGCAGTTCGTTGTACTGGCTGGCAAACTGCTTGCGCTCATACTGGCTCTGGGTCTGCAGTGCCTGGTTGGCTTTCGCCTTTGCGGACTCGACCAGCTTGGTGATGCTGGAAATGCCCTGGTCTGCAGACTTCAGCGTCTGGACCGACTGGCCCATGTCGTCCAGCAGATTGGACAGGTCGTTTGCACGAGATGTCAGGCCGGAGGCGGTGAAAAAGCTGTTCGGATTGTCCAGTGCCGAGTTCACCTTCTTGCCGGTGGCCAGTTTGTTCTGGACACTGGACATCATTTCAGCGGTGGACTGGAGGGTGTTGAGGTTCGCACGAACCGCGCTGGACAGCGTAAGGTCAGCCATTATGTGTTCCTTCCTAGGACTACGAGATACGAGGACCCTTCCTGGATCCGAGGCACATAAGGCGGCTGTGGCAGGTAAGAAAATCTAAACAAACGTGGTTAGCGCAAATTAACCTTAACTGGAGGTGAAAGGTTGTAATTCCGGGAGTTGCTATGTTCGATTATTCTTCCGTAATAACAGTGGGTTATCGGGTAGGTCGATGAAGTTTCCGCTTTGCGGAAAGCCGGCGGACGGCAAGCGGCACAGGAGAGAATGCGCGCATCCGGAGGGGCGGCGCGTTAATGTCAGAGGCTGAATAAGGGCACTTGGATCTGCGGGAGCCGGCCGACGTACTGCGTGGGCGGGGGCAACTTACCGCGGCGTCGATGGGGCTTCGGGATCCGCGCGAAAAGGGCAGGGGCCGGTACTGGACGCGGCAGGCTGTAGCCGCTTCGCGAGACAGATCTTCAGGAATGAAACCAGGTATCTCGTTCAGACTCGGCTGCAGTCGCGCAGCCGGTGCGTTGAATGCAAGTCAGGCAATCCGCTGAAACGGCTGTTGCTCTGTCTTGGGCTGCTGATCTTCAACGGACTTGGCATAGGCGCGCAGGCGCAGCAGCGTTTCGCTCGGGATCTGCCGTACGACGTGGCCGGTTTCGGTGTTCCTTGCCACATAGACGAGGCTTTCGCTTTCCGGATCCAGAACGTTGTGACGCTCCACGCGCGGCGTTACCGGGTCCGTCTGTTCCTGCCCGTTGCGTCCGTTGTCGGCAGCTCTCCGGCCACCACTGGTTTCCACGGAGGGCCTGACGGTGTCCTCGGCCGGCAATTCCGTATTGGCGGCAGGCGCATTGCGCTCCGGAGCCCGCGTGACCGGCGTAATCGCCGTGTATGTCGGCGATGGCGGCCGGGCTAATCCCGTATCCAGCATCTTGTCCTCCGGGTGACCTATACCCATGCTCAGCAAACTTAACGTAAGGGAATGAATCTTTTGTTAACGAAAATGTTAGGAATTTAGAGGCCGGTTTCCATCCGGTTGTGGCTGTTCCTGATTCGTTGCCGGGCCTGCCGCAGCCTTGGTGCGCGTCCGGCACCGGGGGGACTGGCAAGGCTCAAAAACGAAAAAGCTCCCGCGGAGGGGAGCTTTCAGGCAAACATCAACGCGGCTCCGTTGACCCTTAAAGGGCGCGGTTGACGGCGATCCCGCGTGCGGATTGCGGGCCGGAGGGCGCAGAGCCGTTTCGCCCGTAAGTGGTAGGAGCGGTTGCGTTCTTGGCGCCCGCCACCTTGGCCACCGCCGACACGATGCTGCCGGCCACGTCGCGCGCGGTGGACAGCACAGCCAGGTTGATCCGCAGAACCGGCTGGAATTCGCCATGCTGGCGGCGCAGGGACTGGGTCGCTGCCGGAGCCAGATTGCCAAGGGCGACGGCGTGTTCCTTGGCCGTCATCATGCCGCGCGTATATTCATGGATCAGCCGGGCCTTGTCCGGCTGCAATTCGCCGGCCTGCTTCAGCTTGCCCGCGCGCACCAGTTCGGTTTCCATTTCAATCACGGACAAAAGCGCTTCCATCGTGCCGGAAAGCGCGGAGCAGAATTCCTCGGCCTCCTGCCGGCTCGCCGGCCGCTCCAGCGAGAACGGAAAGGTATTCGTGTTTGGCTGAGCAGTCATCTGGCCCCTTCCTGCAATGCAAGCAGTTCACGTTCAACATTGTCTGCGAGGCCGATGCCGCCGGTTTGGGCGATGGTCTTCGCATATTCGTCGATCAGCAGGCTCTGCCATGCGTCCGACCCGGTTCCGGCGCCCCATGTGCCACCGTCATCGAGACCGGTAAACATGTTTTGGAGCATGGTGTTGAGGAACACGGCTTCGAATTCTTCCGCAGCCTCGCGAACCGCGGTCTTGTTGGTCCGGTCGACGCCCCGGAGCGCATCCATCGGATTGGGCTGGGCGTTTGCCGGTGTAGCCGATTGCAGCATCACAGCACCTCGATTTCGGCTTGCAGGGCGCCGGAAGCCTTGATGGCCTGCAGGATTGAGATCATGTCACGCGGGCCAATGCCCAGGGCGTTCAAGCCGTCCACCAGCTGTTTCAGCGTGATGGTCTGCGGAACGATAGCCAGTTTCCGGTTCTCGTCGTCGTTGACGGTGACTTCGGAGCGCGGCACGACCTCGGTCTCGCCATCGGAGAAGGGAAGGGGCTGCGAGACCTGCGGCGTCTCCGCGATGGTCACGGTCAGGTTGCCTTGCGCCACGGCGACCATCGAGACCTTCACATCCTGCCCCATGACGATGATGCCCGAGTTCTCGTCGATAACGATGCGGGCAGGCAGGTCCGGCTCGACGATCAGCTGCTCGATATCCGTCAGAAGATCGACGATATTGCCGTCATAGTGCCGCGGCAGGTCCAGGCGCACGGTGGACGGGTCAAGCGGTTCGGCTGTCGGCAGGCCGATCAGTTCGTTGATCGACAGGGCAATTCGCCGTGCCGTGGTGAGATCCGGATTGCGAAGGGCAAGGCGCAGGGTGGTCAGGGAGGCAAGCTTGAATTCCAGTTCGCGCTCGACAAGGCCGCCGTTCGAGATGCGCCCGGCTGTCGGTACGCCGCGCACTACGGAGGCCGCTTCCGCCTGCGCGGAAAAACCGCCGATGGCGACCGACCCTTGAGCGATGGCATAGACCTCGCCGTCCGCACCGACCAGCGGCGTGACCAGAAGCGTGCCGCCCTGCAGGGACTCCGCGTCGCCGAGGGCGCTGACATTCACGTCGATGCGGGTGCCCTGCGTGGCAAATGCCGGCAGGTTGGCCGTCACCATGACGGCGGCGACCGTGTTGGTGTTCAGCTCCACGTTGCGGGTGTTCACACCGAGGCGTTCCAGCATCGCCTGAAGGCTCTGCTGGGTGAAGGGCGAGTTGTTGAGTGAATCGCCCGATCCGTTCAGGCCGACCACCAGACCGTAGCCGATGAGCTGGTTTTCCCGGATACCCTCGAAGTCGGCAATGTCCTTGATCCGCGACGCTGCATCAGCGGGGAGAGGACAATTCCCGCCGTCACGGCACAGGCGGCCGCTGCCAGCGTTGCCCGCGCGATCCAGCCGGAAATCTTTTCACCCAAATATCGCATTACAGTTTCTTGCCCGTTTTCAGGTACCGGCGAAGCTGCCGGCGCAGATAATCTCGCAATTCATAATGCGAGACTCGTGCCACTTTGGCCCGGCACGTGGATCCTTCCGCCAGACTGACCGGATTCTGCGCATTTTGCGGATGCAAATGCCAGCCTATCCCCTCAAAAGTAAGGAATTGAGTTGATGAACGCTGTTTGCGACCCGGCAAATATTGCCTGATGCGCAAGGATTCATTTACCCTTCCAGGCAGAATCTGACGGGCAGGTGGCCAAGCGTCGCAGGATTGCCGTCAGAGTGACCGGAAAGCAACGATGCGTATCACAGGCAATAAACCGATTACCGGTGTTCAGGGGAAGGGGGCGAAAAAGCGCTCGCCCTCCGGGACCGATCAGTTCACGCCGGATGCCGGCGGCGAAGTGTCTCATTCTTCGCAGACTGCAGGCGGCACCGGCATCCAGGGCATGGATGCCCTCCTTGCACTTCAGGAAGTGGATGAGCGTGCCGAGCGCCGCTCACGGGCCGCCAGGCACGGCCATACGCTGCTCGACGCGCTTGAAACGGTGCGCACGGACCTGCTCGCAGGGCAGGTTTCGGAAGACCGGCTGGAGCTGCTTGCGCGGCAGGTTGCCAAACGTCAGAACAGCGGCGACGCGAGAATCGATTCCGTGCTCGAAGAGATTGAATTGCGGGTCAAGGTGGAACTGGCGAAGCTCGGGCGATTTCCGGACTAGGGCGCCCTAAGGTTGAGTGGAAATTACAGTCAATTTCTCGGTAACTAACGCAACGGATTGAAAGATATAACCTTTCTTTACCCCAATTTTTCCCAAATGAACCGTTGTCGGCTGGCGGAAGCACCTATATATTGCGCCCGGCCTAACGGTAATCCGGAGCTATTGATGACGGTTGAAATAGAGTCTGAATATCGACCCTCGGAAGACGAGCCGTTCATGAATGACAGGCAGCGTGAGTACTTTCGAAACAAGCTGCTTGCCTGGAAAGAAGAGATCCTGAAAGAAAGCAAGGAAACACTTACCAACCTTCAGGAGGAAAGCCAGAACCATCCCGATTTTGCCGACCGTGCGTCGTCTGAAACAGACCGCTCCATTGAGCTGCGCGCGCGGGATCGGCAACGGAAGCTGATTTCAAAGATCGATGATGCTTTGGAACGCATTTCCGACGGGAGCTATGGCTATTGCGAAGAGACCGGCGAACCAATCTCTCTCCGGCGCCTCGAAGCACGGCCGATCGCGACGTTGTCGATCGAGGCTCAGGAAGCACATGAGCGTCGGGAAAAAGTCTATCGCGACGACTGATTTCCAGTAACGGCAGGCCTGCCATGCAATTGGCAGCCCCGAGCACCTTTCAACCTTCCCCTTCGCGGGAAGGTTTTTTGTTTCTGCGTATAGCCGCGTGGAGCGCAACTGGCGTGATCAGATCGTGCGTCTGCCTGAGCTTGATCGCGCACCGTCCCCGATGCCGGCGTGCCCGCCGTGGCACTTTCCATTGGGGCCATATCCTAGCAAACCGGGCCGTCAGTCCATGGGCTGACAGCCTGGAATTTTTCGACCGGTTCCTAAAGCGTGATGCGGTAGAGCGCGAAGCCCTCGGCACCGTCACCGGCCGGTTCGATCGTCACCCCTTCGACAGAAGCTGCATGTTCGGTCCCGCCCGGGCCGGTTTCGAACAGCACGGTCGTGTCCGGCATTGCCTTGAAGGTCCAGTTGGCGTCGGCGGACGGATTGACCGTGCCCTGTTCGACGATGTAGCGGACCAGAACGTCGCGGTTGGTGTCCGGTGCCACGAAGATGACGACGTCGTCCGTAATGCCGGGGAAGTTGCCGCCCCCACCGGCGCGGTAGTTGTTGGTGGCCACGACGAAATCCGCATCCATGTCGAGCGGCGCGCCGTTGAACTGGAGGTTGACGATGCGGTTCGCATCCGGATTGACCACCTCGCCCTTGGAATCGTATTTCGACGGCTGGCTCAGGTCGATCTCGTAGGTGACCCCGTCGATGACGTCGAAATTGTAGCTCGGGAATTCCGGGTTGATCAGCGGCTGATCGGCCTTGCCCGGTTCGACCTGAAGGAAAATGCCGGCGGAGCGCTCCAGCCACTCCTTCACCGTGCCGCCTTTGATGGCAACCGCACGCACCGTGTTGGGATAAAGATAAAGGTCAGCCACGTTCTTGATGGCGACGTCGCCCACCGGAACATCGGTGTAATAGTCCGGACCGCCGCGGCCGCCGGCCTTGAACGGGGCTGCGGCGGAGAGGATCGGCAGGCCGTCCCACTCGGTTCCCTTGAGCATCTGCTCGATGTACCAGGTCTGCGCCCTGGAGACGATCTGAACGCTCGGGTCGTCGGCAACCAGCGCAAAATAGGAATGCAGCGGTGCCGATGTCTTGCCGACCGGCCTGCGGACATAGGCCAGCGTCGCTTCGTGGTCTTCCTTGACCGCATCGAGAACATCCTGCTGGCTTTCAACCTGAGGAATGACCTCCCGGCCGTCCTTTTCGTAGATCGGACGGGCTTCGGTCATGAAGTTTGCGACCCGCCAGCCGTTGCCGTCCCGTTCGACCATCAGGTCGATGACGCCGAGGTGCGAGCCCCAGAAGCCGCCCATGGCGGCGGGTTTTCCGAACAGCGTGCCCTTTTTGCTGTCGATGCCCGGCAGGCCTTCATAGGCCGGTCCAGGGAAGACGAGATGCTGGTGGCCGGTAAAGACGGCGTCGATGCCGTCGACACCGGCAAGGTGCAGGGAGGCATTTTCCATTCCGCCGGAATAGTCGTTGGCGTCAATGCCCGAATGGGAGAGGGCGATTACCAGGTCGCAGCCCTGCTCGCGCATTTCCGGAACAAAGGCTCTGGCCGCGTCGACGATATCGCGGGTGTTGGCATTGCCTTCCAGATGACGACGGTCCCAGTTCATGATCTGTGGCGGTACGAAGCCGATGAAGCCGATCCGGATCGGATGGGAATTGCCGGCACCGTCGACGACCTCTTTGTCAACGATCACGTAGGGCTTCAGGAAGAGCTTGTCCTGGCGGGCGTTGCCGGCCAGCGTCGAGCCCTTGACCAGATTCGCACACACGATCGGGAAATTGGCGCCGGCGAGCACCTTCGTCATGAAGTCCAGACCGTAGTTGAATTCGTGGTTGCCGAGGGTCCCGGCATCGAATTGAAGAACGTTCATGCCCTTGATGACCGGATGAAGGTCGCCTTCGCGCATGCCCCGTTCATAGGCGACGAAATCGCCCATCGGGTTGCCCTGCAGGAAGTCGCCATTGTCCACCAGGACGGAGTTTGTCGCCTCGTTCCGGATGTTGCGGATCAGGCTCGCGGTCCGGGCAAGGCCCGCCGTGTCGACCGGCTTGTCGCTGTAGTAATCGTAGGGGAACACATGAACGTGGAGATCCGTGGTTTCCATCAGGCGAATATGCGCCGTGCCTTCGCTCGCCAGGACGGAATAGGGATGCAGGGCCGTGGTGAGACCGGTGGCGGCGGCCCCCATCAGCAGGCTGCGCCGTGACAGGGAAAAATCTTTGATGCTGGACATGTGAAGCTCCTTACAGAAAGCGAAGCAGGCGTTGTTGATCAGGAAACATGGACATCCGGGCAGGATGCAAGGGCAAAGTCATTTGTTTCTTCTGTGGCCGGTATTGCGCGGAGGCGGTTACAATCGTGTGACGAACGAAACGGCATTAAAATTGCCGCACAACATGCTGCGCGAACCGTTCATCCTCCTATCCTGGATGCCATCACCGAAATCGTCTGGACATAGACGCTGGCCCGGTTCCATTGTGTCAGCACGTCGTAATTCGCGGTACCCGGACCCCAGCCCTGACCCCGGCGCCAGCCGTGCTGGGCGAGATAGTTCGCCGTTGATGCAAGCACGTCGGGAATGGAGCGGATCAGGTCGCGGCGGCCATCGAGGTCATAGTCGACAGCGTATTTGACGTAGGACGAGGCCAGAAACTGCGTCTGGCCGATTTCCCCGGCCCAGGCCCCCTTCATATCGGCCGGCGACATGTCGCCTTGCTGCACGATGATCAGCGCGGCGACGAGTTCGTTCGTGAAGAAGTCGGACCGGCGGCAGTCATAGGCAAGCGTTGCCAGGGACTGCAGCACCGGCATGTTGCCGATGAAAGCGCCGTAGTTGGTTTCCAGGCCCCAAATCGCAAGGATCACCGGTGCGGGAACGCCGTATTTTCTTTCAATTGCATTGAACAGCCGCGCATGGGTCCCGAGAAGCTTCTGTCCCTTTCGGATCATCGCGTCGTTGACCCGCTTGGCGTAGAACTGCTCGAAACTCAATTTGAAGGATTTCTGGTTGCGGTCGAGCCGGATCACCTTCGGATCGTAACGGACATTCCGCAGGGCCGCCTGAACCGTTCCCGGATCAAGGCCATAGCGTGGGGATTGTGCAACAAAACTGTCCAGCCAGGCATCGAAGCCGCCGGGGCCGTTGCCGCAGGCCGCGGCGGCCGGTGCGGCGGAAAGAAGAAATTGGCCAATGAAAACAATGATCAAAAGACGCATGAGGCCCTCGCCGGGACGGATACCGAAGGCCATCTTAGCTGAAAACGGAACGGCGTCATCCTTGCAGGGAATGACACGCGCCAGTTGCTGCGGAAAATAGTTCTATTCCAAGACCATTGTTCCGTCGGCCGGGCACGGCCCAAATGAGAACGGGCATGGCGCTCGGGGAGCGAGACGCCATGCCCGTCATCAGCCGGAGCCGGGGACGCTTCTAGAACACGTCCACGGCATCTGGCCGGGGGACTGTGGATCGGGAGCCCGGGGCACCCTGCCTGTGTAGATGGGCAGGGTGCCCCGGATAATTGCAAAGGTTCGGCTTTCCCGGCCTAGAACGGCAGCAGGATATCCATGACCTGGTTGCCGACACGCGGTTGCTGAACGTCGCTGATCTGGCCGCGGCCGCCATAGCCGATGCGTGCTTCGGCAATCTGCTCGCTGGCGATACGGTTGTTGGCGGTTATATCTTCCGGACGAACGATACCGGCGACGATCAACTCGCGCACCTCGAAGTTCACGCGGACCTCCTGACGGCCTTCGATGACCAGGTTGCCGTTCGGCAGGACCTGGGTAACGACGGCGGCAACGGTCGTTTGCAGGTTTTCGTTTCTGTCGACGCTGCCATTGCCCTCGAACCTCGAGTTGCTGTTGACATTGGCAAGATCGCTGGCCGCCACGCCGGCCGGCAGGAAGACCGTGTCAATGGCTGTGCCGACGGCGCCGCCGACCCCGGCACCGCTACTCTCGGTCCGGCGGCGTTCCGTCCTGTTTTCGATCTCGGCCTCGTCACTGATGGTGACGACGACGGTCAGGATGTCGCCGACCTGGCTGGCACGCTGGTCCTTGAAGAAGGCGCGGCTGCCGGACTGCCAGAGGGAGTTCGGGTTGTAATGGGCCTGCTGGGGTTCCGGCATGGGCATCTGCACGGGCCGGTAGCCCGGTGTGGTGGTCGGATCCTGAATGGCGTTCAGGGCAGGTTGCTGGCCGACATTGGCCAGCTTGTCGGCAGTGCCGCATCCCGCGGCCATGGCGGCCAGGGCAATGCTTGCCAGCAGGTGTTTGGGAATACGGATCATTGGTTGGTCTCGCTGTTCAAGCTGGCCACGACGGGATTGGAGGAAAGGACGCGCACCTGGCCGCGCGAATAGATGGTTGCCGGGACGATGCGCCGTGACTGAAGGTTCATGACATCGACCACATCACCCTTGGCGCCGTCTTCCAGAGCTTCTGCCCGGGAGGAGAGTTTCATGCCCGGTAATTCGTAGACCACGGTGACTTTCTCGCCCCGGCGGATCAGCACCGGACGCTGAAAATCGCGGGAGGAGAGGGGATAATTGGCGCGCAGATTGGTCCGCGCCTGCATGCCCGCAACCTCCGCGGTGTCCATGACGACGCCTGCGGGAACCTTGCTGCGCGCAAGCCTGACCGTGGCGAGATCGTCTTCCTTCAGGATATCGCCGCGGCGCAAGGGCTGCGCCAGGGCGACCACATCAACCATCTCCACGGCCGTCCCGTAGAGGGTAAACGGCATGCGGCCATGTTCCACGGCCGCGACGGCCTGGATGGTGAAGCGCCCGCTCGTCTGCGACCAGTCGACCCGGTCGATCCGGATCGGGTTCTGCACTTGCGGGTCGGCGAGGATCTCGTCCGGCGCCTGAAGAAGGTTGACTTCCAGGCTTTCGGCGTCGAGGCCGGCGCTGTTCCCGATGAGTGTGTTCCGGACCAGAGCGGTAAGCTGTTCGTGACCGAAGCGGGTCGCGCCCCTGTGGACGGCGACGCTCCGCAATCCGTCGGTGCCGGCGGTTTTCAGTCCGGCCGCCCGTGCGCGCTCGGCCACCACTTCCGCGTCGACCTCGCCCGAGGTTCCCATGTCCGGTGAACGGAACAGGGGCTGGGAGGCGTGTTCTCCGGCATTCGAGTAGAAATCTCCGACCGTCACGATTTCGGACAGGGTCATGACCTGGGAGCGCAGGACCGGGGCCTCGCCGGCCAGGGCCGGGTTGCCGGCGGAGACCGCCAGCATGAGGCCGATCGCGGCTTTGAACAGATGTCTCATCATTTCAAGCCTTCCGGTCTTAGCGCAGGTTCGTGGTGGTGGAGTACATCTGGTCGGCGGCCTGGATGATCTTGGAGTTCATCTCATAGGCGCGCTGGGCCGAGATCAGATCGGCGATTTCCGTCACCGCATCCACATTGGCCATTTCCAGAAAATACTGTTGAACGGAGCCGAAACCGTCATCGGCCGGATTTCCCGTTTGCGGCCGGCCGCTGGCGTCGGTTTCCAGGTAGAGGTTGTCACCGATCGATTCCAGGCCCGCCTTGTTGACGAACCGGGCCAGCTGAACCTGACCAAGCTGGACGGTGTTGCCGTTCTGGTCCACACCCTGGACCACACCCGTATTGGAGATCGTCAGGTCCTGGGTGTTTTCCGGAATGGTAATGCCCGGATCGACGATGTACCCGTCGACGGTCACGAGCTGCCCCTCCGCATCGCGCTCAAACGATCCGTCCCTGGAGTAGCCCGTCGTGCCATCGGGCAGCTCGATCTGGAAGAAGCCTTCGCCGCGGATGGCCAGGTCAAGCTGCTTTCCGGTCTGCTCCAGGGAGCCCTGCGACATGATGCGGGTCGTGGAGGCAAGCTTGACGCCCGAGCCGATCTGGATGCCGGTGGGAACGATCGTTCCGGTGTCGGAGGTTTCCGTGCCCATGCGGCGCAGGTTCTGGTAAAGCAGGTCCTGGAAATCCGCCCGTTGTTTCTTGTAGCCGGTCGTGCGCATGTTGGCGACGTTGTTCGAAATCACTTCGACGTTCAGTTCCTGCGCCTTCATGCCGGTCGCGGCGATTTGGAGTGCTTTCATCGGTCTGGATCCTGTTGCCGCTTATGCCTGGAAGTTGCCAAGGGTGGAGATCGCCTGTCGGCGCAACTCATCCAGGTCCTTGACGATTTTGGAAGTCGAGTCATAGGCGCGCGTGACTTCAATCATGCGTGTGACTTCGGTGATGCCGTAGACGTTGGAGGCTTCAACAGCACCCTGTACCATGCGCACGCCCTGGGCGGGGATGGGGTTCTCGCCCTTGAAAAGGGTGTCGCCGATCTTCTCCAGCGCGCGGACGTCCTCGAACTCGGCCACTTGGATCCGGCCGCGAATGCCGAGCTCCGTGGAGATCGTGCCGTCGCCGGAAATCTCGACCAGGCCGTCCTCCTGAGTGAAGGTGACCGGTCCGACATCGGTCAGGACGGGATGGCCGTCCGCGGTGATGAGCTGGCCCGTGTTGTCCAGGAGAAAGGAGCCGCTCCTGGTATAGGCCTGCGTGCCGTCTTCCATTTCGACGACGAAGAAGCCGTCGCTGTTCAGCGCAAGATCGAAATCATTGTTCGTCAGCTTGATCGGGCCGTGGTCGAAGTCGGTCCGGGTCGTGAACATATCCACATAAGAGATGTCCTGATCCTGCGGCTCGAACGCGCTCGCGCTGGCAATCGGCATTACATATTCCTTGAAATGCAGACTGTCCGACTTGAACCCCGTGGTATTGATGTTGGCCATGTTGTTGGCAACCACATCAAGCTGTTTCCGCAATATCGATTGCCTCGACAAGGCAACCAGTTGAGCGTTCTCCATAGCGAACGTTTCCCTTCATGCTCCCCGATGAGCCGGCCGATCTCCCCAGATCCGCAAGCTCGTTAAGGTTAATGCACGTGGCGTGCCAATTTTTAAATCGTTGGGAAATCTGGGTAAAAGCCGAAGGGCATGGATGCATGCGGCAAGAGATTCCGGCAGAACTTTACCACTTGGCAATAATTGCCTGGTGACTCGCGTTAATGGTTTGGTAACCAATCGTTAACCATTAACTCTTTAGTAATAAATAACGCGCGCGGGCGTGGCTCAAGCGGGGTGCGGAATGGCTGACGAAAACGCCGCCGCCGATGATTTCGGCGAAGACGGGGCTGAAGGCGCCGCAAGTGGCGGCAGAAAGAAGCTGTTTCTGTTTGGCGGCATTGCTCTGGTGGTTCTCCTGGCTGCAGGGGGCGCAGGGTATTATTTCCTGATGGGTGACGCGGCGCCGAGGCCGGCGCCCGAAACGTCGGAAACGCCGAAGGAAGTTCAGAAGCCGGTGGTGTTTTACGACCTGCCGGAAATGACGGTGAACCTGGCGACCGACGGGCGCACGACGTATCTGAAGGTTCAGATCGCGCTGGAGCTCGAGAATCGTGCAATGGTCGATCAGATCCAACCGTATCTGCCGCGCATTCTGGATGCATTCCAGATCTATCTGCGTGAGCTCCGCCCTGCGGACCTGGAAGGGTCTGCCGGTTTGTTCCGTCTGAAGGAAGAATTGCTCAGGCGGATCAATGTGTCGGTTTATCCGGCGAAGGTTGAAGGGGTGCTGTTCAAGGAAATCCTTGTTCAGTGATGGTTTGAATGGCTAACACCGACGACGACGACGACTTCCTGTCCGAAGAGGATATGGCCGACGCCTGGGGGGCTGCCCTGGCGGAGCAGGGAGCCGGCAGCGACGATGACGAAGATCTGGCTGCTGCCTGGGGTGCCGCTCTGGAAGAGCAGGGGGCCGGGAGCTCCGACGACATGGCGGCCCAATGGGCGGCCATGATCGACGACAGCGAGCCGGACCTGGAAAATGCCACCAGGGGCGCCGACCGCGTTCTCAACCAGGAAGAAATCGACAACCTTCTCGGTTTCAACATCGAGGACACGATCGCGGGCGACCAGAGCGGCATCCGGGCGCTCATAAACTCCGCAATGGTGTCCTACGAGCGTCTGCCGATGCTCGAAATCGTGTTCGACAGGCTGGTGCGCCTGACCACCACGTCGCTGCGCAACTTCACGTCGGACAACGTCGAAGTGTCGCTGGACAGCATCAGTTCCGTCCGTTTCGGCGACTACCTGAATTCCATTCCGCTTCCGGCGATTCTCGGCGTGTTCAAGGCCGAGGAGTGGGACGGTTTCGGGCTGATCACGGTTGAATCCAGTCTGATCTATTCGATCATCGACGTCCTGCTCGGCGGCGGGCGCGGAACGTCCGCGGTGCGCGTCGAAGGCCGGCCCTATACGACCATCGAGACCGGCCTCGTCCAGCAGATGGTGGCGCTGATCCTGCAGGATGCCGAGCACGCCTTCGCACCCCTGTCGCCGATCCATTTCAATCTCGAACGGCTTGAGACGAACCCGCGCTTTGCCGCGATCTCCCGTCCGGCCAACGCGGCCATCCTCGTCGAGCTTCGGATCGACATGGAAGACCGGGGCGGCTCGGTCGAGATCATGATGCCCTATGCGACGCTGGAGCCGATCCGCGATCTGCTGCTGCAGATGTTCATGGGCGAAAAGTTCGGCCGCGATCCGATCTGGGAAGGCCATCTGGCGACCGAGATCCACGCTGCGGAAATCGAGGTCGATGCGGTTCTCTACGAAACCTATCTGCCGCTCGGACGCGTGCTCAGCCTCGATGTCGGCCAGACGCTGGTCTTCGATGTCGACCCGCACGATCCCGTGACCATCAAATGCGGCAACGTTCCGCTGACCGAGGGTACCCTCGGCAGGGTGGAGGATTCGATCGCCATTCGAGTCGCAAAGAATTTGCGCAAGCCCAAGATGACTCTGGCCGCTTTCGAGCGCGCCATGCAGAGCGAAATGGAGCAATAATGACCACATTGCCACTGGGAATGATCATTGAGGGGCTGGTCGCGATTCTGTTGCTGATCACGATCGGTTACTGCTGGATCCTCAACCGGCGTCTGCAGCGGCTGCGTGCGGATGAACAGGTTCTGCGGGCGACCATTGCGGAACTGATGACGGCAACGGAAATCGCAGAACGCGCAATCCTCGGCCTGAAGACCACCGCGGCCGAGGCGGACAGGACCCTGGGCAGCCGGCTCAAGCAGGCCGAAACCATGTCACAGACTTTGTCCGAGCAGGTCAGCGAAGGTGAGAAAATCTTTACCCGCATCACGCAGATTGCCGAGGCGGCGCGTGCGGCCACGCCTCAGCGGCAAGCCGCTCCGCGGGAAGAGGCATATGCTGTGCAGCCTCCGTCCGAAGCGCCGGTCTACGGCCATCAGCCGCACGCCTACGCGCCTTCGGGCGCCTATGGCGGGCAGGCGGCCGGCGAGCCGGAGCGCAAGCGCAGCACGAGAGCGTCGGACATCTGCAACGCTGCGGCGGAAGCAACGGCGCGTTTGGAAGAGTTTCGCAGGCGTAAAGGCGCAGCTGCATGAACCTGAGACTGTTGCCATTACTGGGGATTTCGGCGAGTGCCTTGCTCGCCCTGAAGCTGCTCGGCCTGACACTGGGCCCCGACAGCGCCAGGTTTCCCATCAATGGGGCAGTCGCCCAGGAGAAGGCCTCCGACAGTGGCGAGGGTGCCGAGGCTTCCGGCGAGACGACGGCGGAAGTCACGCCGCCACCGCCGGCTGCGGACGAGGACGAGGCTGAGCACCCGGTTCTGCCGGACAGTCTGGAAATCGGTGGGTCGGCGGCGGAGCGTGCCGTCCTGGAAAGCCTTGGAAAACGCCGCGAAAACCTTCAGGCGCAGGAGGGGCAGCTGGACCTGCGCGAGAAGCTGCTGCAGGCCACCGAGGAACGCATCCAGAAACGGGTCGACGAACTGAAGGAACTGGAAGGGCGGATCGATGCCGCCATTGCGGAAAAGCAGAAGCGGGACGCGAACGAAATCGCCGGCCTGGTGACCATGTACGAAAGCATGAAGGCCAAGGACGCCGCGCGGATTTTCGACCGGCTGAGCCTGCCGATCCTGCTGAAGGTCGTGCGGCAGATGAAGCCGAGGAAGATGGCGGACGTCCTGGCCAGGATGTCTCCGGAGGCCGCGGAAAGACTGACCGTTGCCATCGCCAGCAATGCCCCCCTTACCGCAGCGCCGGCCCAGACGGCGAAGTCCCAGCCGCCGACCGATCAAGCGCTGCCGAAAATCCCGTCAAACTGAACGAAATAGCGGATTTGCAAGCGTCGCGTAAGGGCACGTTAAGAACACCTCATTAACAATAGCGTGTTGGCGCCATCGAGGACAAAGCAACTTGCCGGGACTGTTCCTGACATTTGGGAAACGCTGTATTTCCGCCCTGCAGGGCGGGGCACGGGCCGCATTGCGCCCTGCCGCGGCTGCCTGGCTGGCGTGCGCCGTGATTGTCCCGGGGAGCATCGCCCCCGTGCTGGCGGAAAATCTTGAGCCGGTGGATCTCGAGGTATCCCAGGAAAACGGCCATGGCCGCATCGTTCTGACCTTCAAGGACCGGACGCTGCTGCCGATCTATGATGCCGTGATTACCGGCGGCGTGCTGCGGATCTCCTTCGAGGACGCGATCGACGTCAATGTCGACAGCGTGCCTCTCGATCTCGACAAATACGTCACCATTGCCCGGCGGGATCCCGATGGCAGCGCGATCCGGTTTGCGCTGAAGAACCAATTCCAGATCAACACGCTGGAGGCGGGCGAAAAGCTGTTCGTCGACATTCTGCCCCTGGACTGGCAGGGCCTGCCGCCGGGGCTTCCCGACGATGTTGTCCGCGACCTGGCAAAGCGCGCGGAAGCGGCCATGCGCAAGGTACGTGCGCTGGAACAGGCGCGGCTGAAGGCGCAGGAAGGTCCCGAAGTCACCCTGCATGTGGGCGAGCATCCCACCTTTACCCGCCTCGTCTTCGACTGGTCGATCAAGTTCGACACGGCTTTCGTGCGTGAGAACGACATTATCAAGTTGACCTTCAACCATCCCGCCCAGCTGGATATCTCCCACCTGCGGGCACATCTGCCGCAGGGTGTGATCGATACCACGTCCTTTCTGGACAAGGGCAAGCTCAAGTTCCTGATGCGCGTCGAGCCGTCGGTCGACATCCGCGCCTTCCGCGAGGAGCAGACCTATGTGATCGACATCACGCCGGAGAACATGCAGCTCAACGATCCGGCCAATTCGCTGATCAACAAGGAACTGTCGGTCGAGGACAATCAAAACCGCAAGGACATGATCACGGCGCACGGTCTGCGCGACAATCGGGAAGTGAAAGATCCCCAGGGCCTGCCGGCGGCAGGGACGGCGTCTTCCACCGGAGGCGGGGTCCTGAAGGAATCGACCGCCGACGATTCCCCGGGCTTTGTGACCGTGCCGCTGAAGCGGCTTGAGAAGAAAGAAGGCGCGCGTGCGCCGGCGGCCGGTCAGCCGACCACAGCCGTCCCGCAAAATTCGGCCTCTCTTTCCCCGGAGCCGTCTCCGCATGCCGGACGGGCCGAAGAGATCCAGGCGCCTCTACTGGCGATGGTGCCGCGTTCGAAGCCGGGCATGATGGCAGCAGAGGCGCTCCTTGCCGACGCCGGAGAGGGCGCCACGGAGCCGCAAGCGTCTGAAACTGCCTTTGCCGCGGCCGGAGAAACCGCCGCCGTTCCGGCGGTGGAAACACTGCCGGCCCCCGAGCTTGTCGCCTCCGCTCTGCCAAAACGGCGGGCGTCCGATTTCCATCCCGGCGAGGGCCTGGTTACGTCGGCGATCCCTGCCGGAGCCGATCGGCAGGCTCTGGATCGCACGGGAGAAGACGCGCCGCTTGCGGTTGCGCAGGCCTCTCCCGGTGCGCTGCCCCTGTCGGGCATCGCGCCCCTGGAAGACGAAGAGGTGGTGCGCCAGGCGCCGATGCTCGACCTTTCCAGGCAACAGCCGGAAGTGCCGCAGGCGGCGGGGCGCGACAATGGCATTCCGACGCTGGAGGCTGTCGAAAATAACGGCGAGCCCGGCCAGCCGGACGCTCCCAAACCCGCGGCGCCGGTCGAGTTACGCAATTCACCGGCATTGGGCGGCAACGGAATTCCGGCCGCGATAATGCTGCCGAACAGCCCGGAAGGCAAACCGGACACCTGGCGGGCGAAGGGCGGCAAGGATCTTGAGCAGATGCCGCCGTCGCCGGAGCGTCCGCCGGCGGATTTCGCGGAAGAGGTTCGCAACTTCGTCGCCGCGGAAGCGCGCCGGATCGGCCAGACGGTGCGCGTGGTCTTTCCCTTCTCCGAACCGGTTTCCAGCGCCGTCTTCCGGCGCAATGACAGCATCTGGCTGGTCTTCGACACGGACGCCACCATCGACACGCGCGGCATGGTTTCCGCTCTCGCCGAAACGGCGGAAACTATCGACGTCCAGCAGTTCGAGGATTACCAGATCCTGCGCCTGGACATGAACGATCCGGTACTGGCGACCGTGGGGGTGGATGGCAATGCCTGGTCGCTGGTGATCGGCGACATGATCATGGAACCGTCCGTACCGCTGCGGCTTGAGCGCAACCTGCGCGGCGATGGCGGGGCTATTCTCAGGGTTCTGTACAAGGACCCGCAGAATATCCGTCAGGTGACGGACCCGTTCGTTGGGGACACGATTTCGCTGGTGACGGGCTTTGGCCCACCAAGAGGCCTGCTGAAACCCCAGAAATTCGTCGACCTGCACGCCCTCAGTTCCGCTCAGGGCATTGCCATCGCGGCGAAGTCAGACGGGGTGAACATGAAGATCCTCGGTGATGACGTCATCATCGAAAAGGAAGGCGGCCTTTCCCTGTCGGACCGGCATTTGAAGGGGCGTACCGGCGCCTTCAGTATCGTTGTCGATCCGGAAGACCAGAACTACGTCGAGTTCGTGTCCCTGAGCACAGAGGGGCCGCGGGCTTTCCGCGAGCGGCTTTCGGAATTGCAGGAACAGTTGGCCAGCGCGCCCGAGGGCAAGCGCCGCAAGCCGCTTATGGCGCTGTCGCGTTTCTATCTGGCGCACCAGTTCGCGCATGAAGCCCTCGGGCTGATGAAGCTGGCGCGGGAAGAAGAGCCGGCGCTGGCGGAAGACAGCTCGTTCAACCTGATGATGGGCGCCGCGCAGACCATGGCCGGCCGTCCGGAGGAGGCCTATGCCCATCTGAACCGGTCGGAGTTGAAAAACAGTCCGGACGCAGCCGTCTGGCAGACCATCGTGGATGCCCGCCTGGGGAACTGGACTGCGGCACGGATTGCCATGCCGCGCGGCCGGGCCGTGGTTGGCAATTATCCGCCGGCCATTCAGACCGAATTCCAGCTCGCCGCCGCCCACTCGATGGTGGAAGTCAACGATTTCGGCGTCGCCAACAGCATATTGGCGGAAATCGAGCCGAGCGAAGTCAGCCGCGCGCAGGCCGCCCGCTACGATATTCTGCGCGGCCGCATTGCCGATGCCTCCGGGCGGTCCCAGGAAGCGCTGACGGTGTTCGACCTCGTGGCCCGTTCCGAAGACCGGCCCCGGGCCGCGGAGGCGGAGTACCGGGCGCTGAGGATTCGCTACCGGGACGGGGTCGCCGGCGTGCAGGAAACAGTCGACCGGCTGGCCGGGCTGGCAACCTCCTGGCGCGGTGACGAGATCGAGCTGAAGACCCTGCGTTTCCTGGCGCAGCTTCATGCCGAGCGCGGGCAGTACCGCGAAGCGTTCGAGGCGATGAAATCAGCGGTTCAGGCCGAGCCGGAATCCGATACCACGCGCCTGCTGCAGGAAGAGATGAACGGCCTGTTCAACGCCTTGTTCCTGGACGGCAAGGCGGAGGAAATGCCCCCGGTCAAGGCGCTGGCGCTTTTCTACGATTTCCGGGAACTGACGCCGATTGGCCGTGAGGGGGATGAACTGGTCCGTCTTCTGGCCAAGCGGCTGGTCGAAGTCGATCTGCTCGACCAGGCCGCGGAGCTGCTGCGCCATCAGGTCGACAACCGGCTGAAGGGGGCCGCGAGAGCCCAGATCGCGGCCGATCTTGCGGCGATTTACCTGATGGACCGCAGGGCCGAAGAGGCATTGCGGGTGCTGAACCTCACCCGGCAGGCCAGCCTGCCCTCGACGCTTGAACGGCAGCGCAACATCGTCGAAGCCAGGGCGCTTACGGAGAGCGGACGGCCGGATCTCGCGCTCGAACTGGTGCGCAACATGCGCGGTTCCGATGTCGACCGGCTGCGGGCCGACACGTTCTGGGCGGCGGAAAGCTGGCGGGAGGCGGGCGAACAGCTCGAGGCCATGCACGGTTCGCGCTGGTCCGACAACATTGCGCTCGATGAACTGGAACGCCGCGATATCCTGCGGGCAGGGATTGCCTATTCGCTTGCCGGAGACCAGTTGAGCCTGCAACGGCTGCAGACGAAATACATGGCGAAAATGTCCGACAGCCCGGAAGCGTTGGCATTCGAGGTCGTTACCCGGCCCGTGGAGGCACAGGGTGTCGAGTTCCTCGAGGTCGCCACCCGGCTCGCGGACATCGAGTCCCTCGAGACCTTCCTGAAGGAATACCGCCGCCAGTACATGTCACCGAGCCGCGGCTCAGGTCGGGCGGCCGTCGAGGCGGACAGTGAAACGGCAGGTTAGGGCGTTTCGCGCCATCAGCGATCAATTCTGACGCTATCACTCACGCGGTCCGGCGTCCTTCGGATCGCTCCGCAGGGACAAGTGCATTCCATCTGATGAGGCCGTATCTTAGAGCGCTGCCGAGCTGCTTTTGGCGGCTGCCTGGCGGGGCTTCTTCAGTTCCGCCTTGTAGCGCATGACCAAGTCCGGGATGGACCTGGTGCTGCGGTTGAGCCACTCG
This sequence comes from Roseibium salinum, assembly GCF_026240905.1. Taxonomy (NCBI): domain Bacteria; kingdom Pseudomonadati; phylum Pseudomonadota; class Alphaproteobacteria; order Hyphomicrobiales; family Stappiaceae; genus Roseibium; species Roseibium salinum. The sequence goes on from NZ_JAPEVI010000003.1 coordinate 454,160, forward strand.
CAGCGGGCCCTGAGGAAATCCCGATAGGTTTTTTCGTGAATCCCGGTCTGCAGCATGAGGCGCATGATCGCCCCGTCCGCGTCCGACTTCAGCGTATCGGCAACCACTTCGTCGGCAAGATTGATCTTGCGGCCGATCAGCCAGATCGCCGCGTCGATGCGCTCCTGCTCGAAGAGGGTGCGCAGGATCGCGTCGAAGGACAATTCGCCATTGGCGATCTGGATGCTGGCTTCGTGGCGGGAGTAGGACATGCCGTCAAGGTCAATGTCGCCGTCCCGTTCCAGGTCCTTGATGGACCTGGCAAGGCGCTCCAAGTCTCCCGTCTCCAGCGCCCGTTTGAGCGGTGGGGGAATGAGCGGACAGTTGGTTTCCAGAATGTCGATCTGGGTCTGCAGGAATTCCTCGTCCTTGAGGGCGCGCTTGGCGATGCCCGCGAGAACTTCAGCCTCCGAATTGGCGAAGATCAGAAGCGCCAGAGTGCCCTTCACCGAAAAGGGGACATCCGGATTGTCCAGCAGGGCGTGGACGACATTCCGGCTGCTGCGGGCAATCAGCGTATCGGTGATTTCCTCGTTCAGGCCGGACCGGCGGGCGACGGAAAGCCGCTTGTCGTTGCCGCCGGACTTGGCGATCTGCATCAGCGCATCCACGCTGATCATCGGCGAGCATTCGATGACGGGCTCGGAGAGCTCGTAGTCCTCCTGGGCCAGCCTGTCGGCGAGATCGGGAATGATGCGGTCGGTCTTGGCGAGGCGGACGACGAGTTCGTAACGTGCCGCGCGGTCGAGCTGATCGAAAACGGAAAGAACAATCCTTGAAAAAAGCTCCCGTTCCATCTCGCTGGGTTCATGGTCTTCCGACCGTGCATATTCGCCAACGAGCGTGCGGATAAGCTTCGATCTCGCCTCCGGTTCCTTGATCCTGGCAAGTTGCTCCAGTTGCTCTCTTATCACCAATTTTCCATGCCTATCCAGGGCGCGGGGCGCCCTTGAAACCGAATGCGGATCGTTACATGTCTATGTTAATTTTCTTCTACTTGTAGGGGAATTCGGGCAGCGCCGATGCATTGCCCGATAGAACTCGTTCGAGCGGCGCTTCAGCCGCCGCCAAAGCTCTTGACCAGTGAACCGGCCACCAGGTTCCAGCCGTCGACAAGCACAAAGAAGATCAGCTTGAACGGCAGGGAGATGACCACCGGCGGCAGCATCATCATGCCCATGGACATGAGCACAGAGGCGATGACGAGGTCGATAATGAGAAACGGCAGATAGAGCAGGAAGCCGATCTCGAACGCCCGCCGCAACTCGGAAATCATGAAGGCCGGTACGAGCGTCGCCATGGAAAGTTCTTCCGGTCCCTCCGGTGCCTCCTGGCCGGAAAGCTCCTGAAACAGCGCAAGATCCTTTTCGCGGACCTGTGACAGCATGAAGGTCCGGAAAGGATCCGAAGCACGATCGAAGGCCTCTTCGAATTCGATGTTGCCGTCCACGAGCGGCTGAACGCCGGCATCATAGGCCGACTGCAGCGTCGGCATCATGATGAAGGCGGAGAGAAACAGCGCCAGGCTGACCATGACCATGTTCGGCGGCGCGGTCTGCAGGCCGATTGCCGATCTCAGCAGCGAAAGGACGACGACGATCCGGGTGAAGCTCGTCACCATCACCAGGATCGACGGAGCGAGCGACAGGATCGTCAGAAGGATGACGAGCTGAACGGCGCGTTCGGTCAGGCTGGCGTCATCGCCGAGGCCTATGGAAATCTCCTGTGCGGTTGCCGGGCCCGCGAAAAAGATCAGGCCCGCGGCCAGAAACGCCAGCAGTCCCGCCAAACCAACAGGCCACCTGAGGCGTGGCACCAAGCGGTTGTCCTGCGTCATCCTCGTGACTGCCCGCCCAGTTCATCGAGGATCCTGGCCATTTCCTCTTCGATCGGGTTCCGGTCGCCCAGTCCGGCCGACGGTTTGGCCGCCGGCTTGACGTCCGTGTCCGTCAGCTTGACTTCGGGCGCCGAGCTGCGTTCCGGGGTGTCGCCAGCGCCCTGGGCCTGGTCCTGTCTGTCTGGCTGGGTGTCGGCAAGGTCATCCGGGCCCGGCTCGGCTTCCGCCGGGCCGTCGTCGACAATGAGGTCTCCCAGATCAAGCTCGATATCCCTTTGCGTAACGGTTTTGGGCGCGACGGTTTCGGCCGCGCCGTCCTCCTGGGGCTCGTTGCCGGACGGTCCGGCAGCCTCCGGCTCCGCCAGGGAAGCGGTTGCGGTTTCATCCTGATCGGCCGCGGCCGCAGGCGTGCTGTCAGTCTCTTCGCTCACCCGGTCCTCTTCACGAGCGGCCACGCCGGCGGTTTCCGGTTCCGCCGGAACCTCTCCGGCATCCTCGTGGCGCTCGTCCGGAACATCCGGTGCAATCCGGTCGGTTTCGGCCTGCTGCTCCGGTTGCGGGGGCGGGGCGGCCGGTGCGGGAGCGGCGGGCAGGACGGGTTCGATCTTGTGCGCGGGCTGCTCAGCTTCCACCGGTTTCAGCAGAGCGGTCTTTGCGCGTGCGGCGGGGCCGGACGCCGGGGGCGTGATGGAGTAGCCGCCATAGGAGGGGCGCTCGCGCGGGCTGAACGGCCGCGTCAGGGACTTGAAGGGTGAAGCGGTGTCGCTGGCGGCCGGCGTGGCCTCTTCCCTGACGGGGGCGGGCTCGACCTTCACTTCCGGCGCCTGATGGGCCTTCTCCGCACCTGCCGCCATATCTGCCACAGGTGGGACCGCAGGCGACTGGGGTTTCGAGACGGTTCTGTTGAAACCGTTCTGGGTTGCCGCGCGCAGCAGGTCCGCGGCGCGGCCGGTGCTGCCGGCAGGTTCCGGTTTCGGGTCCGGCCTGACGTCGAGCGACGCTGTTGCCGGTTTGGCATCCGTCTGGGGAGGCTTGGCGGCAAAGGGATTGATCCGCGCCTTTTCCATGGCCGGTTGCCTGGGGGCAGCCGGCGCCACCGGGGCCGTCGCAGTTGGTGCGGGTGCGGAGGGCGCCGCCGGAGCACGTGCCGGGGCTGAGGTCGCGGCTGGGGCCGAGGGAGAAGCTGCGGCCGCGGGCCGGGGCGCCGGCGAAGGAGGCCTGGCCTGGACGGCAGGCGGCGGGGGAGCGGTCTCGGTCGCCGCGGCCCACTCGTCCGGGCGCGGCGGCAGGTCGGGGCCGGGCGCCACAGGGCTCTTGACCTGCCCAGGCACGCCTGCCTGGGCCATGGTGCCGGGACGCGCGCTGCCGAGCGGGGCGTGGCGGATGATGTTCTGTTCCACGACGACGTCGCTCGGGCCGCCGACAAGAATCAGGTGTTCGATATTGTCCCTGCGGATCAGGATGAGACGACGCTTGGTGTCGACGGCGGCGCTGTCCATGACGGCGATACGGGGCTGCCTGCTCCGGTTCTGCTGGGGGTCGGATCCCATCAGGCGCCTGAGAATGAAGATGAACAGGCCGAACAGCAGAAGGACGGCTGCGAGCGCGAGAAGCACCGCGATCACTTGTGTAACACCTCCGCTCACGTTGAACGTCGTTTCAATCCAATTGTACATGTCTTCCTCGTGCCGCCCCTGCTGCAGTCTTTCCGCCGATGCCGGTTACTTTGCTTCTGTGCCCTGATTTGGGAAGTTTTCCGCTTATCCCCAGCAAATCCGGGAAACGCGCCAGCATTGGCCGATCGCCGCAAACCTCTTTTGTTGTTTCGCTTTTCAAAGCCGTGGAAGCTTTTGGTCCCGTCAATCGCCCGTTCCGGCTGCTTGCTGATCCGCTTCGAATCTCACTAGGTCTTAAAGTTAACAGAAGCGGGCAAAATATGCCTGCCGGCGGCGGGGCTCATTTCGCGAAATGCAAAGGAATGTTGTCCTCTTCCACTGGTTTTTGAGAGGTTTGCGTCAAAAGTGGTTTTTATCCGTTAACCCTTCATTAACCATTTGACCGGCAAACATTGCCTAGTTGGTTAACGAATGGTGAATTGAATGGCTGTGATGGACCTGCCGCTGTTCCAGGCGCTGAAATCGAAAATGCGATGGCATCAGGCGCGCCAGGGAGTGCTGGCCGAAAACATCGCCAATGCCGATACGCCCGGCTTTGGCGCCAGGGACGTCAAGGCCTACAGCTTCAAGGATCACGTTGGCCGGGAAAGCCTGGTGCTGGCGGCCGAGACCACGAAGGTCGGTCATATCGCCAGTTCCATGTCGGGATCGGGGACCAGGGATGCCAAGGTCGAAATGCTGGATTCCTTCGAGGTGACGCCCAGTGGCAACAGCGTCAATCTTGAAGAGCAGATGATGAAGGTGACCGAGAACCAGATGGATTTCCAGGCGGCGACGACCCTTTACACCAAGGGCCTTGGACTGATCCGCACCGCGTTGTCGAAGAGTGTCTAGCGCGCTTCGAAGAGCACCGACCGGCCGCGCCGATACAGTGAAAACAGGCAGTTTTTCTGAGTTCAGGCGGGTGTGCCCGAGCTCAGCCCAGCAGGAAGGACCGATGAAATGGACCTGATCAAATCCCTGTTTGTTTCGGCAAGCGGCCTCAAGGCGCAAAACGGGCGCATGCGCATCATTGCGGAAAACATCGCCAACGCCAACTCGACCGGAAAGGCGCCGGGGGAAGAACCTTATCGCCGCAAAATCCCGACTTTCGAGGCGCAGTTCGACAAGGAACTCGGTGCGCAGAAGGTGGAGCTTGGCAAGATTGCCGAGGACCAGTCCGATTTCCCGTCCCACCACATGCCGGGCCATCCGGCGGCCGATGAGAACGGATACGTGCTGCAGCCGAACGTGAATACGCTGATCGAGACGACCGACATGCGCGAGGCGCAGCGGTCCTATGAAGCCAATCTGAACGTCATCGAAACCACGCGCCGGATGCTGCAGCGGACGATCGATATCCTGCGGGCGTGATCCGCAGCAACCAAACGTGAAAGGGAGTGGGGGTCATGTCCACCGCGTCAATTGCAAGCAATGCCTATCAGATGGCCGCAAGACTGCAGCAGCAGGCACGTGCCGCCGAAGACGCGGGTGCCAAGCCGCAGGCGGTCGACTTCGGCCAGATGGTGCAGGAGGCGGTCGAGACGGTTGTCGACCAGGGCCGCAAGGCGGATGACAAGGCGGTCGGGCTGATCGAGGGCAGAACCGACGTCGTCGACGTGGTGACCGCCATCGCCGAGACGGAAGTCGCCCTGGAAACCATGGTGGCGGTGCGCGACCGGGTCATTTCCGCCTATGAGGAAATCATGCGGATGCCGATTTGATCTCTTCGGGACGAGGCACATTTCGCCCCTGGACGTCGTTGCGAAATGCTTGAAGTGGGCCACACTGCTGCGCATTTCGCGTCTCGCCATGAACGAAATGTGTCACGCCGGCACAATGGTTAAATCGTCACCACGACCTAGCGGAGGGCGCCTGAATGACGGGCGGTGAAGTTCTCGACATCGGCAGGGAAGCGGTCTGGACGATGATCCTGGTCGCCGCGCCGGTGATGATCGTCGGCCTTCTCGTCGGCGTGGTCATCGCCCTGTTCCAGGCGCTGACCCAGATTCAGGAAATGACGCTCGTTTTCGTGCCGAAGATCCTGGCGATTTTCGTGACGCTCCTCATCACCCTGCCGTTCATGAGCCAGTTGCTGGAGGCCTTCATGGGACGGGTGACGGAGATGATCCTGGCCACGAGTTAGGGATGACCATACAGCTCGATTTTCTGCCCGACGTCGCTGCCGCATTCCTGCTGATGTTTGCGCGCCTCGGCACGATGATCATGCTGCTGCCGGCGCTGGGGGAAAGCGTCATTCCGATGCGGTTCCGCCTGACGATCGCCCTGGCCCTGACCCTGGTGCTCTATCCCGTCGGCGCGGGGCAGTATCCGGCGGAGCTGACCGCCAATCCGATGCGGCTGCTGGTGCTGCTCGGCGGGGAACTGGCCATCGGCTTCGGGATCGGCCTGTGCGCCAAGATGATCACCTCTGTCCTGCAGATCGCCGGCGTCATCATCGCAAACCAGTCCGGGCTGGCCTTCGCGCTCGGAACGGATATCGCCAATGAAGGGCAACAGGGCGCGCTCTACGGCAACTTCCTGTCGATCCTCGCCATGACGCTCGTATTCGTCACGGACACCCATTATCTTGTGATCGCCGCGCTCTACGACAGTTTCACGATCTTTCCGCCGGGAAATCCGCTGCCGGTGGGCGATTTTTCCCAGAACGCGACGGAAACGGTGGCCCATGTGTTCTCGATCGCGACGCGCATGAGCGCGCCTTTCCTGGTTGTCGGACTGGTTTTCTATTTCGGCCTCGGCCTGCTCAACAAGCTGATGCCGCAGATGCAGATCTTCTTCATTGCCATGCCCGTGAATATCGCGGTCGGGCTGTTCATGCTTATGGTGCTGATCACGACCCTGATGATGTTCTATCTGGAACATTTCAGGGAAGCGCTCGGCAAGTTCATCCTGGGGTAGCGCTGCGCGATGGCGGACAATAGCGACGACTCGGAAAAGACAGAGGACCCCACGCACAAGCGCTTGAAAGAAGCGCATGACAAGGGGGACGTACCGAAATCTCAGGAAGTCAGCACCTGGTTCACCCTGGCCGGGGCAACGCTGATGATCGCGATCTTCGCGCCGGGAACGGCCGCGGCGCTGAGCGACCTTATGAAGGGCTACATGGAGCATGCCCACCAGATCCCCGTCGACGGCTATGCGCTGAGGGCGCTCTGGCGGGACACGGGACAGTCCGTCGCGCTGATCGTCGGCGTGCCGCTGCTGGGCCTCGTCCTGATGGCGGTGGCCGGCAACCTGGTTCAGCACCAGCCGTTGCTGACCGCCGAGACGATCAAGCCGAAACTTTCGAAGATTTCGCCGGCTTCCGGATTCAAGCGGCTGTTTTCGGCCGACAGTCTGGTAAACTTCGCCAAGGGGATGGTGAAGATCTCGGTCGTCGGGGCGGTCATGGTCGCGGTGTTGTGGCCGCACCGGGATGAAGCCGACGTGATGATCCATGCGGATACGCTGGTGATCCTGCAGGAGGCGCGTGTCCTGATCCTGCAGGTTCTGGCCGCGATCCTGGCGGTGATGACCGTTGTGGCGGCGGCCGATTTCATCTATCAGCGCAACAAGTGGTACAACAAGCAGAAGATGTCGCTGCGCGAGATCAAGGAAGAATACAAGCAGACCGAAGGTGACCCGCAGATCAAGGGCAAGATCCGGCAGCTGCGCATGGAGCGCTCGCGCAAACGGATGATGTCGTCGGTGCCGCAGGCCACCGTGGTGGTCACCAACCCGACCCACTATGCGGTGGCGCTGAAATATGATGAAGGTATGGGGGCACCGGTTTGCCTAGCCAAGGGCACGGACGCCATTGCGCTCAAAATCCGTGAAGTTGCCAAGGAAAACGAGATCCCCGTGATCGAGAATCCGCCGCTTGCCCGGGCGCTTTATGCGACTGTCGAAATCGACAGGGAAGTGCCGGAGGAGCACTACAAGGCGGTTGCCGAGGTGATAGGCTTCGTGTTCCGGATGCGCAAGCGGGCGGCCTGGCGGGCGAACTAGGCCCGATGAGTGACACCGCCGGTTTGAATTGCGTCAAACGGGTGAATTTCAACAGGACTGGGCCTCATATCAGTTGAAATTGGATGGTAAGCACAGAATGCTTACAAACGGCCGAAAGTTTTATCGAGATCGGGCCGGGGAGACAGGACTGATGAGTGACATGGACGGGACGCCGAGCGGGCCGATGATAAGCCGCCCGGAGCGTTCCGGTAACATAGGCCTGCTGATAGGCTTGGCGCTATTGCTCGTCGGCGCGGCGGCTGCCTTTGCGGTGATGGACCGGGAGGTTGCGCAGCCGTTCATCCTGGCGCTGCTCGGCATTCTGGCCGTGGTGGGCGTGTTCTGCCTGTTTGCCGGCGCGATCGGTTTCCTGCGCATGTCCGCCCGCCCGGGCGAGGCCAATCCGCTTGCTTCCGCGTTCATGGACACTCTGGAAGACGGCGCGCTGATCACCGACCTGGAAGGCCGCCTCGTCTATGCCAACAAGGCCTATGCGGACCTGACCGGCGCGGAGAGCGCTGCCGATATCCGGGTTGTCGAACGGGTGTTTTCCTCCGACCCGGATGCGGCCGATGCCATCTTCCGCCTGTCCCAGGCCATGCGCGACGGCCGCAGGGCGCAGGAGGAAATCCGCATGCCGTTCCCGCTCGGCCGGGCGGAAGGTTCCGCGCGCTGGTACCGCGTGTCGGTGCGCCCGCTGCAGGTCTCCAAGGAGCGCGGCGGCGGCAAGCCCATGGCCGTCTGGCAACTGGCGGACATCACTCGCGACCGGGCGGAACAGGAAAACTCGTTTCAGGAACTGCAGCGGGTCATCAACTTCCTTGATCATGCGCCGGCCGGTTTCTTTTCCTGCGATGCGGAAGGCCGCATCGTCTATCTGAACGCAACCCTTGCCGACTGGCTGGGCTACGACCTTGCCCAGTTCGACGCGGGGGACCTGGACCTCTCCAACATCGTGCGCGGCGACGGCACGGAGCTGATCCGCTCCGTGAAGGGTCAGGCGGGCGAGGTGAAGAGCGAGACCTTCGACCTCGACTTCGTCACCCGCAACGGCCGCGGGCTTCCCGTGCGCCTGCTGCATAGGGTGCCGTTCGGCGAGAACGGCCACGCCGGCGACAGCCGGACGCTGGTTCTGAACCGTTCCCGCGGCGAGGAGGCTTCCGAGGCGCTGAGAGCCGCGGAAGTGCGCTTTGCGCGCTTCTTCAACAACACGCCGATCGCCATTGCATCGCTTGACAAGGAGGGCCGGGTGCTGCGCACCAACGCGCCGTTCCTGAAACTGTTCGGAGCCGTCGATACGGGGGACGAGTCGCCCAAGCTGGAGGCCTATGTCGCCGACAGCGGCCGCGGCGAGCTGGCCATGGCCCTGCGGGCCGCGGCGAACGGCATCGGCGAAATCGCACCGATCGACATTCCTCTGGTCGAAGGCAACGATCCGCGTTCGGCGACCTTCTATGTGTCCGCCGTGCAGGAGGGCGAGGGCGACGGCGAGGCGGCGATCGTCTACGCGCTGGAAACCACCCAGCAGCGGGCCCTGGAGGCCCAGTTCGCGCAAAGCCAGAAGATGCAGGCGATCGGCCAGCTCGCCGGGGGTGTCGCACACGATTTCAACAACGTGCTGACCGCCATCATCGGCTTTTCGGACCTGCTCCTGGCCAGCCACCGGCCCACCGACCCGTCCTTCCAGGACATCATGAACATCAAGCAGAACGCCAACCGCGCGGCCGGCCTCGTGCGCCAGTTGCTGGCCTTCTCGCGCCGCCAGACGCTGAGGCCGCAGCAGCTGGAACTCAACGACGTTCTGGCCGACCTTTCCATCCTGCTCGACCGGCTGCTCGGCGAAAAGGTGGAACTGAAGGTGGTGCATGGCCGCGACCTGTGGCCGGTCATGGCCGATCTCAACCAGTTGGAACAGGTGATCGTGAACCTGGCGGTGAACGCGGGCGACGCCATGCCGGAGGGCGGGCGCCTGACGATCCGCACGCGCAACGTGGGGCAGGCGGAAAGCACCCAGTTCGAAAACACCCGGGGCATGCCTCCGGGCGAATACACGCTGGTGGAGGTGGAAGACACCGGCCACGGCATGCCGCCGGAAATCATGGAAAAGATCTTCGATCCGTTCTTCTCCACCAAGGAAGTGGGCAAGGGCACGGGGCTCGGCCTGTCGACGGTCTACGGCATCGTCAAGCAGACCGGCGGCTTCATCTTCTGCACGTCGGAAGTCGAAGCCGGAACGACGTTCCGCCTGTTCCTGCCGCGGCACATCCCGCAGGTGGTCGAGCAGAAGAAGATCGAGGTCAAGGAGAGCGAGCCGGAAAAGGTGAAGGACCTGACCGGCTCGGCATCGATCCTGCTGGTGGAGGACGAGGAGGCCGTGCGCGCCTTCGGCGCCCGCGCGCTCGCCTCCCGCGGCTACACGGTCTATGAGGCCTGCTCCGGCAACGAGGCGCTGGAAGTAATGGAGCAGACCGACGGCAAGATCGACCTCGTCGTCTCCGACGTGGTCATGCCGGAAATGGACGGCCCGTCGCTGCTGGTCGAACTGCGCAAGACCCGCCCGGACCTGAAGATCATCTTCGTCTCCGGCTATGCGGAAGACGCTTTTGAGGAAAACCTGCCGCCGGGCGAGAAATTCTACTTCCTGCCCAAGCCGTTCACGCTGAAACAGCTGGCGACGACGGTGAAGGACGTGTTGAGCGAGTAGGAGGCTTTGTCTCCTCTCACGTCATTCCAGATCTGCGCGCAGCCTTGCTGCACTTGTCTGGAATGACGGAGCCAGGGGGCTCCCGCTCACCAGCCCACCACGCTGAAATAGTAGACGTAGAACACGGCCCATAACGCCAGACTGATCCCCAGTTTCTGTGCCGCGGTGGGCCGTTCTCCGACCAGTCGCGACAGGCCCCAGGCCGCCACGCTCATCGCCACGAAGCGCGGCAGTCGTACGGCCGGTGAGAGCAGGGCGAACGTCAGCGGGCTGGTGCCGGAAAAGCTGGCTTCGGCGGCAAAGATCTTGTAAGGCACGCCGGAAAAGGCGCCGAGCAGCATGCCGTCGAAGAGGCCGTTGCGGAGAAGCTGCCGGACCGTCGCGAAACTCGCCTCCGATATTCCGGGAACATGCAGCAGTACGGCGCGGGTCGTCTCCGGCGCTTCATTGGCAAAGACCCACACCATGAGGCCGCCGCATGTGGCGGCAAGCGCCGCGACCACCGCAGCCCTCAGCGCCCTTGCGAGCGAGCTCAGCGCCAGACTGGTGAGCAGCACATCGGGCACGATGAAGAACAGCGTCGCCTCGGCAAAGCCCCAGAGGGCGGCATAAATATTACTCCCAGGGCGCAAAAGTCTTTTCCGTGGAGAGTTTCTTGAAGCGGTCCTGCAAGGCGCTCATAAAACGATTCCGGTCGCCGGCCCAAGTGATTGGTTCTCCGACGAAAATATCGCAGAAGAACGGCACCAGCAGGAAGGACCCCTTCGGCAGGGCCTTGCCGAGACCGTGAGTGAAGACGGGAACGACAGGGGCGTCGGGAAAGCGTTCGGTGAGATAGGAAACGCCTTTCTTGAGGTCGGTCATCGTCTCCGGCTCGCCGCGCGAGCCCTCCGGGAAGAGGATCAGGACCTTGCCCTCGCCAAGCGCCCGGTAGCAGCCCTCCAGCGGATCCGCCGCCTTGTCCGCCGCCTTTCCCTTGGCGCCCCGTTCCACCGGTATGATGCCGAGCACGCGTTCCGAGAGCCAGGCTTTTGCGGGCGAGGCGAAGAAATAGTCCGCCGCCGCGACGGGCTTGATGTCCTTCAGCTTCGACAACGGCATCAGGGCCATCAGCACCATCGTGTCCAAATGGCTGTTGTGATTGGCGACGATGATCGCCGGGCCGTCCGCGGGCAGCAGTTCCTTGCGCCGCACGTTCAGCCCCAGAAGGAACAGTACGGCGACCTTTACGAAGATATAGAAGAGCTTCTGGAGCATGGGGGCAGTGTGCTCTCTAATAGTAGAAATACCGCGTGAAGTGGAAGAACAGCGGGGCGGTGTAGGTCAGGCTGTCGATGCGGTCCAGGATGCCGCCATGGCCGGGGATGAGGCTGCCGGTGTCCTTGACGCCGAGATCGCGCTTGAGCGCCGAGACAGTCACGTCGCCTATGAAGCCGGCAACGGGAATGAGAAGGCCGGCCGCCGCAGCGTGGGCAAGGTCGAAGGGCGTGACAAGCGGCGCCGTCACGATCGCCAGGACGAAAGTGGTTGCGACGCCGCCCAGAAATCCTTCCCAGGTCTTGTTCGGGCTGACGCCGGGAATGATCTTCCGCCTGCCGAACATCTTGCCCCAGGTATACTGGGCGACGTCGTTGAACTGGGTGAGGAAGATCAGATAAAGCAGCAGACCCGGCCCGCCGGCGCTGCTCTCTTCCGTCGGCGGCAGGATCAGCAGGAAGGCCGCGTGGCTGATGGAAAAGACGCACAGCATCATGCCCCAGTTGAGCGTGCCGATCGCCCTCAGGAAACCGTCGGTCTTCTGTGTCATGAGGCTGGCGAAGGGCAGGAACAGGAACATGTAGACCGGGATGAACACCGCGAACATGCCGTAATAGCTGTCATAGACCCAGAAATACTGAACCGGGATCGACAGATAGGCCCAGAAGAGCACCCGCCTGTCGGTCCGGCGGGTGGGGATCATGGAGAAGTATTCCTTCAGCGCCAGGAAGCTGACCAGACCGAAGACGATAATCGACAGTGTATTCGAGACCAGGAAGGAGATCGTGAAGATCGCCACCATGACCCACCAGCTCTGGGTGCGCTGGACAAGCTCGGTCACGGGCTTTTTCGAGCGCCTGGAAATCACGTAGACAATGACGCTGGCGGCAGCCAGCAGCGCCCAGATGCCGATCAGCGCCCAGTGGATCGTCTGCAGTGTCATGCGGGGTCAAGCTCCTTGAGCGCCGCGCGGGCGCGGTTCCAGATGGTCAGCGCGGAAAGGGCGAGCCCCGCGCCGAAAAGGACCTGATAGAGAAGGGGAGACGTTAGCCCGAGCGCCATCAGAAACCCGCAGAGACCGAAAAGGGCCGCCCGGTCGCTCTTGCCGAAAGGGCCGTCATAGCGGCGGCCGGCGCCGATCTGCACACCGACCACACCGGTCATCTCGCCGATGATCGCCAGCACCACGAGCCCGACCACAAGCGGGGCGGAGACGAAGGGCAGAGCGGCAAAGGGCAGGTAGAGCGCGGCGTCGGACAGGACGTCGCCGAGTTCGTTGAGGATCGCTCCGAGACTGGATTTCTGGTCGTGCTCGCGCGCCAGCATGCCGTCGATGGCGTTGAGACACATGCGGATGAAGAGGACGAGCGGCAGCAGGATCAGCGGCAGGAAAGCGCCCGGAAACAGCCAGAGCGCCGCGCCCTCCAGAACCGAAAAGCCGAGGGCTGCAAGCGTCACCTGATTGGCGGTAACGCCCCTTGCCGCAAGTGCGCGGCAGAGCGGGCGCAGCAGATCCTGAAAGCGGGATTTAAGCTGGTAAATGGTTGGCATACATGAAACTTCCAAAAATGTTCGGGCAAGATACAGACAAAGCGGCGGGTGTGCACGGGAAATGGTTGCGGATGTGACGCAGACCGCTGTTTTCGGCTTTCCGTGAGGTTAGGTTGAGATCGACCCGTCGTGGGTCTCTCAGGACGAAGAGGGACGCTGTCATGGTAATGCAGCCGTCGATTTTTGAACAACAGTACAAGCCGATCATTGTCCATACGCTGAATGGAACGGAATTCATAAACGTACAGTCCTATCTCTCGGGCGAGCCGCGCAACAAGAAGTTCAACGGCGCGGCCCTGCAGGATCTCAGGTGGTTCCTGACCAAGAAGGACAGGTACAAGGACGGCAGGAACGGCGCCGACAAGCATACCTGGGACGACAAGTCCGGACTGCTGGCGTTCGGCCTTGTCGGTTCCGACTATTTCAAGCCCTGGCTGTGGGTGGACATCACCTGGAAGGATCTGCAGCTCGGCTTCTACGGCAAGGGCACGCCGGACCGCATGCGCCGCATCCTCACGGTAATCGACTTCTACCTCAAGACCGCCGACATCAACCTCGGCCGCGTTCACTGGAACTACGTGATGGGCCTGCAGGACTATGCCAAGTGGTATCTCGGGCTGGACTGCAACGGCTTCACAGGCGCCTATCTGGAAAGCCAGTATCCATCACTCGGCATCAATGGCGGCGACCACATCAACTATCTCGACGGCAAGCTGAAGAAGCGCGCGGGCGTTGCCGATGTCCGGGCGGGGGACATACTCAGCCGGGAAGGGAGCGGTGGCACGCGCCATGTCTCGATGGTGAATTCGGTCTCCGGCATGATCGGCCCCGGTGCCACGTCGGCGCAGGTGTCCATCACCCAGTCCGCCTCCAGTCTTGGCGGCCTCAACACGAAAACCTACACGCTGAAGATGATCGACGAGGGGCCGAAGGACAAGCCGCTGAAATGGGAACTGGCGGGCTACTACAAGTTCCACCACTGCCTGGCGCCGGAGCGGAAATAGGGTGCAACCCGGATCGTGACGCGACCGGCAGGCTCGCGAAGGCGGGAACTATTCCCTGGTGCGCGTTCAGGTTGACTCTGGGGTAAGTGAAGTATCTGTGCAATTTACCGTGTCTCCAATACCAAAAATTAACGCGGGTGTTCAATATTTACCCGGAAACAACTCCGGCGGTAAAAAGATGTCCTTCAAAAACAACAGCTTCCTGAAATCAGATTCGTTCCTCTTTATTGATAGAAATGGCGATGGTGTTCCCGATTTCATTGCCTTTCCTGAAAATCAAGACGCCGGAGGGCAGGCCGCCGGCGAGACGGTCGCCGGATTGTTTGATGACAGTTTCGATTTCTGGTTCGACAGAGGCCCTGCGGATGACAGCTCCGATGTTGCGCCCGTGAGCTGGTCAGACGACGGCAAGCCTTCTTTCGATCCCGCATCCGAAGGCGATGAAACCGGCGAACCGATGCTTGAGACCGACGGCGACAGTGACGGCGCCGGAATGGGCGCGTCCGATATGTTTTCGGCCGGTTCATCCGGTTTCGGCGGCTCCTTTTCCCCTGGGGAACATCGCGGCTTCGGCGGGTCGCGCTCCGGAAGAAACGAGATTGATTTCGGCGACGGGTTCGGGTCGGCCAAGGGCGGTAACGGCAAGGGCGGCGGCAACACCGACGGGGAGACTGACGACGGCACGGGCGGCAGCAATGGCGGTGGAAACGGCGGCGGCAAAGGCGGCGGCAAGAACGATGGCGGCACTGACGGTGGCACGGATGGCAGCACAGACGGCGGAACGGGCGGGACGTTGCTGAACAGCTACACCTCCGGTTCGGCCGACGGCTCGGGGTTCAACATCGAGATCAGTTTCGGCGGCACCTGGACCGTGGCCCTGCAGCAGAGCTTCCTGGACGCGGCCGACCTTCTGTCGACCATCATTCTCGGCGACATTACCGACGTCTACTACAATGGCGCGGTGATCGACGATATACGGATCGACGCGACGCTGACCGACATCGACGGCACAGGCGGCATTCTGGGCCAGGCCGGCCCGACCACCTACCGGACGGCCGACTTCCTGCCTGCCGCCGGCATCATGGAATTCGACATCGCCGACGCGGAAGACTTCGACGCGATGGCCATGTTCAACGACATCGTGTTCCACGAAATGGTCCACGTGCTGGGCTTCGGCACGATGTGGGACTACATGGGGCTGGTCACCAGCAACGCCTACGGCACCATGGAATTCAACGGCGCCAACGCCGACCTTGCCTTCGCTTTCGAATTCGGCGCGGACACGGTTTCCGTGGAAACGGACGGTGGAGCCGGCACGGCCGGCGGCCACTGGAACGAGGGTCCCCTCCCGGGTCTTGCGGATACCGACGGCTTTGATTTCGGCAACGAGATCATGACCGGTTTCATCAACACGAGCGGGAACTACCTGTCGAACACAACGATCGCCGCCCTGGAAGACATGGGCTATGACACGGTTTTCGACCCCGGCAATCCTTTGGCGGCGACAAGCGGACTGGACCTGTCGATCTTCTCGGATCATCTGATCGCCTGAGCCCGGCAGGGCCGCAGCGATTATCTCTTGAAACGACCCCGGGCGCACGCAAGTGGCGCCCGGGGTCTGCTCGTTTGCCGCCGTGCATCAATGCCCGATGCGCCGAGCACCGGCGACCATTCGCTCATTTCCCCGATTTTTGCTAAACTGGCCGCTCGCCACGGACGCTTGCGGCGAAAGATGTGTTCCTTTCCGTTCCTGTGGTGCGGGCAATGACGCAGCACAGCGGCGGGGTGCCGGAACATCTCATCAGCCGCAGTCGGGTCGCCGTTCAACGGACAGCTGGGAGCAAAACGATGCCTAACAGGATTCTGGTCGCGATCGACGGGTCGGACATCGCCAATCGAGCCCTGACTTTCGCTTCGGAAATTTCGGCGAAGATCGGTGGTGATCTGACGATCCTGCACGTTCTCATGCATGGCGAAGCGCGAGAAGAGCTGGAACATCTTGCCGTCTCGGAGCATCTCATCGCGAAGTCGACCGACGAGGCGCCTCCCAACCCGATCAACCTGCCGCGAAGCATCACGGATATCCTGGCGCAGCCTGACGGAGACAAGGCACGTGCGGTGTCGGAGATCGGCGATTACATCATCGAATGTGCACGGGTGGTCGCCCAGGAGGCAGGCGCCAGGAACATCCGCACAAGGATCGAAAGCGGAGACTATGCCGATGAGATCCTCAGGGTTGCCTCCGACATCGATGCGGATCTGCTTGTGCTGGGGCGCAGGGGACTGAGCCGCGTCCGCTCGGTTCTGTTCGGCAGCGTATCGGACAAGGTCGTACAGAAGGCCGAATGCGATATAACCGTGATCCGGTGACGCCCGGCACGGCCCCGACACGCATTGTGGATCCGTACGCTGGACCGTCCGCACACCGCGCGCGGCGGGCCGTCGTCCCGAAATTCAAGCAACACATGGGCCAGACAACGGGTCGGCGTCGCGGCCGGAATGAATCCGGTTGATGGCGTCGCCCAACTTTTGCGACTGTTCATGGCGATACCCACAGCCCCTGTCCCCGCGCGGAGGAACGCCCATGATCAAGACCTACAGCATCGCCGAAAGCCGCCTTGTCTCCGATGAAAACACGTCCAGTCCCGACCTGAACGCCGTCTGGATCGACCTGCAGGATCCCGGTCCGGAGGAGGTAGCACCGCTTGGCGAGTGCCTGGGTATCACCATTCCGGACCGGGCCGACATGGAGGAAATCGAGATTTCCTCGCGTCTCTACCGGGAAAACGGCGCCGCCTTCATGACGGCGATCCTGCCGGCGCAGACCGACGATGACGACCCCGAGATGGCGCCCGTCTCGTTCATCCTGTCCGGCAAGCAACTGATCACGGTGCGGTACCATGACCCGCGCGCCTTCACGACCTTTCCGACCCAGGCACAGAGGACGGCCATGAAGCTGCCCGATGCGGAGACGGTTCTGGTCGGACTTCTCGAGGCGATCATCGACAGGCTGGCAGACGTGCTGGAAAGGGCGGGGCGCGACGTCGACGCCATTTCGGCGCTGATCTTCCGCAAGGCGGAAAGGAAGGCGGCGCCAAGGGATTTTCAGGACGTTCTTGAGGAGATCGGCCGCAAGGGCGACCTGAACTCCAACATCCGCGACAGCCTCGCGACGCTCGAGCGGCTGGCGGGTTTCCTTGGTCATGTAGCGTTGGAACGGGACTGCTCTCCGAACCTGCGCGAGCGCATACGCACCCTTTCCGGGGATGCCCGCTCGCTCACCGACCATTCCGGATTCCTGTCGCAGAAGATCACCTTCATGCTCGAGGCGAGCCTCGGCATGATCAATATCGAGCAGAACGCCACGATCAAGATCTTCTCCGTGGTCGCCGTCGTCTTCCTGCCGCCGACGCTGATCGCCTCGATCTACGGCATGAACTTCGACCACATGCCGGAACTTTCCTGGCTTTTCGGCTATCCGTTCGCGATCGGGCTGATGATCTCGGCGGCGATCCTGCCCTACCTCTACTTCAAGCACCGCGGCTGGCTGTAATGCCGCGGTCCCGCGTCCGCATCGCCGGTCGTGGCCGGCGGACCTCACGCCTCGACGACGAAATCACTCGGCCCCGTGCAGAATGGCCTCGTGGGGCGTCTCGTTCAGCGCCGGCCGGTTGTCCCTGCTGCGGATGACCAGCCATGCAAAGAGCAGCATGTCGGCAAGCAGGACAATCGAACTGATGGCCGCCAGAGGTTCCGCCTCAGGAGTGACTGCGTAGATAAGACCGATGCCGGCGGCCAGCGTGATCGAGGCCAGGGCCCAGACGGCCACCTGGACGATGGCGAGGCGGTTGCGGTCAAGGTTGGGGTGCTGCCGGTAGAACAGCCCCATCACGAACAGCGAGACCCACCCGAGCAGGTTCAGGTGGGCGTGGGCCGGGGCGGTGGAATGATCGTGGCTGATCGCCATGGCAATTCCCCAGCCCATGCCGAAAACGGCAATCAGGACGGCGAGGGTGAAGGCCGATCTCGAAGCGGTCATCGTCGTTTCCTTCCAATCAGGCGGCCGAAAGCACGGGAGGACCTGCGGTCCCGATGCTGTTTGCAGGGGTCTTGTTATTCAGCCCATGACCAATTCATACTTTGTCTTGTCCGCCGCGCCGAATTTCAAATTTGTATCGGGTCAATCACTGGAATGAATTTCGCGAGTTTCGATCTGAATCTGCTGCGTGTCTTCGATGCGCTGATGCGCGAACGCAGCGCGACGCGCGCGGGCGAGATGATCGGCCTGAGCCAGCCCGCGGTCAGCAATGCCCTGTCGCGGCTGAGACACCATTTCGCCGACGAGCTGTTCGTTCGGCGCGGCAACGACATGGTGCCGACGCCGCGCGCCGAGGCTCTGGCGACGACGATACAGAAGGCGCTTCAGGAGATCGAAGGCGCCATCATGGACGAGGAGCCGTTCCGGCCCGAAGAGCTGGAGCGGGTTTTCACGCTGTGCGGAGCGGATTTCTTTGCGACGCTCATCCTGCCGAAGCTCCATCTGCAGGTTGCCCGGACGTCTCCGGGGGTTACGCTGCGCATGATCGAGGGAGCGACGGGCGAGGTGGAAACGCTCCTGCGGGACAGTACGGTCGACATGGCACTTGAACGCGACATGCCGATGGATGCCGACTGGGTATCGAGCGCGGCGCTCATGCAGTCGGAATTCCGGATCGTGGCGGCCGAAGATCATCTCCGGATCAGGGATTGCGGGATTATGCCGGGAAGTGCTCTGCCGCTCGATCTTTATTGCGAGCTCTCGCACGCCCTGCGCTCGGTGGACGGCAGCCTGAATGGCGTTGTCGATACGGCGCTGGCGGGTGTCGGCCGCAGCCGGCGTGTCGTTCTGGCGTTGCCGCATTTCCACGCTGTGGCCGTTGCCGTTTCAAAGAGCCGGCTGGTAGCCGCGCTGCCCCGACAATTGGCGGAAGATACGGCGTCCGCTCTCGGCTTGGCGATATACCGCCCTCCGGTCGACATCCCGCCGCAGAAACTGCGCCTCTACTGGCATCGCCGGCACGACCGGTCCCCGGTTCACAAATGGCTTCGAACGCAGATTTTCAGGACCGTCGAGGCCATGGCCGCGCCCTGATCCGCCGCCCGGAAAACTGCCGTCTCAGCCCGTTGCCGCCATCCCGGACCGGATCATCCCGTCCCGCTGGACCTCTGCGAATATCCAGTCACGAAAGGCCCGGACCATCGGGTCGGCGGCACGCGCCTCGGTATAGGCCACGGAGTATATGACGATCGGCATCGTCACCGTGTCGAACAGTCGGACCAGCCGTCCCGACGCCACCGTGCCGCGCACCATCGCGTCATAAGCCAGCGACACGCCCTGGCTCTTCTCCGCCGCGGTGGTCGCCAGTTCGCAATTCGGGAAGACCGGTCCGCGAGGCATCTCGGGTGGTGCCAGGCCGGCGGCCGTGAACCATTCCTCCCAGGCGTCCCCCGTTTCGTCGTGCATCAGCCGGAGGCGAAGCAGGTCGTCGGGCTTGCGGATATTCTCGCGCGCCAGCAGGTCCGGGCTGACAACCGGATAGCGGTGCGACGACATCAGCCGTTCGCTCCTCACGCCCGGCACCGGATCGTCGCTCCACTGAATGACCAGATCGCTGTCGTTGACGGAAAAATCCACCGACGGTGCGCCGGAGGAGACGCGCAGGCGCACCCGGTCGCCGAAGCTCAGCCGGTCCAGTCTCGGCACAAGCCAGCGCGCCGCAAAGCCCGGCGTGCACAGAACCCGGAACGGCCGTTGGCCCGCCTCCTGAACGGCGCGGGTCGTTTCCTCGAAACTGTTGAGAAGATGCGTCAGCTTGCCCGCATAACCGCGGCCCGTCAGCGTCAGGTCCATCCCGTTGCCCTTGCGCTCAAACAGCGCCGTGTCGAGATATTCCTCCAGCGCCCGGATCTGATGGCTGACAGCCGAAGGCGACAGGCACAACTCGTCCGCAGCCTTCTTGAAGCTCTTGTGACGCGCGGCCGCCTCGAAGGCACGAACCGCCGCAAACGGTGGAAACCTGCGGCCCATAGGAAGTGAATTCCCTTCAGCAGGAGGTGAATTTTCACCTTTTGTGTCTGTTGCACGACGATCGTAGCATTCCCTCAGCAAATTCCAAAATCAGCGGAGGCCGTCATGGCACTCGGACACCTCGCCGGACTGCGTCTGGCGTGCACCCTCCAGCTTTGCCTTCTTGCAGTCCTGGCTCCGGCTGCCGCCCAGCCGGCCGAACCTGCGGCCCTGCAGGACGCCGGCGACATGCCCGGCCTTGTCGGCCATCTCCAGGACTGGCTGGACGACAACACGTCATTGCCGCGACGCGAGGAGGCGGCGGCGATCCGCTGGATGGATGCGGGCCCGTTCCTGTTTCCAGCGGACGCGGTGCGGGTCGCTCACGACAGCAATCCGCGCGGATATTACGACGCGGACCGCAAGACCATCTGGCTGGTGCGCCCGTGGAGCCCGCGCAACCCGGTGGACGTCAGCGTGCTGCTGCACGAACTGGTCCATCACAGGCAGGCCGCGGCGGGGCACTGGTATTGCCCCGGGGCCCAGGAACTGCCCGCCTACAGGCTGCAACAGGCATGGCTCGACGGGTTCGGGCTCAAGGCAAATGTGAACTGGATCGCGGTGGTGCTGGAAAGCGGCTGTACGCCGCGGGACATTCATCCCGATTGAGCCGCCTCAAACCCGCTTCCCGCGCACCAGCAGTGCCTGCCGGGGAATGACCAGCCCGACTTCCGTCTCGTATTTTCGGTGCAGCGCCTCGAAGGCCTCGCGGAACTCCGCGCGCCGCGCGTCGGGCAGGGCGGCGTGGGTGGCGGCGACAGGGCCGAAGCCCCGGAGGTATTCGTGCCAGACGGCGGCCGGATCCGGGGCGTAGAAAGTGGTGGTCTGTCTTCGCCAGCCGATCCGGAAGTCGTCCGCGAACATCTGTTGCAGCCAGTCCGGCCGTCCCCAGTCGAAGGGGGAGGAAGCCGGGCGCGGGGCGTCGGAGAAGGCGGCGATGAGGTTGAAGAAGCCGGCAATGTAGCCCTCCGTTTCATCCGCCCAGGTGGCCAGCGCAAAGCGGCCGCCGGGCTTCAGCACGCGCGCCATCTCCCTTGCGGCCGCGGCCGGGTCATCGGAGAAGATGACGCCGTAGGTCGAGATGATGCCGTCGAAGGACTTCTCCTCAAAGGGCAGGGCTTCGGCAGGGGCCGGCAGAAACTGCGGGCGCGGGTCCTGATGCTGCGTAAGGGCCTTTGCCGCCGCAATCATGCCGGGGGCGATGTCGATGCCGGTCACGGAGGCGCCGCGTCCGGCCGCAAGGCGCGCCGCCCAGCCGGTGCCCGTGCCGATGTCGAGGATCCGTTCCCCGGGCCTTGGCCAGAGCATCTGCACGGCGTGGGAAATGGTGTCGGAGAGGCCGAAGGATATCCCGTCATAGGCCTTGCCGGTGCTGCCCCACATGGTCGCTGCGGGGTTGTCGGTGACGATGGTGTTCATGACGTCCTCCTCGCGCCGTTGTCCCGGCCATTGTGTTTCATGGCCCGGCTTGCGCGATACTCCACGATCTGGAGTATTTTCCGCCCGGCGTCGCTGCTATGCTGGTCGAGACTGACGGAGGGTCCGATGAAGAGCTACGGCCAGTTCTGTCCGATCGCCAAGGCCGCGGAAATCTTCTGCGAACGCTGGACCGCGCTGGTGCTTCGCAATCTCGGCGCCGGGGCCTGCCGCTTCAACGACATCCATCGCGGCGTGCCGCACATGTCGGCAACCCTGCTCGCCCGGCGGCTGCGCCAGCTGGAGGACGAGGGGCTGGTCGAGCGCCGGCGCAGCGCCAGCGGAAAGAGCTGGACCTACTACCTGACGGATGCGGGCGCGGAGTTCCTGCCCCTGGTCGGGGCGCTGGCGGTCTGGGGCCAGCGTTGGACGCGCCGCGATCTGGAGGAGGGCGAAATCGATCTCGGCCTGCTGATCTGGGGACTGGAATATTCCGTTGACCCGGCCGCTTTCGGCACAGGGCGGACCGTCCTCCGGCTTGCCGTCACCGACCAGCCGGAAAACAAGCGGTTCTACTGGTTCGTCTGCGAACGGAAAACGCTGGAACTGTGCGTGTCGGATCCGGGCGGAGCGCCGGATCTTTATCTCGCCGCCAGCCTGCCGGATCTCATCCACATCTATCGCGGCGACCTTGCGCTCGGTGCCGCCATGGAGACCGGCCGCCTGACCGTCGACGGCCCGCCGCGCCTTGTCCGGCGCCTGGGCGCCTGGTTCAACTTCGGCACGATGGCACGGACCGGTCAGGCCACGGGCGGGCCGGCAAGGCGCACCGGCGCCGAGCGCGGTCCCGGGCAGGAAAAGACCTCATCGTGAGGCGGCGGCGTTGTCAGGGCCGAGGCGTCACAAGGGGATGCCGGCAATATGGGCAATCAGCTCCAGGCTGTTGCGGGCGCTGAATTTCTTCATCAGCCGGGCGCGGTGGACCTCGACGGTGCGCGGGGAGATTTCCAGGGCGCGGGCGATTTCCTTGGAGGTGTGGCCTTCCGCCAGCAGCCTGGCGACCTGCCGCTCGCGCCGGCTCATTTCGGCGATCGGGCGGTCCTCGGAGATGTCGGCGAAGGACCAGACGGCACGGGCGAACGGCGCCGCCGGGTCGAGGGACTGGCCGCGGACGCGGCACCAGAACAGCTCGCCGCAGCGGCGGCGCATGATGCGCTCGTCCCGGTAGCGGCCGCTGCCGGCCATCCTTTCCGCGCCGGCCTGGCCGATGCGCACGAACTCGTCCGACGAGGGATAGAGAACGGAAAGGGAGGCGTCCCGCAGCTCGTCCAGCGGGTAACCGAACATCTCGGCAATCCGCGGATTGCAGCGCCGGATGATGCGGTTTTCGGAGAAAACCAGCCCCACCGGCGCGTTGTCAAAGGCAAGGACTGCCAGGTCCTCCATCGTCACTCCATTACGTATATCGACGGAATATCCCCCCGCCTGCCGCGATAGTATCAATGACGCCGCCGGACCGAACCGCTTTCATTGACGATGAACAGAAAAAGCGGATGGTTCCGAGCGCTTGACGGGACACCCGCAACCGCATGCCGGGAGGGCATTCAGGTTGTTCGTCGCAGGGTGCCCGGGGCTGCGGGCCATCCTTCGAGACGCGAGCGGGGCTCGCTCCTCAGGATGAGGCTCTGGGTGGGGCTTCTTCAGCGGTGTGAGGGCGCCCTGCCGGAAGCGCGCATCGGGCCCGCATTGGGCCAGGGGGAACATTGGGGAGGATGACATGAACCCGGCTGAATGGCTGCGGCGGACGGCGATCCGCCATCCAGGCGATGCGGCGCTGCTGGAAGGCACCGAGCGCAGGGCGACCTATGGGGAATTCGCCAGGAGCGTCGGTGCGATCGGCGCGGCGCTTGCCGCCCGCGGCACGGCCAAAGGCGACCGCGTGGCGCTGTTCGCGTCGAACCGGACGGAGTATCTCGAAGCGCTCTACGGCATCTGGTGGGCGGGCGCGGCCGCCGTGCCGATCAACGCCAAGCTGCACGAGAGGGAAGCGGCCTGGATGATCGGCCATGCCGGGGTGCGCTTCGTTTTTGCCGACGACAAGTCCGCCGCCGCGCTGACGCCGCATGTGCCGGAAACCGTCACCATCGTCTCCCTTCAGGGCTCAGACTTCGATGCCATGCGCTCGGGCGCGCCGCTGGACGAGCCGGTGCCGCTGGAGCCGGAGGACCTCGCCTGGCTGTTCTACACCTCCGGCACGACGGGCAGGCCCAAGGGCGTGATGCTGACATGCGGCAATCTCACCTCCATGGCGCTCAGCTATTTCGTCGATGTCGATGACGTGCGCCCGCAGGACGCCATCCTTTACGCCGCGCCGATGAGCCATGGCGCCGGGCTCTACAATTTCATGCATGTGATGAAGGGCGCTCGCCATGTGGTGCCGCAGAGCGGCGGCTTCGAGGCCGGCGAGATCCTGCAGATCGCGCCGCTCATCGGCTCGGTGTCCATGTTCGCGGCGCCGACCATGGTGCGCCGGCTGGTCGATGCGGCCAAGGCGGCCGGCACGACGGGCAGGGGGCTTCGCACCATCGTCTATGCGGGCGGGCCCATGTACGAGGCGGACATCCTGGAGGCGGTGGAGGTGATGGGCGCACGCTTCGTCCAGATCTACGGCCAGGGGGAATGCCCGATGGGCATCACCGCCCTGCAGCGCCACGAGGTCAGCGACCGGGAGCACCCGCGCTGGCGCGAGCGGCTGAATTCCGTCGGCACCGCGCAGTCGGTCGTCCGGGTCGCCGTGCTCGACGAGGCCGGCCGGGAGCTGCCGCGCGGCGAGGTGGGCGAAATCGCCGTGCGCGGCGAGACGGTGATGAAGGGCTACTGGGAGAACCCGGAGGCGACCGCCAGGACCATCCGCGACGGCTGGCTGTGGACCGGCGACCTCGGCCGGATGGACGCGGACGGCTACGTCACCCTGCAGGACCGCTCCCGGGACGTCATCATCTCCGGCGGCACCAACATCTACCCGCGCGAGGTGGAAGAGGTGCTGCTGACCCACCCGGCCGTCCACGAGGTGGCGGTGATCGGCAGGCCGGATCCCGAATGGGGAGAGGTGGTGGTGGCCTTCGTCGCCTGCCACGCGGGGCAAAAGGCCGAAGCGTCCGAGCTCGACGCGCTGTGCCTTAACCGGATCGCGCGGTTCAAGCGGCCCAAGGCCTACCGCTTCGTTCCGGCCCTGCCGAAGAACAACTATGGCAAGATCCTGAAGACGGAACTTAGGGTGTGGACCCTGGCGCAATGATCAACACGGAGGAAACGGCATGAGCGATTTGAGCGGAAAGACGGCGCTGGTCACGGGATCGGTGCAGGGCATCGGCCTGGCGGTTGCAAGGTCGCTGGCGGGCGCGGGCGCGCGCATTGCGGTTCACGGGCTGGCAACGGCGGACGAGGCTGAGGCGGCGGTGGCCGCGATGCGGGAAGCCGGTGCGCCGGAGGCCAGGTTCTTCGATGCCGACATGCGCGACGTTGCCGCCATCGAGGCGATGATGGCCACTGTTGCCGACTGGGGCGCGGCCGACATCCTGGTCAACAATGCCGGCATCCAGAAGACGGCCAGCCTGGCGGAGGCGGATGCGGCGACCTGGGACGCGATCATCTCCGTCAACCTCTCGGGCGTCTTCCACACCATGCGCCTGGCCCTGCCGGCGATGGCCGAGCGCGGCTACGGCCGCGTCATCAACATCGCCTCGGTGCACGGGCTGGTGGCGTCGGTCAACAAGGCGCCCTACGTGGCGTCAAAGTTCGGCGTCGTCGGCATGAGCAAGGTGGCCGCCCTGGAATATGCGGCCGCCGGCAGCAAGGCCTCCGGCGGCGTCACGGTCAACTGCATCGCGCCGGGCTGGACGGAAACGGCGCTTATCGCGCCCCAGGTCGAGGCGCGTGCAGCAGAGTTCGGCGGCGACCGGGACAAGGCCATCGCCGACCTCCTGGCCGAAAAACAGCCCACCCGCCGCACCTCCGACCCCTCGGAAATCGGCGAACTGGCCCTGTGGCTGTGCAACATTAAGGCGCATAACCTGACCGGGGCGACGATTCCGGTGGACGGCGGCTGGACGGCGCAGTAACCGGACGGCATCGGGCCGCACCGGCGGGAGGGAACCGGCAGCGGCCGGTGACACCGAACATCGCGTTGGCGGCCGTGCGCGTCAGACGTTGCTCGCCAGTGCCTGCTTGGTTTTCGGTCCGACGATCCCGTCCGAGGCAAGTTTGTTCTGCGACTGGAATTCCTGCACCCGGCCCTTGGTTTTCGGCCCGAAGGCACCGTCGGGCTGAAGCGGGGGCAGCGTGGTTCCCTGCGCGGTCCCGGCCGCGTTCAGGACGGTCTGCAGGGCCGTCACGAGGGTTCCGTGTGCGCCGAACACCAGCATCTGTCCCGTCGCAAGCAACTCGTCGAGCGCCTTGTCCACCAGCTTTGCAAGCTTGTTGAGGCCGAGAATGCTGTCGATCTGCTCTGGCGTCAGGCTGGTGTTATCGTGCAAGGACACATGTATGTGGTCCTCGTGCTTGGCGAAGTGCGTTATGGGCGGACGCAGCGGGAATTGCGTGTTCACCTCGTCGCGTAGTTCGGGATCGTTGTGATAGACCGCAATCATGGAGAAGATCGGCTTCTTCGCAGCGATGTCCCTGGCAAGTTCGATGGTCTTGTCCCGGCCGTAGAACGGGTTCTGGTGGCCCGACAGCCTGTAGGGCGGGCCCTTGTGCTTGCCCGGAAGCAGATGCAGGTTGAAGATGTCGACGGCGAACCCGTCGTCGTGGGTGGCGTGATCCTTCTGGTGGCTGCCGTCTTCTTCGGCAAGGTCGCCGAGCGGCACCGGAAAATCCGGATGCTTGCGATGCCATTCCTCGATCAGGATCATCAGGAAGGCAATCAGGTTCTTGCGGCCGAACCGCCGGGTCGTTCCGCCCTTGCCCGCCCCCTGCCGGGCAAAGAAATGCCCCGGGCTGTCAGGCATCCTGAAGAGCCCGGGATTTTTCGGGGACCGTTCAACGCGGCCGAATATTCCGACTGACATGGCACAAACCTCACCTTGATGCTTGCTCTGTCAACCCGAAGCAGCATTCGAGGCAGTGATCCGGACGTCAGGGCCCAGGGGAGGATACATCCTCGCCGTTGCGGTCTGGCCTACATGGGGCGTCTTCGGGAGGCATGGCAAGTGTACCATTGGGTGTCCGTGGGGGGCAAATTGGCCGTTTGTGGACTGTCCGGCCAAGTCAAGGGCGAAGGACGACGCTCCATCAGTTGCGCCGCAACCCGCTTCCACGCCCACGGCTCGAACTCGCTGGGTTCAGCCCGCACTGCGGCACAAGATTGCCGCTGGTCAGAGTGGAACAGAAAATCGCGGCGCTTCAGGCGCGGTGGGCGTTTGTGGGAAGTGGAGCGGAGGCTTGGAGTGGGACAAGGGCGGTGGGTGGGTAGGGGCCAGGGAATGCTCGTTCTCTGCGAATTGGCCGGCTAAAGTGGGGTCGGAAGGGATTGGCGGGTTTTTGCTGAAGCAGACAAACTGGTTCGAAAGCTGCGCCGAACGAAGTCTACTCAACAACGACGGCAGAATCTAGCGAACTCCATCACGATGTCATTTCCGCAATATCCTGATATTCAATAGATTTTTCCAGTTCAGGCTTACACGATAGTATCCGATCAAGTATTTCTCTCGCTTGTCCGTGCTCCCATTGGAATGGCCGCGTAATCCAAAGCAGATGCAAGACTTCCTCGGGGAACCGTTCCGGTAGCATCGCGCTGTCTTTGAAGTCCTTGTGCGTCTTCCCGCCCCGATCTTTTAGAGAATATAGAATGGTTGAAGCTGAGGGAGTTTCTCCCAATAGTCCATTGTTCTCGAGCCAATGTAGTGCCCTTGGAAAGCATTCGTTGCTATACGTTGCAACCATCGCGAAATCCGCCCTCGTGTGACTGCTTTGTCTCGCTTCGTCACGAGGCCAATGTAATTCAATCCACGGCTTAATGGTTTGTATCCAATAGCTAGCGGCATCCTCTTTAGAATTGAGCATTCTATGCCGCAGGAAACTCGACATATACTCCAGTCCTTTTGTCCCGATCTCATCAAGAATTTCTCGAACGATTTTCTCGTCAACTGCTTTGAACTCCATGCTTGCAAGAAGGAAAAGCTGACAGAGATGTTCGTAGGTGCGTTCTTCGAACTGATCGGGTCTTCGCAGAGCGGTTAGGCAATCTGCTTCAAGAAGCTTAAACAAATCAGGGCTGATACGCGCAGGCCAAAGAAATGCACTCCAATACGCTGCTGCGCTTGGGTTAGTATCCCAACGGAAAAGTGGCAGAATATCTTGCTTGGTAAATTCTGGTGCAACTGCGTGCAAAACCTCCGCTCTGGATGCTACGATCACCGAAGACGCGTCAATTGCACTATGATCGGTTCTCTGGACGATTTTTTTGAGGCGATTGGCGAGGTCAGATGAAATTCCACCGTTCACTTTCGCGTCTTTGGGCCAGAGGTACTTAAGAAGATCTTCGGTGAGCTTGCCTGCAGGATCATTAATCGCGTAGCCGACCGGATCACTTATTTCGCGATCTTCTGAAGGGGAGCTAGTGCTGGCTGCCCAGATTTGATCCCAGATTTCGACGTATTGTTTCTTGGCAAGTGCTGTACCTTGCACCTTTCTTAAGAATTCAACAATTGTATTGATTACCTTCCTGCTCTGAAGGCTTCTTTTGGGTAAGTTAGCCAATATTTTGAGCAGTCGGTCCAGATAGTCTGGCGGCAGACTGGTGTTTGGTGCTTTTCCGTCAGCCATTTTCGGAACCTTCATCGGAACTCAGTATTGCCAGTTCTATCGCGTGGGTTAATCCTGAGATGCCTTCGCTCCAAAACTCCTCATCTTCTAAGTTTTGTTCGATCCCTTCTTCGAGGGTTTCCAATGCTCCTTTCGGATCACTTTCGGCCAGCTCACGAAGAATACGCGACTGATCCGATGTCCACTGTTGGACACGTTTGGCAGGGGTGATCTGCGCGAACTCAATCAGTTTCGATTGTTCGGTTCTTGTGCCCCAATCTAGGTCTCTGGAAGGCTCAGAAAAAACTAAGAATTCGTCACTCTGGTCTGCTGGAGGAGTATATGGACACTTATGCTTCAGCGCTGAAAATCGATCGGCGACCGCTGGAGGAAGCGTCACATTGCCTTGCTCCAGTTTGCTCAGATACATGATGATCATATGGTCCCTAAGTTCTCGCCACTCTCGGTTAGGCATGTGGCGATACTGTTTTCGATTTGGACCTTTGATGATGGCTCTGCAAAGGCGTGAGACTTCTTTGTTTTGCCAATGCTTTACGCGTTCACGTAAGTAGACCTTTACTTCGTGGGTAGTATCAAGCGCCCATAGCCATTTTGCGTCGTCCTCAATCAACACATTAAGCGCCCAACGATCAAGCGAGGACCCACTTTTGTTGGCCGCATATAGGAATAGCCTCTTGAACAATGGGTATTTCTGTTGAGCCCAGTAGACTGCGATAGATACAGCACTGTCCACGTCGGATGCGAGCCTGCGATCAAACGCTGTCCGCAGCAAGAAGACCAATTGACCGAACTCATCGACAAACTGATTCTGACTGTGTGGTGAAATGGATGGTATCGAATAACCTGTTAGGTCATTCTCACTGCTTGCTTTGTCTACAAGTGAGAGCCATTCTAGACCAGTCAACACCAGTTGACTAAGTTGTTCGCAAAGGTTCTCGAGGCCATGCTGACGTGCAGGAGTGGCGACAATCTGGTCAACTTGAAAATCTATTTCCGGATTGCGAAGCTTCAGCTCAAATGTGAACTGCCCAAATAGGGACTCAGTATGCTCCTCGAACTTCCTATAAGTAGAGGGTCTTATGATCAATTTGGGTGCAACATGTGACAGAAATTCTAATGCATCAGAGGGATTTCTTAGGTCTAAATTCTCGCGCAAATCGAACCAATGATTTGTAGGCAATTGGGTTTGCGCATATGCGTCGCTGGTCAGTATTCCCCAAAGTCTTTTTTGCTCAGGGGAAAGAGCAGGACGCAGTACTTTGTTTTGCGGGCGGCCATATTCCCATGAAAATCCAGGATGCGGCACGGCTCCATTTTCAAGTATCCAGTCTACCAGTTCCACCGTGTCAAGGTGCCATTGCATCCATTTGACCAGACTCGCAGATACGGGCTTTAGGTGAGAGGTGCCCCTCCCGTTTGTCACTGATCCCAAGTAACTTTGTTCTAGGCCCTTAGCTGCATCTCGTTGACGTCGCGCCGTGAGTAACTGAAATTCCTCAGGCGAGTAGACTTGATCAAGAAGGCCATTTTTCGCGAAGAATTGGAGCCAGTCGACTGAAGCTGTCTGGTCTCTCGTTTCCACAGAAGCGAGCGCTTCAGCTGCTTTGCCATCCTCATCGCGAAGCGCCCACAGCAAACGTTCTTGACCGAACGTGTCTTCGGACAAAAATGGTTTTGTTGCTTCATTTAGCGCGAGCGTCACACGAGCATTTTGTCCACCGGACGCTAAATCGGCCCAAGCGTTGAGGGTGTCATAGAGCCTATAGTGGCTACCTCGATTACGTCGAAGCTTTTCTTCTACAAAGTATGGTATCGGTGTTACTTCTTTTAAATCCCAACGTCTAAACTCATCTTCCTTATTGTTCTCATTGTGCTCAACAAACGCATACGGTTTCTTGAATTGAGTATGATCTTTTGTATCGTCAAAAAACTTCTCGGAATATGAGATTGCATCGAGCAAATACCTCATCACCCGATCGTTCAAACTGTATCCAATGAAGACGACGGTGAAATTTCTTAAGAGCTCAACAACAAATCGACTGCAATAACTATCAGTGAGGTAAGCTTCTCCAAAATCAGCGGACGTGAGGATTAGATTACCTAGTTCTAAATCGTCGGGCTTAGCTGGCAAAAGCCCATGCAGATGCAAAACACTGTTCCATCTATCGAATTTGGGAATGGGGAGTTTAGGCGCGCTATCAATATTAATCGATGTAGTCCTCTTAGCCGCTTTTACGAAAAGCCTATCAAAATTGGTTGTTATAAGGCGGCAAGTGCCGTCTCTTAAACGTGAAAGGCGAAGAATGGACTTGTGATTTTTTAGTGTTTTCGGTCTACGAGATAAGATGTCCGCGGTATCACGCCTCAGTTTAATTGCGTTTTTTGCCAGTTTCTTCTGAATGATCGACAATGCAAAGTCATACTCACTCTCTGCGATAGCTTCGCTAAGTTCCGGCGTGGAGGTAGTTGGGTTTCTGTTATTGAGCTCCTCAACTAATCCTCCAAAGAGCGGGTATCCTGCGTCGAGGGACACGCCAGCCCCACAGAAAAAAACCACGGTGCCGTCTGCGTGAGCATTCAACAATGTTTCAGGTATGTTAGGGCCTTCTGGAATGAATTGCATTACAGGTCTCGGTTGCTCTCGTAGGGCTTTCTCTAACACAAAAACAGCGACGTAGCTGTAGATGCCGCCCAGAGTTCACTCAATTTCCTGAAGCACAACCAGCTGCCCAGCCAATCGCTAATATCCGCTTTCTGGCCGAAAATGGCATTCAAACAAATATACAGGCAGCCTCTGCCCCCTCCTTCTCAAGTCTATATGCGCAGCGAAACGAACGACTGCTACTAGGATCGGAACAAGTACCGTTGGAAGACCGATTTGCGGGCGCAAAGCGGTTATTGATCCAGAGTCCGCTCATGGACGCAACGGGCCGGCACCTACCGAACGCATCTACTCGGCTTGGAACGGTGCCCTTCAGCGGTTGGTCGAGAAAACCAGAAGTATCCCCAAACAAAAAAACAGCGGGGGCATCGGCTCCCGCTGTCCTGTTTCGTCATCCGTCAGTCAGGATCGCTTATCAGCGATAGACGTAGATGATCTGACGGGTGTTCGGATCCACCAGGACCGGCTGGCCGTTCACGTAGCCGTATCTGTAGGGGTGATCCGGCACCGGCTGCAGCTGGACGGGTTCGGGGACGCCGGCGCCGACGACCACTTCACCTTCCAGGTAGACGGGCTCGACCCGGTTTTCCATCACATAGGTCCGGACCTCGTCCGGCGGTGTTGCCACCGCGCCTGCCGTGGCACCGGCAACGCCGCCCACGGCTGCGCCGACGGGACCGCCGATCAGGGCGCCGGCAACCGCGCCGCCGGCCGCGCCGACAACGGTGCCTTCGCCGCCGCCTTCATATTCGACGACCGGCACGGCTTCGGTCTCGATGCGGTTGGTCACGACGACCTGTTCACCGGAGAAGCTTCCCGCCAGATAGTCCGAATAGGAAAAGCCGGTGGTGCCGTTATAGGTGACCTGGCACCACTTGCTGCCCTGGACGCAGCCCTGAAGGGTGGCCTGTGCGCCGGCATCGATGACGCCGACAGCCGGATACTGCGGACCCGGGCCGCTGCGGATGTTGAGGTCGGTGGTGGCCGTTGCCGCGACGTCCGCGAGGGCCGTTCCGGCGCCAAGTGTCAGGATCGCCACGCCCGCAAGGGCGGCCTTCTTGAAGTCGTTACGCATGATGCTTCCTCCTTCTCTAGCGAGGCTGTCTTCAGCCAGGCTATTCGCTGCCAACACGGCAGGATGCCGAGATTGATAGTCGGCGGAGAAACGCACCCCCGGATAAATGGTTGCGGCCTCATATGTGATCATTTCATGTCATTTTCGCCCGGCAATTTGGGGCCCGGGCGGGAATTACTCTGTCTGCGGATGGAATTTGCAAGAAAACGCAATGACATCGGGTTTGTCTTGCCCGTGGAGTGCAGCAAAGGCCAAGAAAAGGCGCCATGGATATTTTCCGGAGTGTCCGTGAGGGGCCAGGCGCTTGCCGTCAGGATTTCAGCACCCCGGCCAGCAGTTGCCGCGTCGCTGTCTCGTAAGGCTGCCGGTCCTCGCCGCCGGCAATGGCAAGCGCCGCCCGGTCGAAGGCGGCGGAGAGCAGGGCGGCGAGGGGGGCGAGCGGCACATCCTGAAGCGCGCCGTGGCTTGCGGCATGGCGCAGGCCCTCCAGCAGCGTCGCGCCGCCGGTGTCGCGGTCGATATCCGCCATCTCTGCAAGCCCCAGCACCGCCGGGCCCTCCAGCAGCATGATCCTCGCCCGTCCGGGCACGGCCATGGCCGAGAAATAGGCGTTTGCGCCCGCCATCAGCGCCTCCAGGGGCGGCTGGCCGGGCGACGTGCCGGCGTCGATCTCCCGCGCAATGGCGGCCGCCTCCCGGCGCACCAGCGCGCGCATCAGGTCCGCCTTGTCGGCGAAGTGGTGATAGAGCGCGCCCCGGGTGACCTCCGCCTTTGCCACGATCTCCGGCGTGCCGGTTTCCGCATAGCCCTTTTCGACGATCAGTTCGCGGGCGGCGTCCAGCAGCGCCTTGCGGGTTTCGGCGCGGCGCTCGGCCTGGGTGCGGCGGGATCCTGCTTCTTGCATACATGCAGCCTGTATGTTAATTGTAAGATACATGCAGACTGTATGTCTTTTCGCCGTGCATGAAAAGGGCCCTGGGGGGCGGGGTTGTCGGTGGGGCTGTTTGGCGGGCTCACGGGCCCCCGGCGCATCCGGGCCGGCGAAGGGCAGGGATACTCAAGAGTTGTGGAGACAAGCGATGAAATGCACCCAGTATTATCCGGTCCTGATGACGTCGGACGTGGCCGGGACGGCGCGCTTCTACCAGGAGAACTTCTCCTTCAGGCCGCTGTTTCAGGCCGACTGGTACGTGCATCTCCAGTCGGCGGAAGACGAGAGCGTCAACCTGGCGGTGCTCGACCGGAGCCACGACACCATTCCGGCGGAGGCACGCGGCGCCGGGGCGGGCGGGCTGATCCTCAATTTCGAGGTGGAGGATGTCGACGCGGTCTATGAGCGCGCGCGCGGCAAGGGCCTGCCGATCATGCTGGCCCTGCGGGACGAGGCCTTCGGCCAGCGGCATTTCATCACCCGCGACCCGAACGGCGTCCTGATCGACATCATCACGCCGATCCCGCCGAGCGCGGAGTTCCTGGCGCAGTTCGCTCCGGAGGCGGTGCCGGAATGAGCGGGCACGCGCCGCTCGTTCCGGATTAATCCGCGGCCCGGGCGGTCAGGAAACGGCCGGCGGGCAGGGGCTGCCGCGTTCGGCGCGGGATTTCAGGCCCTGCAGGCTCTGCATGGTGTTCGGATTGCCCGGCAGCACGAAGCTCTGTTCCAGGGCGGTGCGCACGTTGTTGATCACCGCCAGGTCCTGCACCGCCAGGGTGCGGCAGGGCGCGCCGGTAAAGCGGACACGGATGCGGATGACGCGCTGGCCGTTGTCGGAGGGGCCGAACTCGGCGTCGAGCGCCGGGTTCTCGCCGGGCATCGGCCGCTCCAGGACAACCATGTTCGGCTGGTTCTGCAGAACCGTCGTGCCCTGCTGCTGGGCACCGGCAACCAGCGCGGCGCGCACGGCCTCCGGAGAGGCGGCAACGGTAACGGTCTGGGCGCCGGCGGGAACATCCAGCTGCGGCTGGTTCGGAAGCGCAGCCTGGCGGGACGGGCCGCTCTGGCAGGCCGCGAGGGCAAGGGCGCAAAGGCTGATCAAAAGTATCTGTCGCATCGGCTGTTCCGAGGTTTAAAGAGCAATCAAAGATCCGGTCTAGAACACGTTCCGATCCGGCACAACAAAACTGCACGTGAGCGCAGCTTTTTTCCGCCTCAGCGTGCCAAAACACTCTTAACGAAGCCTTTTGTTGGGAAAAAGGCGGTGATTGGCGCCCGAGCGGAGCCTCACCCGGCAGAGTGGCTGAAGCCGCCTTGTGCGAGGAAAAGAAGGGCTCGCTGGCGCTCGCGCTGATGTCGGGATCCCGGATCTGCGCGCAGCTGACGCTGCACTTGTCCAGGATGACGGGCGGGTGTGGCAAGTCAGTAGTTGTTGAACGAGAGGTGGCGGCGAGCTTTCCGGGCTAATGCACAAGCCCGTCCTCGTTCTGAGTCCTCATCCTGAGGAGCGAGCCTGCTCGCGTCTCGAAGGATGCGCTCCTTGCCCGGGAATGTGCCGCCCATGCTTCGAGACGGGCCTGACGGCCCTCCTCAGCATGAGGGGAGTGGGTTGGAGAGGCGGAGGTCCCGGAACGAGGAACAGTCGCTATTCCTTGCAAGCCTGTCTGCAGGCACGTCCTCATCCTGAGGAGCGAGCTCGCTCGCGTCTCGAAGGATGCGCCGCTTGCCCGGGCGTATGCCGCCCATGCTTCGAGACGGGCCTTATGGCCCTCCTCAGCATGAGGGAGTGGGGTGGAGAGGCGGAGATCCCGGAACGAGGAACAGTCGCTATTCCTTGCAAGCCTGTCTGCAGGCACGTCCTCATCCTGAGGAGCGAGCCTGCTCGCGTCTCGAAGGATGCGCCGCTTGCCCGGGAATGTGCCGCCCATGCTTCGAGACGGGCCTGACGGCCCTCCTCAGCATGAGGGTTTCGGATGGAGCGGCGCCTCAGGGTGACGGGCGGGGGTGGCCGCGCGTCACTTCGACCGGGAGACGCGTCATCCACTATTCACGGCCCTCCGGGAGTGCTCAGAACTTGCTGCCCGTCTTGAAACCACCGCCGCCGAAGCTGCCGCCGCTCTTGAAACCGCCGCCGCCGAAGCTGCCGCCGCCCTTGAAGCCGCCGCCGCCGAAGCCGCCCATGGATTTGGGCAGGCCGGTGCCGCCCGGAAAGGCCACCCGGCGGCCGCGCGGCTTGCGCCGTTTGTGCGAGCGCTCGGCCCGGGCCCAGTAATCGGCCCCGGTGATGGCGCCCTTCACCAGTTCGCCGAGGAGAACCGTGGTGAGGTTGTCGTCGGAGAAGGTGGATTCCCAGCTGCCGTAGCCCTTGGCGCGGAAGCGCTTGATGACGTCTGCCAGTTCGCCGCGCCGGCGGCCGATGTCGCGCTGCAATTCGCGGTCCTGGCGGATTTCCCGCGCTACCTGATCGATGCGCTCGCGCAGGTCCTCGATGCGCTGGACGATCTTTTCGTCTTCCGGGGAGGGAGATTCGCGTGCCTCGCGCCACAGCTCCTTCAGGTCGTCGGCCTGCAGGGAAACGGACAGATGCTCCTCCGCCTTCTGGAAATCGGCGTCCTCGCCGCTGGAGAACTCGGCAAGGGCGGTGGAGAGCGTCTCGATGCGCCGGTCGAGCGTGTCCAGTTCGCCGTCGATCCGGTCGATCTCCTCGCTCATGGTCTCGATGGAGCCGACGAGGTCGCTGCCGGCGGCGTCGGTCATGGCGTCGCGGCTGATCCTGGCGAGCTTTTCCTGCTCCTGGCGGGCGACTTCGGCGCAGTGTTCCGCGTGCCTGGCCATGCGTTCGGGAATGCCGGTGAGCATGGCGTAGTTCGCCCGCGCATCATGATAGCCGATCAGGCCGGCGACCCAGCGGTCGAGCGAGCGGACAAGGCCGCGGCGCCGGTAGTCCGGCGTTCCGAAACCGCGCTGCCACAGATAGACGAACAGCGGGTCGGCGTCATAGGCCTTGCCCTTCTGCCGGCGGTCCTCCTCGGCGATCCCGGCCTTGGTGGCGGCGGCTTCCGCCGTTGCCTCGGCCTCCTGCGTCGCCTTGCGCTGGGCCAGATAGGCCGCGTCCTCCTCGAGCCGGGCGTCGACGGCCTCCATCAGCTCGTCCATCCGGGTCTCGGCAGCGTTGCGGGCGCTGTCCAGTTCCGTGCGCTTCTTCTGCAGCTGAAAGCGCTCGCTCTCGCACTGGCGCAGCTGTTCGGTGAGGACCTTGTAGTCGGCGCTGCGCTTGTCCAGAAGCCGCCTTGCCTCGCGCGCCGCGCTGTCGAGGCGGGTGTTCAGCGTGCCGGCGGCGTCGGAATCGAGCCGGAAGCGGGCGAGATCCCGATAGGCTTCGCTCTGCCGCTCCTGCAGGTCGGTGAGGGCGCGGGTGGAGCGTTCGATGCGCTTGGAGAGCTCGGCCTCCTCGCGCCGCAGATCCTCCAGCGACTGTTCGATCGTGCCCAGGGTCTGGCGGCCGGTCAGCATCTGGCGGCCTCCACGGGGAAACGCAGGTCACCTGTCACCATGTCGTAATCGCTCCGTCCTGCACGCCGCCGCGCCACTTGATGTTCAGCTCGCCGCTCCGCTTGCGGCCGAGGACGCCCGTCTGGACGATGCCGTCCTCCATCTTGTCGCGGCGCACCGCATTGTAGATGACCTCGGAAACGCGCTGTGCCCATATGTCGACGGTCCGGGTGCTGTTGTCTTCTTCCGAAACGATGTTGCGCTTCAGGACGTTGCCATCCGGGTCGATGGCCTCCACTACGATGTAGTAGTTCTCGGTTTCCGGGTTGGCGTCCGGGATCCGGGAGATGCCCGTCGGCACGCCTTCGCGCGCGACGATGCGCACCTCGAAGACCTCCTGAAGCCGGGCGACCAGCTGGCGCAGATCCGCCTCCGCCTCGAAGGCGGCGTCATTGTTGCCGTCGGACAGGGCAAACCGGCCGTCCTTGGCAATGCGGGCGGCCTGGGCCTCTACCTCCGCGTTTTCCGTCAGCGTGTCGACACGCCCGACCAGTTCGGAATAGGTGGCCGGAAGGGCCTCCAGGCGCGCGGTCAGCTGCGCTTCCGCGCGGTCCGCGGGCAGTTTCACCAGGAAATACCAGGCCCCCAGGGCAACCACCAGCACGGCGGCGGCGGCGGCGAGCCATTTGGACCACGTGCCGCGGGAGATATAGACCATGGCCAGCGTGCGCTTGAACCCGGCGGGCGGCGGCGCATAGACGAAACGGTCGCGCTTGAGGTCCTCGACGCCGGCCTTCAGGATGTGGTCGGGAACCTCGATCCCCTGGGCCCTGTAGACCTCCCGCAGCCGCTCGATCATGGCAGCGTCCCGCTCGTCCGCCCGGAGCTCGCTGGCGACCTGTCCTTCTTCGTGGCGCAACGTGTCCACCACGTCCATCGCCATCATCAGATCGTCGAGAGGGGCGGAACTCTTGCTTGCCATACAGTGCCTGTCTGTTCGGGTTGGGCGGGCCGGTGGCTGTCCGGCCCGGCCGGAACGGGACGGATCAGAGCGCGCCGGACTGCGCGGTCAATTTGGCAAGGCGCCGCTTGCCGTCTTCCACCGCGTTGCGGATCTCTTCGGAGTTCTTTGTCGACATTTCCCGCATTTCCGAAATGATCTCCCGGGAGTGAACCTGGAAATTGACGACGGAATCGACGAGCTTCTTGACCGAGGCGGCCGCCACCGTCGGGCCGTAACCGGCCTTCAGCGCTTCCTTCTGCACAGTGTCGCCGATCTCCGCCAGCGTCTCCAGGCTCTTGTTGAGCCCGTCCTTCATGGCGTTGAGCGTTTCGGTGGATTCGTGCAGGCCCTGCAGGCCGGTGAAGGAGGCGTTGAGCGCGGTCAGAACGGACTCGTTGGTGGAGAAGAAGCTGACCGACTGCGCATAGACCCGCTCCTTGGCGTTGGTGGTCTGCATCAGGCGCGCCATGATCACTTCGGAGGTGTTGTAGCCGACCGTCAGGTTGTCCGAGAGGTCCTTGGCGATCTGGTAGCGCTTTTCCTCGTCCTGCATCTCACGCAGCTTCTCGTCCCGCGCCAGCTCCAGCCGGGCCTTCTGGGCCGCGTCGCCGCCGGCATAGGCCTCGACCTCGGTGGACGCGGTCTCGAGCGCCTGCTTGGTGGCGTCCAGCCTGGTTGTTGCGATGTTGAGCAGTTCCAGCGCCGTCACTTCGGCCTGTTTCAGCGCGCCGCGGAAATCACGATAGGCATTCAGGATGGTCTGTTCGCGCTCGATCTGGTCCTTGGTGGCGACGGCGACTTCCTTGTAGGTGTCGCGAATGTCGGTGAACCGGTCGGAAATCGTGCCCCTGCGCATTTCGCGCCATTTGTTGGACAGGTTCTCGGTGAAGGAAATCCTGCCGTCCGCCAGCTGGTCGACCAGCGCCTTGGCATCGTCGCGGATGGAATTGAAGGCGTCGGTGATTTCCTCGTAGCGCTCGCCGATATCCATCTGCTGCACCTGGGAGCGGACGACCTCGTTGAAGTTGGACGCCTGGCCGAGGGTGCGGGTGATCACCAGCACCTTGTCCGGGGAGAGATCTGAGATCTGCTCCAGGAGCGCGTTGATCGGCGCATCGGTTTCGGTCTCCGGCTGGATGCCGATGTCCCGGAGCGTCGAGAGGGCGCGGTCGAGATATTGAAGCGGTGTGAGGCTTCCGGTGGCTGCCGGTGCATTTTCCGGGCTTGCTGGTGCTGCCGCGTCTGTCATTTCGGGACTCCTTCAACGACGGCGGCACACTTGCAGATCCATTCCGCAAGTCGTCTGCCGCACCGTCCTGTTAACGCCACTACCCGCAAATTTAGGGCAGGCGGATGCCGCATTGTCAACGGCTTAGGGTATGGCCCCATAAAATTGAACGCACTGGCGTCAAAACGGCCAGGAGCGGGGAGGAAAAGTCCGCAGGTCGATGCTTGTGCATCGGCCAAGGACTTTGACGCTGCTGCTCGCAGCCGTTTTGGTGTCCTTTGGATCTCTCTGGAGCGGACCGTCTCCTGCGTTGCGAAGACTTGAAAACCGGCCGGGTTTCCTGCGCCTTCGCGCCTTGGATACGGTCCGCTCCAGAGAGACCAGTGCATTCAATTTTATAGGGCCATACCCTAGACTGTAACTGATTGCAGTGCACGTAAACGGTGAAATCCGTCAAGGCAATCCATAGACGGTTAATGCGACAGATGTGTAAGCGAGATCGGGCGTTTCGCGTGAATTGCGGGTTGGCAGGCAGTTAGACCAGCTCCGCGGCAATGCGGGCGGCCAGCCGGGCATTGTTGCGCACCAGCGCGATGTTGGTCTCCAGACTGCGGCCGCCGGTCAGATCGAGAATGGCGCCCAGAACGAAGGGCGTGACGTCCTTGCCCCTGACGTTTTCCGCTTCCGCCTTGCGGATCGCGGCGTCGATATGGCCGGTCATTTCATCCCGCGGGATCTCGTGCTCCCGCGGCACCGGATTGGCGATCAGGACGCCGCCATGGCCGGGAAAGCGTTCGCGCATTTTCAGGAGGGCGCCGATGTCCTGCGCGGAATTCAGCGTATAGGGGGCCTTCAGGCCGCTGGAGCGGGACCAGAAGGCGGGCAGGTCCTCCGTGCCATAGGCGATGACCGGCACGCCCTTGGTCTCCAGAACTTCCAGCGTTTTCGGGATGTCGAGCAGGGCCTTGGCACCTGCGGAGACGACGCAGACCGGCGTGCGGGCGAGTTCATCGAGGTCGGCGGAAATGTCGAAGCTCGTCTCCGCGCCCCTGTGGACGCCGCCGATGCCGCCGGTTGCAAAGACCTTCAGCCCCGCCGCATGGGCGGCCATCATGGTGGCGGCGACCGTGGTTGCGCCATAGCGTGCGGTGGCGAGCGCGAAGGTAAGGTCCGCCCGCGAGCATTTCATCACGTCTTCGGCCTGCGCCAGCCGGTCGAGATCGGCATCGGCGAGGCCGATCATGATCCGGCCGTCCATCAGCGCGATCGTCGCCGGAACGGCGCCTTCGGCCCGGATATCGTCTTCCACCTGCCGGGCGGTCTCCACATTGCGCGGAAACGGCATGCCGTGGGTGATGATGGTCGATTCCAGGGCGACGACCGGCCTGCCGCCGGCAAGGGCTTGGCGGACTTCGTCGCTATAGACAATCAGATCCTGGAAGGAGGCGGATGGGGGCATGGGGGATGTGGTCATTGGCGCCAGGCTTTTCTGTTCAGGCACAGCATGTCGTGCCGCTGTTATAGGTGCAAGGCGGGGCGGCGCCAAGACGGGAGTTTGTCCGAATGGTCAAAATGTCTGCAGGGCATCCCAGGAAAGATCATCCGCCAGCGCACCGGTCGCCCGCAAGGTGAGCGCCGCGGCCGAGAGGCCGAACGGCACGGCCTCGCGAAGGGAAAATCCTCTGGCAAGAGCTGCCAGCATGCCGGCGGTCAGTGCGTCTCCCGCGCCGGTCACGTCGACGATGGGAACCTGCCGCGTGGAAAAACGGCTGAGGCTGCCGGCTTCCCAGACGAGGACGTCGGCGGCGCCGCTGGTTAGGACAAGGCTGCGCACTCCCGTCCGGGCGAGGGCGTTCGCCAGGTCCTCCGCGCCGGTTTCCTGCGCAAGGCCCGTGAGGGCGGCGGCCTCTCCCCGGTTGAGAAGCAGGCAGTCGAGCCTGGGCAGAACCGGTTGCAGGCGGGGCGCCTTTGCATCGGACACGGCATTTGCGACGATCCGCCCTCCGGTGATCCGGCCGGTGATATGTGCCAGCATCGGCGCCGGCAGGTTCGCATCCAGGAACCAGATCGTCTCCGGCGCCGATGCGGCGATGAGATCGTCGAGGACCGGATCGAAAAGGTCGCACGGGGCTTCGCTGAGGACACGGTCGTCGACGCAGGCGGCGGCGAGCGTTCCGTCCGGATCATGGAGGGCGAGATACTGCCCGGTTGTATGGCCGGGGCGCGGCACATGAGCCAGTTTCACCCCTTCCAGGGTCAGCCGCCGCGTGAGTTCGCGCGCCGCTGCGTCGTCTCCGACGGTGCCGACAAGATGCGCCTCGACGCCGAGCCGGGCGAGGGCCCGGGCGACGTTGGCCGCAACCCCGCCCGGCCGGGAGACGAAGGCCGCCGGAGTCGAGGTTTCCGGGCGAATGGTCTCGCCGGCATGGGCGATCGTGTCGAGATGGATCGCACCGATACAGATCACTGAACTGGGTGAGGAGGAGCGCACGGGAGGCGGACATCCTTGGCTGGACCGGCTGGCCGGGTGATGATGACTGTCAGTATGCGGGCTAGCAGATCCGGGTGAGGGCGGCAACCGTCTGCACGGCGGGAGAGTGATTCTCTACCATGACGACATGACGCACTTTTCCGCAATTTTCTAACGTTGCGTTAGTTGAGGTTGTATGTTTTGAGAACATACTGGAAACAAAAAGCGAATTCTATTTTAATACCAATCGGTTTTGGCGTATTGCCAAATGAGAACAAAATGTGTACAAACGCTTCCATTGAAACGGCGCGTCCATCGTGGAATAAGGAGCGTAAGGAATGTCGCAAAGTACACTTCGTCTCGTAGAAAGCAGCCAGATGGATAAGACAAAAGCGCTTGATGCAGCGCTCAGCCAGATCGAACGGGCCTTTGGCAAGGGCTCTGTCATGCGGATGGGGCAGGGGCAGGTGGTCGAAGTTGCCGCCATCTCGACAGGGTCGCTGGGTCTGGATATCGCGCTTGGCATCGGCGGCCTGCCCCGCGGCCGCGTCGTGGAGATCTACGGTCCGGAATCCTCGGGCAAGACCACCCTTGCCCTTCACACGGTGGCTGAAGCGCAGAAGGCCGGCGGCATTTGCGCCTTCATCGACGCGGAACACGCGCTTGATCCGATTTACGCCCGCAAGCTGGGCGTCGACATCGATAATCTTCTGATTTCGC
Source organism: Roseibium salinum (assembly GCF_026240905.1). Taxonomy (NCBI): domain Bacteria; kingdom Pseudomonadati; phylum Pseudomonadota; class Alphaproteobacteria; order Hyphomicrobiales; family Stappiaceae; genus Roseibium; species Roseibium salinum. The sequence goes on from NZ_JAPEVI010000003.1 coordinate 496,146, forward strand.
AGCCGGATGCGGGCGAGCAGGCGCTGGAAATCGCCGACACGCTGGTTCGCTCGGGCGCGATCGACGTGCTGGTCGTCGATTCCGTCGCGGCCCTGACGCCGCGCGCCGAGTTGGAAGGCGAGATGGGCGACAGCCTGCCGGGCATGCAGGCAAGGCTGATGAGCCAGGCCCTGCGCAAATTGACCGCCTCCATTTCCAAGTCGAAATGCATGGTGATCTTCATCAACCAGATCCGCATGAAGATCGGTGTGATGTTCGGCTCGCCCGAAACCACGACGGGTGGTAACGCGCTGAAATTCTATGCCTCCGTCCGCCTCGACATCCGCCGCATTGGGTCCATCAAGGACAAGGATGAAGTGGTCGGCAACCAGACCCGCGTGAAGGTGGTGAAGAACAAGCTGGCGCCTCCCTTCCGTCAGGTCGAGTTCGACATCATCTACGGCGAAGGCGTTTCCAAGATGGGCGAACTGGTCGATCTTGGGGTCAAGGGCAATATCGTTGAAAAATCCGGTGCCTGGTTCTCCTATAACAGCCAGCGCCTTGGCCAGGGCCGCGAGAATGCGAAACAGTTTCTGCGGGAAAATCCGGAAATTGCCGCCGAGATCGAAGCGGCGGTCCGACAGAATGCCGGCCTGATTGCCGAAGCGATCATCGATCCGGATGCCGCGCCGGAAGAAGCCGAGGATTGATCGCAATCCGGTCTGTGGACCGGCCATCTGCTGCAAAGCACCCTGCGCTTTTGCGAGCGCAGGGTGCTTTGGCGTTGAGAGCTTAGCGGCCGGATTCTGCCCCCGAGGCGCCGGGACCCTGTTCTGCAGCGTTCTTCTCCCGTCCTTGCGGTCACAATCGCCGTGAAACGCTTGCCGCGGCTCGCGGATCCGCCGCATTCCGTAGCGTGCGGACCCATAAATGAGGATGAAATGGTTTGAGGCGGATTGCGCGTCCTCAAGAAGCGGAAGCGCAGGAAATGTGGTTCATTTTCAAGCCTTTCGCGACGTAGAGGAGGCCCAATCCGGTCAAATCCGAAGGACATGAGAAATGGCTTCACCCCGCTTCGTCAGCGCGCTTGACCGGGCGCACAGCCCGCTCTACGCACCCTTCCTAACGGTGTTTCGCCATTTCTCATGCCATTTCGTCCTCATTTATGGGCTCGCACCCTGGCGGTGATCCCGTGCAAGCGCTGGACAGGGTCTGAGCTCAAAGTTAAAAGGCTGTTCCGGCGCGGCTTCCAGGACAGGCCCGCAGCCTCCGATGAATTTGCAACAGGCCCGGTCTGACGCCGGGCACGGACCGATGCGAGACCCGAATGACCGGCGTAAATGAAATCCGCTCAACCTTTCTGGACTATTTCAAGAAGAACGATCACGAAGTGGTCGAGTCCGGACCGCTGGTACCGCGCAACGACCCGACCCTGATGTTCGCGAACGCGGGCATGAACCAGTTCAAGAACGTCTTTACCGGCCTGGAAAAGCGTCCCTATTCGCGTGCGGCGACCGCCCAGAAGGTGGTTCGCGCCGGCGGCAAGCACAACGACCTGGACAATGTCGGCTACACCGCCCGCCACCACACGTTCTTCGAAATGCTCGGCAATTTCTCGTTCGGCGACTATTTCAAGGACCGGGCGATCGAGTTTGCCTGGGACCTGATCACCAAGGTCTACGGCCTGCCCGCGGACAGGCTGCTGGTGACCGTCTATGCCGAAGACACGGATGCAGCGGTCTACTGGAAGAAGATTGCCGGCCTGAGCGATGACCGCATCATCCGCATTCCCACGTCTGACAATTTCTGGTCCATGGGCGATACCGGCCCTTGCGGCCCCTGTTCGGAGATTTTCTACGACCACGGGGAGCACATCTGGGGCGGCCCTCCGGGATCGGCCGAAGAAGATGGCGACCGGTTCGTGGAAATCTGGAACCTGGTGTTCATGCAGTATGAGCAGACCGGGGAAGGGCGTATCGACCTGCCGCGTCCCTCGATCGACACCGGCATGGGACTGGAGCGCCTGGCGACGGTCCTGCAGGGCGTCCACAACAACTATGACATCGACCTGTTCAAGGCGCTGATTTCGGCTTCCGAACATGAAACGGGTGTCGATGCCGAAGGCGATGCGCTCGGCAGCCACCGGGTGATCGCCGACCACCTGCGGTCCACCAGTTTCCTGATCGCCGACGGGGTTCTGCCCTCCAACGAGGGTCGGGGCTACGTTCTGCGCCGCATCATGCGCCGTGCGATGCGCCACGCCCATCTGCTGGGCGCCGCGGAGCCGCTGATGCACAGGCTGGTGCCGACGCTGGTGCGCGAAATGGGCCGTGCCTATCCGGAGCTGCAGCGCGCGGAAGACCTTGTCAGGGACACCCTGAAACTGGAAGAGATCCGCTTCCGCAAGACCCTGGAGCGCGGCCTTGGACTGCTCGACAGCGCGACGGCGGACCTTTCCGCGGGCGGGCAGTTGGACGGCGAGACTGCGTTCAAGCTCTATGACACCTACGGCTTTCCGCTCGACCTGACGCAGGACGCCCTGCGCGCCCGCGACATCTCCGTCGATACGGCCGGGTTCAATGCGGCCATGCAACGGCAGAAGGCGGAAGCCCGCGCGGCGTGGTCCGGCTCGGGCAGCGCGGCCACGGAAGCGGTCTGGTTCGCATTGAAAGAAAAGCACGGCGCCACCGACTTTCTCGGCTATGAGACGGAGACCGCCGAGGGCGTCGTTGCCGCCATCGCTGCCGAGGACAAGGAAGTCGCGAAGCTGTCTGCCGGCGAGAGCGGCTATGTGGTTCTGAACCAGACGCCGTTCTATGGCGAGAGCGGCGGCCAGGTCGGCGATACGGGCGAGATGCTGGGCACGGACCTCAGGGTCAGGGTTACCAACACGCAGAAAAAGGCCGAGGGCCTCTTCGTTCACAGCGTGGTCGTGGAAGAGGGAGAACTGGTGCCCGGACTGGCTCTCGAACTGAAGGTGGACCGTGCCCGCCGCACGGCTATCAGGGCCAACCACTCGGCGACGCACCTGGTGCATGAAGCCCTGCGGGAAGTGCTCGGATCCCATGTGGTTCAGAAGGGCTCTCTGGTGTCGCCGGAGCGGCTTCGCTTCGACTTTGCCCATCCCAAGCCGCTGGCGGAAGAGGAACTGGAAACCGTCGAATCCTACGCCAACGAAATCGTGCTGCAGAATGCGCCGGTCGAAACCCGCCTGATGGCGGTGGACGAGGCCATCGAAGCCGGCGCCATGGCGCTCTTCGGCGAGAAATACGGCGATGAGGTCCGTGTGGTCTCCATGGGCACCGCGCTTCATGGCGACAAGGCAGACAAGACCTATTCGCTGGAACTGTGCGGTGGTACGCATGTGAGGCGCACAGGCGACATCGGTCTGGTGACGCTCGTTTCCGAAGGCGCGGTCGCCGCGGGCGTGCGCCGTATCGAGGCGCTGACCGGATCTGAAGCCCGCGCCTACCTGGAGAGCCAGGACAGGCGCATGCGCGAGATTGCCGGCATCCTGAAGACCGGCGCGGAAGAGGCGCCGGCGCGGGTGGCCCAGCTTGTCGAGGAGCGTAGGAAGCTGGAAAGGGAACTGGCCGATGCCCGCAAGAAGCTTGCCATGGGCGGTGGCGGCGAGGGCGGCGCACCGGTGAAGGAAGCCGGCGTCTTCAAGCTGATGGCCCGCAAGGTGGATGGCATCAACCCGAAGGACCTGAAAGGCATGGCCGATGAAGCCAAGGTCCAACTCGGCTCCGGTGTCGTGGTGCTGATCAGCGTGGCGGAAGACGGCAAGGCCGCAATCGTGACCGCGATCACCCAGGACCTGACGGACAAGGTCAGTGCCGTGGACCTGGTGCGGATCGGGTCGGAAGCCCTCGGCGGGCGCGGCGGCGGCGGACGCCCCGACATGGCCCAGGCCGGCGGTCCGGACGGCTCGAAAGCCGATGCGGCGATCGCAGCCATCGAAGCGCATCTGGCCGGACTGTAACACGCCTGAACCGTATTGTGATGTGCGGGGGAGGATTTGCCTCCCCCGTCGCTCATGCTGGGGAGGCTTTCGGTCTCGGGCGCCCTCCACAAGGCCCTGCCTCCTCAACGCGCGTCGCTGCGGCCTGTCGCAGCTCGCCCCGGGTACGGCTTTGTCCTTATTCCTTCTTCCGCTATTCATGAAACACTAAGAGACAACCATCAATCGCGGAGCGTGATGTGCGGAGCGGGGACGTCAAGCAGGTGCTTTATGAGGTGCTGGAAGACACGGGCGGGCGGCGGGTCGCCGCACGTCTTCTGCGCCAGTTCCTGATCTTCCTGATCATCAGCAACATTGCGCTGGCCGTGGTCGAGACGGTTCCCGAGGTTCACGCGTTCCTGGGTGACCACCTCAAACTGGTGCAGCTTGGCTGCGGGGCGATCTTTCTTGCCGAGTATATCCTGCGGCTCTACGTGGCGGATCTGCATCCGCCCCTGCGGCGCTTCGGCCCGATCCGTTCGCGCCTGCGCTATGCCGTGCAACCCGATGCCATCGTGGACCTGATCGGGGCCCTGCCTCTGCTCTTCGTTCTGTTCCTGCCGGATCAGGCCGTCACGATTGTCGTTGTCCTGCGGCTGTTGCGCTTCTTCAAGCTTGCCCGCTACTCGCCCGCCCTGCGCTCGCTCATTTCAGCGGTTGCGGCCGAGAGGAAAGCGCTGCTCGGGTCGAGCATGATCATTTTCGGGGTCGTCCTCCTGGCCGCGACGCTCATGTACCTGATCGAAAACCAGCATCAGCCGGAGAAATTCCGCTCCATCCTGCACGGCATCTACTGGGCGATCACGACGGTGACCACCGTTGGCTACGGGGATGTCGTGCCGGTCAGCAATCTGGGCAAGATGATCGGCGGCGTGGTGATGCTGATGGGTTATGGGCTCATCGCGCTGCCGGTGGGTATCATCGCCTCGGCCTTCGCGCGTGAGATTCACAGCCGGGATTTCGTGGTGACCTGGTCCATGGTGGCAAGAGTGCCCCTGTTTGAGGATCTCAAGGCGACGGAAATTGCCGAGGTCGCCAAGCTTCTGCAGGCCTTGAGCGTGCGCAAGGGCGCCGTCATCGCCCACGTGGGCGATGTTGCCGACCGGATGTACTTCATTTCGGATGGCGAGGTGGCGATCAAGCTGCCCCATGAGACGGTCTATCTCGGGCAGGGCAGCTTTTTCGGCGAATTGGCGCTGATCAACCAGACCCCGCGCACCGCCGCCATCATTGCCGATACCGATTGCCAGCTTCTGGTTCTGGAGGCCGGCGCCCTCAAGCATTTGATGGACCGGGACGCGGCGCTGGCCAAAAAGATCATGGAGGAAGCCCGCGCGCGCGCCTTTGCGGGCAAAAAGGTTCTGGGAGAGCTGGCCGAGGAAGAGCTGCAGCAGGCCGGTGTCTTCGCCTCGGCGGACGAGATCCGGGAAGAGCCGGAGCTGTTTGCCGACGACGGGCGGGAAACGGAAAAAGATCCCGCCTGACCGGCCGCTCAGTCCGGCCTGGCCGGCTCGCTCGTCACGAATGACGCCCGGCCCTTGAATCTTGCCAGCCATTCCGACAGCTTCGGAGCCGCCTTCAGCAAGAAGCCGCCTTCCTCCGCCTTTTCGAAAAGGGCGAGCATCGGCGCTGCATGGCAATCGGCCAGGGTGAGCTGTTCGCCGAGCAGAAAAGGACCGGGGACAACGAGTTGTTCCAGAGCGGCGATGATCTTGCGGGCAGGCCCCAGGGCGGAGGCGATCCTGACCTCGTCGGCAGACCCGCCGCCGCGCGTCTTGCTCACCCGCTCGACATAGATGTCCCAGACCAGCGTCCGGTAGGCGTAACCGTCCATGATCGACTGGATCTGGGTCATCCGCGCCCGCGCCTCCGGGGTATCGGGCTGCAGCGGCGGCCCGTCCAGGGCTTCATCGATATAACGCAGGATGGCGGTCGTCTCGAACAGCGTGAAGTTGCCGCTTTTCAGTGCCGGGATCCTGCCGAAAGGATGGAGCGCCAGATAGTCGTCCGGCGGGCCGCCGGGGGCGAAGACGTCGACGGAATGGAGCCTGTAGGCAATGCCCTTTTCCTCCAGGGCCAGGCGCGCCGCGCGGACGTAAACCGAATAATCCGCTCCGTGAAGTTCGATCATGAGGTGCCTCCGGTAAGTCTGTCCAGGCGCAGCCTGTGTCTTGTGTCCGTCAGGCGCCAGATGCTGCCGAAGGTCGCCCCGAGAACGCCGAGGCCCGTGGCGCCGCCAAGCAGGAACATGATGAGAAGCTGGTATTTGACCGCTTCCTGCGGATCGATGCCGGACAGGATCTGACCGGTCATCATGCCCGGCAGGGAGACCACGCCAGTGGCGGCCATGGCGTTGATGATCGGCGTGAAGCCCGAGCGCAACGCCCTGCGCAGCACGGGACGGATCGCCACCCACCGGGTGCGGCCCAGAAGAAGCTGGGCCTCGACCTCACGCTTGCCCTGCGCAAGACCGCTGTGCAGGGTGTCGAGACCCAGGCTGACGCCGGTCATGGTATTGCCCAGCACCATGCCGAATAGCGGCAGGGCATATTGAGGCAGCCAGACCGGATCCGGGCGGATCTGACCGGCAAGGGCGTAGAAGGTCACCAGCGTTCCGGCGATCAGCATCGCGCCTGCGCCGAGACCGGGCCCCCACAGTCCCGTCAGCCGCCGCTCCTGACGGGCCCAGATCTCCCTGCCGGCAAAGACCACCATGACGGCGGCGGCCAGCAGCGTCCACACAAGGGAAGCGGACAGGAAAATCGCCTTCAGGATCAGTCCGACGAGTATGAGTTGTACTGTCATGCGCAGGGCCGAAACGATCAGCGTGCGGGTCAGGCCGAGGTCGAGCGCAATTGAAAAGACGGCGTTCAGGATCAGGAAGACGGAGGCCGCCACGACATCCCAGTAGGATAGAACGTGATAGGTGTTCATCGGGCCACCTCCTGTGGCTGGTCCGCGGTCAACCTGCCGCCCGTCATCTTGAAGCGGCGGGCGCCCAGTCTCTTGGGCTGATCCGGATCGTGGGTGACCAGCAGGATCGCGCAGCCGGCATGCATCCGCTCTTCAAGAAGGGCTTCCACGCGCTTCACGGAGGGCGGGTCGAGCGCGGAGGTGGGCTCGTCCAGCAGCAGAACCTCCGGGTGGAGCTGGAGCGCACGAACAAGCGCCAGGCGCTGGCGTTCGCCCGTCGACAGCCTGGCGATCTGCCAGGAAAGGGATCCGCCGAGGCCGACGGCCTCGAGTTGCTCCTCAAGTTCCGGTGTTTCCTCGAAATGGTCCCGCACGCGCTCGGCCCACCAGCCGCTTTCCGCGGGGATGAAGGCGACCTTCCTGCGCCACTGCGTTGCGGCCATCGCCTCGCGGGCGACACCCTTCAGAAAAACGGCGCCGCTGCTGACGTCGAGATCGGCAATCGCGCGCAGGAACAGGGTCTTGCCCGAGCCGGACGGGCCGGAAACCGAAACGCAGCTGCCCGCGCCGAGCGAAAGGTCGACCGGGCCGATCAACGGCGTCTTCAGCTCTTCGATTGCCAGCACCGGTGTTCTCCTCAGGCCCGCGACCCGAGTCGGAGCCTAACCCGCGGCCGGATGGCGGACAATGAAAACGCTCCGGAGATCGTCTCCGGAGCGTGTGTTTTGCACTGGGGCCAAATTGACTGCGCTCAGAGCTCGCTCACCGCCTTTTGCAGGCCTTCGTCGATCTTGTCCAGGAAGCCGGTGGTGGTCAGCCAGGGCTGATCCGGACCGACGAGCAGGGCGAGGTCCTTGGTCATGTGGCCCGATTCCACGGTTTTGACGCAGACGTTTTCCAGCGTCTCGGCAAAGCGGGCCAGCTTGTCGTTGCCGTCGAGCTTTGCCCGGTGGGCGAGGCCGCGGGTCCAGGCGAAGATCGAGGCAATCGAGTTGGTGGAGGTGCTTTCGCCCTTCTGGTGCTGGCGGTAGTGCCGCGTGACCGTGCCGTGGGCGGCTTCGGCTTCGACGATCTTGCCGTCCGGTGTCATCAGCACGGAGGTCATCAGGCCGAGAGAGCCGAAGCCCTGCGCGACCGTGTCGGACTGGACGTCGCCGTCGTAGTTCTTGCAGGCCCAGACATATCCGCCGGACCATTTGAGCGAGGAGGCGACCATGTCGTCGATCAGGCGGTGCTCGTACCAGATGCCGGCTTCGGCGTATTTGTCCTTGAATTCGGCCTCGTAGATCTCCTCGAAGATGTCCTTGAAGCGGCCGTCATAGGCCTTCAGGATCGTGTTCTTGGTGGACAGATAGCACGGCACGGCGCGCTGGAGGGCGTAGTTGAGGGACGCGCGGGCGAAATCGCGGATGGAATCGTCCAGATTGTACATGGCCATCGCCACCCCGGCGGACGGGGCATCGTAGACTTCGTGCTCGATCACCTTGCCGTCTTCACCGGTAAAGGTGATGGTCAGCTTGCCCTTGCCGGGAAAGCGGAAATCGGTGGCGCGGTACTGGTCGCCGAAGGCATGGCGGCCGACGATGATCGGCTGGGTCCAGCCGGGCACCAGGCGGGGCACGTTCTGCATGATGATCGGCTCGCGGAAGATCACCCCGCCGAGAATGTTGCGGATCGTGCCGTTGGGCGAGCGGTACATGCGCTTCAGGCCGAATTCCTCGACCCGGGCTTCGTCCGGCGTGATGGTGGCGCATTTGACGCCGACGCCGTGTTTCTTGATGGCATTGGCGGCATCGACCGTGATCTGGTCGTCGGTCTCGTCCCGCTTCTGTATCGAGAGATCGTAGTATTCCAGGTCGATATCGAGATAGGGATGGATCAGCTTTTCCTTGATGAAATGCCAGATGATCCGGGTCATCTCGTCGCCATCGAGTTCTACGACCGGATTGTCGACTTTGATCTTTGCCATGGAAACTCGGCCTCGCGTTCTTGAAAAGGTCGGTTGGGTACGTCGATCAGGATACAGGCTCACATTACCGGCTGAAGGGGCGAAGCGGCAGGGGAAAGCTTCCGCCCGACCTCCATACGTGTCGCCGCGGCAAATCGAAACCGGCTTGCCGTCTCCGAGTATGATCCATTTCAGTCGATTTTGTGAGCTATGGCCCGATCTCTGACCCGATGATTTAGCAGATTCTGATTGTGTGCGCTTGTATACAAAATCTGTCTGATTAGGCAAGGGGGAGATGTCGGGATGCGCCGTCCTGTCACCTTGGGCGGGGAGGCCAGGTGATTGATGCGGGCAGCACTGGACGATTGTTCAGGGGATCGCACTTTCGCGTCATCGCACTGGGGAACTGAGCGAATTCATCCCAAGTCCGCGCCGAGGTCGGTCCTACCCGGCAGGAAGACCCGGTGGTGCCGCGTTGCCGACTGCGGGCAGCAGTGGCCGTGGTGGCCTTGTCCAATGACAAGCGTGAGATCTGCGTCCCGAACCGACTGGTTGCCGCCCGGTATCCATTCACAGGTATCGTCGAACCGCCCGGTTGCTTATCTCTTCTCGACCGACCGGCTGATTTCGGTGAGCACACCGAAAGCGACCGCCGCCAGGATCTTCAGGAGGCCGCTGTCGATAGCCTGCTGGGTCGTCAAACCCCACAGGAAGAGCCCCGGACGGGGCTCGGCTATGGCGCCTGAAGCAATTCCAAAGGCAACTGCCATTTGGATACAACCAAGGATAAATGCAACTCCCGCGATGAACGCGCCCAATTTAGTATATGGCATTGCGAATTCTCTGGATGTGTTTGAGCTTTATTTCAGATTACCCTTGGTAATATAGTTTACAAGTGTTTATTCCAATTATCGTAAATACAGAAAATTTTAATGAAAGAGACTTGCTTAAGTATATTTCATGTCGCCGGAGGCGAAATATACCGTGCGATCAAATGCTTCAATCCGCTCCGTTCCCGCTCCGCCAACCCCGCTTTCCTGTCGGCAAAGCCGCTGTCAGCGCCGCTCTGCGCGCGCAGGCGGGCATTGGCCCCCGGCAGCCTGGACCCAACAGCCCCGGTCGTCCAGGCCGTTCCATGAACAACCTGTTGGGGGCGCCACCGCTAGCTTTTTCCGGAGGACCTCAAATTCGAGCGCAGCTTGGCGAGCGCGGTTGTCAGGTCGTTGATCGCTTCCCCTGTGAGACCGGATGCTTCCGCGACACAGTCGGGAACGGCCCCTGCCTTTTCTTCGAGCGCGGACCCCTGAGGTGTCAGCGTGACCTTGACCACCCGCTGGTCTTCCCGGTCCCTGATCCTGTCGACCAGCCCCATCGTCTCGAGGCGTTTTATCAGCGGCGTCACGGTGTTGTATTCCAGGCTGAGCGCATCGCCGAACTCCTTGACCGTACGCCCGTTGCGGCGCCAGAGCAGGGTCATGACCAGATATTGCGGATAGGTGAGCCCGAGGTCTTCGAGAAGTGACCGGTAGATGTGGTTGAACGCCAGGTTGGCTTCATAGACGGCAAAGCAGAGGAAATCGTCCAGTTCAGCGCCAGGATCTGGCGCTTGGGCGTCGGACAGGAGCCTTGAAGGCTCTCGCGGGTCGGTTTTTTCAGACATGTGTCGTTCCTAAGCAGCAATTTTTTCATTGGCAAGTATTGACAGGCCGCGCGCATGCCGTCATATACATCGCGCGCAATTAAATCGTGCACGAGGTAAATGGAGACGATCTGATGGGAATCAAGATCAAGGGGCCGCAGATGAACCGCCGCCAGACACTGATTGCCGGCGGGATATTCGGGCTCGGCATGGCGCTGGCCCCGGGTTTCGGGGTGAGCAAGGAACTGTTGAACAAGGAGAATTTGAAAATGACCACTTTCACGACGTCCGATGGCGCTGAGATATTCTACAAGGACTGGGGACAGGGACAGCCGATCGTCTTTTCCCACGGCTGGCCTCTTTCCGCCGACGCCTGGGACGCGCAAATGCTGTTCTTCGGCCAGAACGGCTTCCGGGTGATCGCCCATGACCGCCGCGGTCACGGCCGCTCCGGCCAGCCCTGGGACGGCAACAACATGGACCGCTATGCGGACGATCTGGCCGAATTGATCGAACGCCTGGACCTCAAGGATGTCATCCTGATCGGACATTCGACCGGCGGCGGCGAGGTCTCCCGTTATGTTGGCAGGCATGGGAACGACCGGGTCGCGAAGGTGGTTCTGGTCGGCGCGGTTCCGCCGCTCATGCTGAAGACCGCCGACAATCCGCATGGCACGCCCATGGAGGTCTTCGAAGGCATCCGCCAGGGCACGGCCTATAACCGCTCGCAGTTCTTCAAGGACCTGACGATCCCCTTCTACGGCTTCAACCGAGAGGGCGTGGAGAGCAACGATGGCTTGCGCGAAAGCTTCTGGCTGCAAGGCATGGCCGGGGGCATCAAGGGCCAGTATGACTGCATCCACGAGTTCTCCGAAGTCGACTACACCGATGACCTGAAAGCCATCAGGCGGCCGACCCTGGTCGTCCACGGCGAAGACGACCAGATCGTGCCGATCAAGGCGTCTGCGCACCGGGCCGCGGAGATCGTTGTCGACGCGACCCTGAAGATCTACCCGGGCGCCGGCCATGGGCTGGCACAGTTGCAGGCCGAGGAGTTCAACAGGGACGTGCTGGCATTTATCCGCGGGTAGGTTCCGTTCACAAGATTTCTACGAACACAAGCAGGGCGGCTCGCAAGGCCGCCCTCAGTCTGCGAGTGCGTCGCCTTTCGCGGCGATCAGCGCGGAAAGATCCTTGACGCTGCCGAGGACAATATCGGCCAGCGGCTCCAGGTCTTCGCGCCCACTGGTGCCGGACAGGACGCCGATGGCGAGGCCGACTCCGGCGGATCTGGCCATCTCCAGATCGTGGGTGTTGTCGCCGATGACGGCGATTTCGCCAGGGGCAAGGCCGAGAGCCTCGGCGAAGGCGTGGACCATGCCCGGTTCGGGCTTGGGGCCGAAGCCGGTGTCGTAGCCGGTGACGAATGCAATGTACTCCGCCATTCCGGAGCCTTTCAGAAAGGTGCGGATCGCGGCCTCGCTGTCGCTGCTGGCGACGCCGAGCAGATATCCCGCCCGGCTGAGGATCTGGAGCGTTTCCAGGATGCCGGGCAGGGGCGGCGCGTCGTGCATCCTGGCGATGAAGATCCGGTCGAGTTCGACCGCCAGTGCATCCGGTTCGAAGGCGGCGCCGGCTGCAATCCAGGCGACGGCGATTTCCGCCGAGTTTCCGGCGGCAAGCAGCGAACCTGCGGCCGACTTGCGGGTGACCGGGTCCATACCCGTCTTTTCAAGAAAGGTCTGCGCCCGTTCCCGGTTGCCGTCGGCGGCGAATAGGGCGGCCGTCTCGTAGGCTGGTGTCCAGGCCGCGTCGAAGTCGAGGAGGGTGCCGTCCTTGTCGAAGAGGACGGCCCTGATGCCGGTTTTCATGAGTGCGCTGATCTCCACGCTGTCGTGTTTCAATGCAAGGCCGGATCGGTGAGCGCGCCGCGTTCGCACAGGAGCATGTCCAGGAGGAACGGTGCGTTCATGGTTCCCTCACGGGTCGGGCGCCAGATCCCCTGTCCGTTGCCCTCAAGAACTCCGAGCCTTTCGTAGGCGCTCAGCAGCGCTTCGCGCGGGGATCCCGGATCGGCGTCTATTTCATTGCCGGTCGAGGCAAAGAAGTCCCGGAAGTAATGCAGCGCTTCGACCGGCAGGTCGCGGTGATGGCTGTCCATCTGCGAAAAGTTCCTGGCAAAGGCCTCCAGGGGGCCAAGCTCGCCGCCGGCAGCGTTCACCTGTGCCCGCTGAGCCGCCAGAAAATCCGGTGCGTATTCGCTTCCGTAGCCGGTCAGCGTATGGCCCTCGAGCATTTCGCGCAGTTCTTCCGGAACCGTCTCATGGTCGGCAGCCATGTAGCCCAGGTGAATGAGCCGGGCATAGAGCTCGTTGGTGACCGAGCCGCGCCCCGTCATCAGCACCGCCTCGTCACCCGCCTTGCTCTTCTGGATCGCCGCCTCAACCGTCGACCTGTCCCCGTCGCTCAGCGCATGAACCAGAAAACAGGTTTCCGCCCACCACTTGGCATCGCGCGGCCCGTCGCGGGACGACAGGATCCTGAATTCCTTTTGGGCACCGTTCTTGAGCACGGTGGGGGCATTGGTCATGGTCGGATCCGGCGAGCAGGCTGGAAAGGATACAAAAAGGGCAGCCGAAGCTGCCCTTTCGATTATGCATTTTTGCAGCGCTTAGCCAATGACGCCGTTAAGCGTTGCGCTTGGGCGCATGGCCGTGGAGACCTTGTCCTGCGGGGCGTGGTAGTAGCCGCCGAGATCCACGGGCGAGCCCTGGACGCCGTTGAGTTCGCTGACGATGGCGTCTTCGTTGGTGGCAAGCGCCTCGGCGATCGGGGTGAAGTGGGCCTTCAGCTCGGCGTCCTTGTCCTGCTCGCTCAGGGCCCGGGCCCAGTAGAGGGCGATGTAGAAGTGGCTGCCGCGGTTGTCGAGGCCGCCGACCTTGCGGGACGGGGACTTGCCGTTGTCGAGCAGCTTTTCAACCGCCGTGTCCAGGGTTTCGGCAAGCACGGCCGCTTTGGCATTGTCCTTGGCGTTGGCAAGGTGCTCCAGCGAGGCGCCGAGGGCGCAGAACTCACCGAGCGAGTCCCAACGCAGGTAGTTTTCCTCGATCAGCTGCTGAACGTGCTTGGGAGCCGAGCCGCCGGCGCCGGTTTCGAACAGGCCGCCGCCATTCATCAGCGGCACGATGGACAGCATCTTCGCGGAGGTGCCGACTTCCAGGATCGGGTAGAGGTCGGTCAGGTAGTCGCGCAGCACGTTGCCGGTAATGGAGATGGTGTCCAGCCCCTTGGCGATCCGCTCCGTGGTGTATCTCGCCGCTTCGGTGGGCGCCATGATCTGAAGGTCCAGGCCGGACGTGTCGTGCTCCGGCAGATAGGCTTCGACCTTTTTGATCAGCTCCGCGTCATGGGCGCGGGTCCTGTCCAGCCAGAAGATGCCCGGCATGCCGGAGAGGCGGGCGCGGGTGACGCCGAGCTTGACCCAGTCGCGGATCGGTGCGTCCTTGGTCAGGCAGGCGCGCCAGATGTCGCCTTCCTGAACGCCATGTTCGATCAGCGTGTTGCCGCTTGCGTCGACGATGCGGATCGTGCCGTCGGCAGGGGCCTTGAAGGTCTGCGGATGGGAGCCGTATTCCTCGGCCTTCTGGGCCATCAGGCCGACGTTCGGCACGGTGCCCATCCTGGCCGGATCCAGCGCGCCGTTTTCGCGGCAGAAGTCGATCACGGCGGAATAGACGCCGGCATAGGAGCTGTCCGGGATCACGCATTTCGTGTCGGCTTCGTTGCCGTCCGGGCCCCAGCCCTTGCCGCCCGCGCGGATCAGCGCCGGCATGGAGGCGTCGATGATGACGTCGGAAGACACATGCAGGTTGGTGATGCCCTTGTCGGAGTTCACCATGTACATGGCCGGGCCGTCCGCCATGGCGGCCTTGATGTCCGCCTGGATTTCGGCGGCTTTGCCCGCCGGCAGCGTCGCGACCTTGGCTTCCAGGTCGCCGATGCCCAGATCCGGGTTGGCGCCGAGCTCGGCAAGGGTGGCGGCGTGCTTGTCGAAAACGTCCTTCAGGAACGTCTTGACGCAATGGCCGAAGATGATCGGGTCGGAGACCTTCATCATGGTGGCCTTCATGTGCAGCGAGAACAGGACGCCCTGGTCCTTCGCGTCCTGGATCTGGTTTTCCAGGAACGCATTGAGCGCCTTGACGCTCATGAAGGTTCCGTCCACGACATCGCCTTCTTCCAGCAGCCAGCCGGTTTTCAGCGCAGTGACGGAGCCGTCGCCTGCCACGAATTCGATTTTGGCCTTGCCCGCGGAAGCGGCCGGAATGGTCACCGACTTCTCGTTGGCCCGGAAGTCGTGCTCGCCCATGGTCGCGACATGGGTTTTCGACGACGGCAGCCATTCGCCCATGCGATGCGGGTTCTTCTTGGCGTATTCCTTGACGGCCTTGGGCGCGCGCCGGTCGGAGTTGCCCTCGCGCAGAACCGGGTTCACGGCAGAACCCTTGATGGCTTCGTATTTGGCCTTGACGGTCTTTTCCTCATCCGTCTTCGGCTCGTACGGATAGTCGGGCAGCTTGTAGCCTTGGGCCTGCAGTTCCTTGATCGCCGCGTTCAGCTGCGGCTGGGAGGCGGAAATGTTCGGCAGCTTGATGACATTGGCGTCCGGCTGTTTCACCAGCGCGCCGAGCTCCGCCAGATCGTCCGGCTGCTTCTGATCATCGGTCAGATATTCGGGGAAATTCGCGAGGATGCGGCCGGCGAGGGAAATGTCCTTCGTGCCGACACTCAGGCCGGCCGCCTTGGTGAAGGAGCGGATGATCGGCAGGAACGAGGCGCTTGCCAGTTCGGGTGCTTCGTCGACCTTGGTGTAGATGATGTCGGCCATGACTGTCACATTTCCTAGCGTTCGGTACGTGGTCACTGGGAGCGAAGGGAGCTTGCTCCGGATGAATTTCGAGATGCGTATACAATTGTACGCAATCAATTGCCAGCCCTTCGGAAGGTGAAGGCGGGGAAGTCCGGAGGAGTTCTAGCAAAGGCTCAGGAAAAGTCCATCGAACGGAAGGGGGAAGGGGGCGTCTTCTCCGGAATCAGGTTTTCCAGTAGGCGGCCGCCGCGTCCGGAAACGTTGCCAGTATCCGGTCCAGTTCCCGCTCATCGACCGATGACCGCCTGAGGGCCGATGCAACATTCTCGATCGCGCTGTCGGGCGCCAGATTATGGTCCCGGCGGACCGACTGGACCTCCCGGATCAACGTTGCCCGGTCCGGAAACGGGTCGGGCATCAGGTCGGACGGCTGCCAGTCCTCGACGAAGATCGCCCGGGTCACGGCCGGCAGGACGCCCGCAAACGCAAGCGCCTGTTCGGTCGTCAGGTGGTCGCGGAACGTGTGCAGGACGGCGCGCAGGGTGTGATAGGCCTGGTGATGGGTCTGCAGCATGCACGTGTCGCGGACATCGGCGATGAAGGCATCGAAATCCAGCGAGGCATGAAAATAGGTCTGCGGCATTGTCATGGTTGTGAGGCTCGCTATGTGCAGCCGGAAGGTTAACGCGTGTGCGGTGGATGGCAAGAGGTTTTCCGAGTGAGCGGCGCGGGGTACCCGAAGAGCCTTTACCGGATGAAACCCCGGTTCAATCGTTCGTGGTCGCTCGCCCGTGCCTGGGAAGGCCAGGTGAAAAATCCTGCCGGGCTTGTGTATTTTGACGCATTTGCACAGTGGGCGGAGTTGCCCATATACTCCGCACCCAACAATAACTGGTAGGCTATCTAATTGAAGTACTGGCGCTTTCGACTGCCGCTGATTTCGTTTCTCCTGGCGATGGCGGCGCTGGCAAGGCCGGCGGCTGCTGAGACGGTCACCGCCTGCGTCGACCATTACCCGCCCTATCATGTGTGGGACGAGACAACAGGTACCTGGAGCGGCATCAACATACAGTTGCTGGAGCTTATCGCGGGTCAGGCGGAGCTGGACCTGAAATTTACTCAGGACATTCCGTTCAAGAGATGCCTGAACATGATGAAGAACGGCTCTGCAGATTTGATGGCGGGCCTTCTGTATGGCCCGGACCGCGCCAGGCATATGGAGCTCATTCCGTACAGGGATATCTCAAACAAGGTTTTCGTGACGGCCTCTGCCGATGTGTCGATCAGGTCCTTTGACGATCTGGCCGGGCTGAGAATTGGCGTCCTCCTGGGGCACAAATACTTTCCGGGCTTCGATAAAGAGAAGGATCTTTTCGAAAAGGTGCCCGTTGCCAAGGTGGAACATCTGCTCGCCATGCTGACCAGCGGGCGCACGGATGCGGTGATCATGAGCGAAACCCATTTTCTCGGGCTGCGGAATTCCGATCCCGAAATGTTCAGTCAGATCAAGGTCGCCGATTTCTCGTTTCAGGCGGAAAACCGGGTGCATGTCGGCGTATCCCTGAAAGGGCGGGCCGTGCCGCATATCGATCGGCTCAAGCAGGCGATCGAAACGCTGCGAGAGCGCAATGTCCTGGAAGAGGTCATCGATAGAGAACTTGATTTGACGTAGCGGGAACCGGCACCGTTCAACGGGTCAATTCCGTGTTGACTTCATGCCTCAAGCTGCTTCCCATTTTTGCCGGAAACCGCTAAATCCCCTCACCATGAGCAAGAACGCAAAGATACGAGAAGAAGCCCGTGCGGTGACGGCGAGGCCGCCGGCGGTGATCCTGTGCGAGCCGCAGCTTGGCGAGAATATCGGCACGGCGGCCCGGGCCATGGCGAATTTCGGCCTGGCGGATCTCAGGATCGTCAACCCGCGCGACGGCTGGCCGAGCGAAAAGGCGCGGGCGGCGGCGAGCCGGGCGGACCATGTCATCGACAAGGTGCAGGTGTTCGACAGTGTGGAGGCGGCGATTGCCGATCTGCAATTCGTCTATGCGACCACCGCCCGCTCCCGCGAAGTGCCCAAGCCCGTCTGCGGCCCGGACGAAGCGGCACGCAAGGCCGTGGAACTGGGCGGCATGGGCCATGCCACCGGCTATCTGTTCGGCCGGGAACGCTGGGGGCTGAACAATGAGGAGGTGGCGCTGGCCGACGCGATCCTCACCCTGCCGGTCGATCCTGATTTTGCGTCGCTCAACATCGCCCAGGCCGTGCTGGTGTGTGCCTACGAGTGGCGCAAGACGGCCACTTCCGGCGCGCTGCCGTTCATCCTGTCGGACGAAGAGCACCCGCCGGCGAAGAAGGACGAAGTGCTGCGCTTCTTCGAGCATCTGGAAAGCGCCCTGGACGCGGCAACCTTCTTCCGGCCGCCCGAACGGCGCCCGCATATGGTGCGGACCCTGCGTAACATCTTCCAGAAGGCGGAACTGACGGACCAGGAAGTGCGCGCGTTGCGGGGCGTGGTGGCCTCCCTGGAAAAACGCGAAACGCGGCCGCGCAAGAGCCGGGAGCACGGCGAGGAAAGCTAGATGTGGTGGTTCAACGGTTGACCATACGGGGTAATTCGAAGGGGTGGGAATTGCCACCCCCGCGATTTGCTCAGAAGACGGACAACTCAAACCAACAGCGCTCGCGACAAAACAAACCTCATCCTGATGAGCGAGCTTGCTCGCGTCTCGAAGGATTGGGCGGCAGGTTCCGAGAAAGCGGCCTATCCTTCGAGACAGCGCTTCGCGCTTCCTCAGGATGAGGGTGTGTATCTTAATGCCGCCAGCTTGGTGGCTCACGGAACGACGTCCCGAACCCTCGCTGGTAGAGCACTTCTCGATTGAATTGAACCGCGTGATGAGCTTCAACTTGCGTGATCCGCTTGCATCAGGCGCAAAGGTGGGAAACAGGTGAACACGATGGGGAGCGGCGGACCGGTTCTGTTCTTCGATTCAGGCCTTGGCGGACTGACCGTGCTGCGCGAGGCCCGGTATCTGCTTCCCTATGAGCCGCTGCTTTACGTGGCCGACGATGCGGCCTTTCCGATCGGCCGCTGGCCGGAAGCTGACCTGAAGGCGCGGCTGCTGACCCTTTTCGACAAGCTGATTGCCACCCATGAGCCGAAAGCGGTGGTCATTGCCTGCAACACCGCCTTCACGCTGGCGGGAGACGCCTTGCGCAGGGCGCATCCGCAAGTGCCGTTTGTCGGCACCGTGCCGGCGATCAAGCCGGCGGCGGAGCGGACCGCGTCCGGGCTGATTTCGGTGCTGGCGACCCCCGGCACCGTGCGCCGGGCCTATACCAGGAGCTTGATCGAGAGTTTCGCCAGCCAGTGCCATGTGCGCCTGGTGGGCTCCGACCTGCTGGCGGAAATGGCCGAATACCATCTTCGCGGCGATCCGGTTGCCGACGAGGCACTTCTGGCGGAAATTTCGGACTGCTTTCTGGAGAGCGAAGGCCGGCGGACCGATATCGTCGTGCTTGCCTGCACCCATTATCCGTTCCTGACCAACCGCTTCCGCAAGATCGCGCCCTGGCCGGTGGACTGGCTGGACCCGGCCGAGGCAATCGCCCGCCAGCTCGTGCGGGTTCTGGGGGCGGACGCGGCAAGTGCGCCGGCGGACACGCCGGACCGGGCGATCTTCACCTCAAACCCCAAAGACCCGGCCCTGGTGCGCCTGCTTGCCGGGTTCGGGCTGGTGCTGGAGAGGGATTGAGCTGCGGGAGGCCGTACAGCCTCACGCCGCGAGGCTTTTCACCGCCAGGCCGTCGTCGGATCTCTTCGCCGCCCGCTTCAGCTCCATGATTTCCTCGTTGAGCGTGTCCGGATGGACCGTCATGCCCTTGGGCAGGCTGAGGACCGAGATGGAGCACTGAAGGAGCGGGAACTGGCGGGTGGTGCCGAAGCGGTCCTGGGCCTCGATATAGCCGCGCGCCCGGTGCTCCGGATCATAGAAGCTTTCCACATCCAGGCGGAACGCGCGCTTGATCGCGAGCATTCTGGCGGCGACGTCGGTTTGGTCGGAATGGTGGATCCCGGCGAAGAAGTCGTCGCCGCCCAGATGCCCGATGAACGTTCCCGTGCCGGCAATGTGCCGCTGCAGCAGTTCGCCGAACAGGATGATCGCCCGGTCGCCCTGGCGATAGCCGTAGGTATCGTTGAAGGGCTTGAAATTGTCGAAGTCCAGGTAGCACAGATGCCGGTCCTGCGTGCCCTTGCGCGCGGCTTCCGAAATGAACCGCGTGATGGCGCCGTTGCCCGGCAGGCGGGTGAGGGGGTTCTGGTCCTGCGCTTCCTGAAGGCGCTTTTCGTGGATGATCTTCAAGAGCGATGTTGCCGACAGGAACCCGGCATAACGGAAGCTCTCGGTGATGATGATGCCGTCGGAATTGATGGACGAGGCGAATGTCACCAGCAGCATGTCCGCATCGCTGTCGATATCGGCGATCGGGCAGGCGCGCACGAAGGAGCGCAGCGGAAAGTCGAGCGCCGCCTTGGCGTCCTCGTCGTCCGGGCCGCCGGCATACAGATAGGCTTTCAGGTCACGCTCGTGGATCAGCCCGCGCGGCTCGTTGTTGCTGTCCAGGACAGGGATCACGTTGCCGTCCTGATTGTGCACCACCATGTCCAGGAGTTCGTTCATGGAAGCGTCGAACCGTATGGTCGGCAGTTTGATGAGTTCGTTGCGGATGCGCTCCTGCTCCTCGCGCCGCTTGCGGCCGAGGCCGGGCGCGCGGATGTGATCGTAGAAGAGCTTGGCGCCGGAGGCCTCCTGAAACGGTTTGGCGACGAAATAGCCCTGGATGAGATCGCAGCCCGCCTCCCGGCACGCCTTGAATTCCCGGTCCGTTTCCACGCCTTCGGCGATCACCCGGGCGCCCAGCACATGGGCGAGATTGGCCACCGTTGTGACGAACAGCTTGCGCCGCGCGTCGCAATCGATGCCGTTCAGAAAGAACCGGTCGATCTTGACGTAATCCGGCGACATGTCGTGCAGCAGCCGCAGCTCGGACGAGCCGCGTCCGAAGTCGTCGAGCGCCACCAGGAATCCCAGCTGCCGCAGGGCATTGACGGCATGGTGGGTGACGTCGGTGAAGGTCTGCTGATGGCGTTCGGAGAATTCCAGGCAGATCTGGTTGGCGCTCATCCCGGCCTCGCCGGCAATCTGTGCCAGATGCATGCGCGGGTCGTCGTCCCGGCCGAGATTGCGCCCGTCCAGCTTGAAATAAAGCTTGGTGTCCTGGGCGATCTTCAGGTCCTTGAACCGCACGAAGGCCTTGCGCAGAAGCTGGGCCTCCAGTTCGGGCAGGAAACCCTCCGCATGGGCGATATCGATCAGATGGTCCGGTGACGTCGCGCCGACAAGTTCCCAGTTGCGGATCTGCGCTTCGTAGCCGTAGACAACGCCCGTTCCGATGTCGACAACCGGCTGGAGGGCATAGTCCAGCGCGTTCAGCATGTCCTGCAGCGAATGACGTAGCAAACCGGGGCTGTCCAGGCCGGTCTGAAGTGCTGTGATATTATTCGCTGACATGTTGATCCTGCAAAGAATGTCTGGCTGCTGATACTTTCATTGTGTAATGGGGGCTTCAACGTGCTGCCGCAACGATATTATTCGCTCTAGTTGTAGCGGCGATTGCATAGTGTGAAACTGCAATTAAAAAACTCTAAATTTATGCATTATTTTTCACCGTTTATGGACGTTACGGCAGAAATTATGACAATGACGCCGCCCGCAGGCCGGAAAAGGGTCCCGGAAGGTGCCGAAGGGCAGGAAAATCGCGTCCTCTCCCGCCCTGTGCGCCGCCCGTGCATTGACATTTGAGAGCCTTGCCTGTATCTCCGCGCGGTCCGGGGGCAAACGCCTTCCGGATTTACGCACCCGTGGGCATCCAGCCGGCGCCGTCTTGCTGGATCCCTGTCGGTCCGAACCGGTCCTTGGACCGGGAACGACAAAGGAGGGCGCGTTTCCTTTTATAAAAACGCGAATTCAAAGGAAACCGCGATGTCAAAGCGCCACAGCGTTAAGTACAAGCTCGACCGCCGGATGGGCGAAAACATCTGGGGTCGTCCGAAGAGCCCGGCCAACAAACGCGAATACGGCCCGGGTCAGCACGGCCAGCGCCGCAAGGGCAAACTGTCCGACTTCGGTGTTCAGCTCCGCGCCAAGCAGAAGCTGAAAGGCTACTACGGCAACATTTCCGAAAAGCAGTTCCACAAGGTTTATGGAGAAGCGTCCCGCCTGCGCGGCGATACTTCCGAAAACCTGATCGGCCTTTTGGAGCGCCGTCTGGACGCGATCGTCTACCGCGCGAAATTCGTTCCGACCGTTTTCGCCGCTCGCCAGTTCGTCAACCATGGCCACATCAAGGTCAACGGCAAGCGCGTGAACATCCCGAGCTACCAGGTTCGCCCGGGCGACGTGATTGAAGTCCGCGAAAAGTCCAAGCAGCTCGCCCTCGTTCTGGAAGCCGTCCAGTCCGCAGAGCGTGACGTGCCGGACTATATCGACGCCGATCACTCCAAGATGACCGCCACCTACAACCGCGTTCCGGCTTTCGCCGACGTGCCGTACCCGGTACAGATGGAACCGAACCTCGTGGTCGAATTCTATTCGCGGTAATCCTCCGCCGAATATGGTTCATCGGAAAGGCCCGCCGGAAGGTGGGCCTTTTCTTTTTTGGAGATCCCGGGCCGGAAAGAAATGGACGCACGGCCTCATCCTGAGGAGGACCTTTAGGTCCGTCTCGAAGGATGGGCTCCACCCTCCGGGCAAGCGGCCCATCCTTCGAGACAGCGCTGCGCGCTTCCTCAGGATGAGGTCGTTTTGTGGTGAGCATGGTGTTGTGGCTGTGTACGTAATGGCCGGCGTGCCGTTTGTCTGCTTTGATTAGGTGCGACCCGCAATCCGAAATTCAAGGTTGGGCGAGGTCCGTCCGTGATCATGCTCCTAGGCGATCTGTTGTGTTCATGGGTGGTTTGATTGAGAGACAGATCAGCAACGACGGGGTGTTTGGGTTATCGGTTCAAAGCAGACGCACTGCTCACATTGTATTTCGCGATAAATTGTTCTTTGCTCCACACCTGAAAACCCCGGCTTTCCCCTTGGCGCTGCCGGAGCGATCCGGTATGTCAGCGGGACGTCAGGACATCAGCCGCAGGGCCTCGGACATGAATGATATTGCTGCCGACAGCGTGGAGGTTCCGCCGCTCTTGCGCGCGGCGCCATCCGGTGTGGAGTTCAAGAAGCTGCGCAAGCGGCTGTTGCGGCAGGCGCGCGAGGCGATAAGCGACTTCGGCATGCTGCCGGCGGAGACTTCGCAGGAGAAGCGGCCGAAATGGCTGGTATGTCTTTCCGGCGGCAAGGACAGCTATACGCTGCTGGCGGTGCTGAGCGAACTTAAATGGCGCGGGCTGCTGCCAGCCGACCTGATCGCCTGCAACCTGGACCAGGCCCAGCCGGGCTTTCCGGCGCATGTCCTGCCGGAATTCCTTCAGGCGAACGGCATCGAGCACGTCATCGTGCGCGAGGACACCTATTCGATCGTTACGGACAAGATCCCCGAGCACCGGACCTACTGTTCGCTGTGCTCGCGGCTGCGCCGGGGCATTCTCTACCGCATCGCGAGGGAGCAGGGCTGCGAGGCGATCGTGCTCGGCCATCACCGGGAAGATATTCTGGAGACCTTCTTCATGAACCTCTTCCACGGCGGCCGGCTGGCCTCCATGCCGCCGAAGCTGATCAATGACGAGGGCGACCTCCTGGTGCTGCGCCCGCTCGCCTATGCGGCCGAAAGCGATATCGCCCGGTTTTCGAACGGCATGAAGTTTCCCATCATTCCGTGCAATCTGTGCGGTTCCCAGGACGGGCTGCAGCGCGAGGAAGTCAAGCGCATGCTTGCCGGCTGGGAAAAGGAAAACCCGGGCCGGCTCGGCATCATGGCGCGCGCGCTGGCCAACACGCGGCCGTCCCATCTTCTCGACCGCGCGCTCTACGACTTCGTCAACCTGCGCCCGGCAGACGCCGGACAGGTCCTGGGGGACGGAGAAGCGGAAGAACCGTGCGGGGCGAGCCTTGCGATGACGGCAAAGCTGTTCGCCGCCGAATAGGGGCGGGTCCGCGAGTGGCCCGGCTCGTGCTGGCGCTTGGCCGGCGCTCCCATAGACAGGGGTGACACAGCGCTGGACAGGACTCGCCCGGGCTCCTATCTCTATTACCGACATGACAGTGCGCGTACAGCAGACCTCGAATGACTACGGCATCCTTGTTGAGCCGCTCTCCGGACCGGTGACGGCCTGGCGGGGAGACTTTGTGCTGGCCCGGTCCGAGCGTGCGCGGGTGATGTACGAGACCCGCCTGCCACCGGTCGTCTATTTCCCGCGGGAAGACGTTGTGGCGAAGCTGGAACCGGCCCCCGACTTCAGGACGTTCTGCCCGTTCAAGGGAACGGCGTCCTACGCCCATGTGCATGTCGGCGAGGAAGTGTTCGAGCACGGCGCCTGGAGCTACCGCAACGCGCTGCCGGAGGGCAAGGCGGTCGACGGCTATGTCGCCTTCATGCCGGGAACCGTGTCGGGTATCGAGCATCAGGGCGATGCCCTCGGCATGCCGCCTGCCGGCAACATCACCGGCCCGACGGTGGACTGGCTGCTGCGTGAAGCGTGGGCGAAGCGCACACCCGAGGAACTGACGGCGGCGCTGGGCCGCAGGCTCGTCGAGGACGGCATCTCGGTCTGCCGGCTGACCATCCTGATCTGGTCTCTTCATCCGATGATCGCCGGACGGCACTTCATCTGGACGCGGGACAGCGACGAGGTAACGAGCTTTTCGCCCTCCTACGAGGTGCTGGACAGCCCAGCCTTCCGGGAAAGCCCGCTGCAGCATGTCGCCGATGGCCTCGGCGGCATCCGCCAGAAGCTCGACTCCAATCCCGACGAATTCAACTTCCCGATCCTGGAAGATCTGAGGCAGCAGGGCGTGACCGACTATGTCGCCATGCCGCTTCCCTTTTCGGGCGGGAGGATCAACGTCATGACGCTTGCCTGCGACGACCCGGACGGCTTCACCACGGCCAATCTGGGGCTGGTGTTCGAGTGTTCGGCGCTGATCAGCCGGCTTTTCGAAGTCTTCGCCCTGACCTCCAACGCCACGTCTCTGTTGGAAACCTATCTGGGCAAGCGCACCGGCGCGCGGGTGCTTGGCGGGGAAATCCGGCGGGGCGACGGAGATGTCATCGACGCGGCGATCGTGTTCTGCGATTTGCGCAATTCGACCCGGCTGGAAGCCGAGCTCGGCCGGGACGCCTATGTCGCCGAACTCAACCGGTTCTTCGAGATCACCACGGACGTGATCAATGCCCATGAGGGCGAGGTGCTGAAATTCATCGGCGATGCGGTGCTGGCCATTTTTCCGGCCAGCTCCGGCTATCAGGAGGCCTGCCGCCAGGCGGTTGCCAGTGCCGATGAAATCGTCAACAGGCTGCAGGAGCCGGGCGGGGAGGGCAATGCCAGGCTTTCCTGCTCCATCGGCATCGCCTTTGGCGAGGTGACCTACGGCAATGTCGGCTCGAAGGAACGGCTGGATTTCACCGTGATCGGCAGCGCCGCGAATATTGCCGCCCGGCTCGGCGATCACGGCAAGGCGCAAGGCCATGCGGTGGTCACCACACGGGAGGTGGCGGAAGTGGCCGGCTGCGCGGCGGA
This sequence comes from Roseibium salinum, assembly GCF_026240905.1. Classification (NCBI taxonomy): domain Bacteria; kingdom Pseudomonadati; phylum Pseudomonadota; class Alphaproteobacteria; order Hyphomicrobiales; family Stappiaceae; genus Roseibium; species Roseibium salinum. The sequence continues at coordinate 521,237 of NZ_JAPEVI010000003.1, forward strand.
GGCGCTGGGCGCCGTGCGCCTGCACAATGTCACAGAGCCCGTCGAGGCCTATGCGATCTCACCCTTGTGCCGGCCGCAGGACGCGGACCGGTAGGACCCATCTCCAGTTTCGTCTGAGCGATCGAGGCTTCCGGGGCAGCCCAAAGTGCCGTTCGTCGGAGGGCGTTTTACGGAATCGCCTTGCCGCCTTCAAAGCCGCCCATCGGCTGGTTGCGGACCAGGATGATCAGGCCTTCCTTGTTCGGCTCGGCATCCTTCAGCGCGACGCCGCCATAGTTTTCGCAAAGCTGTTCGGCGCTCTTGTGCCGGGCCGGCGTGAACATGGTGATCATCTGGCAGTCGATGCGGCGCAGTTCGCTGTCGGCCGTCGGGCCACCGGACAGGACAAATCCCGCCCCGGCAATCGCCAGCGCGAAGATGGAGGTGGTTGTCACTGCAATCTTGTTCATAGTCCCCGATCCCATTCCCCGGCCTGTCTTCTCAAGCCTTGCGATATGGTCGGAAAATGGCGGAGCACATCTGTACCCATTCTGAAATCCGCATTCACCTGCCATTCAGTCTAGATGATTCGGCGAATCTTGCCGAGGGCGTGCCTCAATTTTGCCCGATTTGATTCGGGTAAACTTTGGATAAATCCGGAATATGGGTAGTTTTGACAGGGGGAGCAGGGGCTATCCACCACGTGGCGGTCCGGATCTGCGCGCAGCTTTGCTGCGCTTGTCCGAATGCCGTGAGGGCGGGGAGACGAAAACCTCAAAGAAAAAGGGGGCGGCAAGCCGGCCCCCTGATCCCGTTAATCCTGCGTCGCGCGTCAGGCGGTCTGCTGGTTGGTTTCGATGCCTTTTTCGGACAGCACGCCCTGCAGTTCCTTGTTCTGGAACATTTCGCGGATGATGTCGCAGCCGCCGACGAACTCGCCCTTGACGTAGAGCTGCGGGATGGTCGGCCAGTTGGAGAAGTCCTTGATGCCCTGGCGCAGCTCGTCGTCTTCCAGGACGTTGATGCCCTTGTAGGGGGCACCGACATAGTCGAGGATCTGTACGACCTGACCGGAGAAACCGCATTGCGGGAAGGACGGGGTGCCTTTCATGAAAAGCACAACGTCGTTGGTGTCGACTTCGTTTTTGATCCAGTCCTGGATGCTCATGGCTGTCGGTCCTTTGTCTGTCGTGTCCGCCTGTCTGTCGGAGACAGGGGAAAGAATCAAGTTCGTGGGCGCCTTGTGCGGCAATCTGTCAAATCAGTCCGGTGCGCGGGTCTGAAGGGCAAGGGCATGCAACGCGCCGCCCATGTTGCCTTTCAGGGCTTCGTAAACCAGCTGATGCTGCTGAACACGGCTTTTGCCCCGGAAGGATTCGGAGACAACGTTGGCCGCGTAGTGGTCGCCGTCTCCAGCCAGATCACGGATCTCCACCTGAGCGTCAGGCAGAGCCGCCTTGATCAGGGTTTCGATCTCATTCGCGTTCATCGGCATCGTGCGTCCATCCTTGTTGGTCGTTCCTGAAAGGCAATTGCTCAGGCATTTGCCATATATGTCGGGAACCAATCTTCATGCGCTTTCTTCAAGTTTGCAACGGATATGGTGAGGATGCCTTCAACAGTCAAATCCCCGCCTCCCGTCGTGCCGATATGCTGAACGTCGACGCCGTTGTCGAGGATGTCCTCCAGCACGGCTTCGACTTCGCCGGGCGCCACGGTGACGACGTAGCGGCCCTGGTCCTCGCCGAACAGGGCGGCATGAGGCCGGCCCTCCACCTTGACGGTCGCGCCGATACCACCGGCAATCGCCATTTCCGCAAGCGCGACGCCGAGGCCGCCGGAGGAAACGTCATGCACGCCGGTGACGCGGTTTGCGCCGATCAGGTGGCGGACAAGGGTACCATGGTGCTTCTCGGCGGCAAGGTCCACCGGGGAGGGGCGCCTTCCTCGCGGCCGACAACCTCGGCCAGATACTGCGAGGCGCCGAGATGCGTGCCGAAGCCGCCGATGAGGAGGATCGCGTCGCCCTCGTTGCGGAAGGCGGCGGTCGCATGATTGCTCACATCCGGCAGCAGGCCGACGCCGCCGATGGCCGGGGTGGGCAGGATCGCCTCGCCGTGGGTTTCGTTATAGAGCGAGACGTTCCCCGATACGATCGGGAAGTCCAGACGGCTGCACGCCTCGCCGATGCCTTTGATGCAGCCGACGAGCTGGCCCATGATATCCGGCTTTTCCGGATTGCCGAAATTCAGGTTATCGGTGGCGGCCAGGGGCTCGGCGCCGACAGCGGTGAGGTTGCGCCAGACTTCGGCGACGGCCTGCTTGCCGCCCTCGAACGGATCGGCCTCGCAGTAGCGCGGCGTCACGTCGACGGAGAAGGCAAGGCCCTTGCGGGTGCCCTCGACGCGGATGATGCCGGCATCTCCCCCCGGGCGTTCCGCCGTATTGCCCTGGATCAGCGTGTCGTACTGCTCATAGACCCAGCGGCGGGACGAGCCGTTCGCGCTGCCGACGAGGGTCTTGAGGGCTTCGGCGTAGTCCCTGGGCTCCTCGACCTGGGAGGCCAGCAGCACCGGCCGTTTCTTCGCCTCCACCCAGGGGCGGTCGTATTCGGGCGCTTCGTCGCCGAGCTCCTTGATGGGCAGATCGGCGACGACGTCACCCTGGTGCTTGACCACGAAGCGCAGCGTGTCGGTGGTGACGCCGACGATCGCGAAATCGAGGCCCCATTTCTTGAAGATCGCCTCGGCCTGGTGCTCCTTTTCGGGGCGCAGCACCATGAGCATGCGCTCCTGGCTTTCCGACAGCATCATCTCATAGGCGCTCATGCGTTCTTCGCGCACCGGCACCTTGTCGAGGTCGAGCTCGATGCCGAGATCACCCTTGGCACCCATTTCAACGGCGGAACAGGTGAGACCGGCCGCGCCCATGTCCTGGATAGCGATCACCGCACCCGTATCCATCAGCTCCAGGCAGGCTTCAAGCAGGCATTTCTCGGTGAACGGGTCCCCGACCTGAACGGTGGGGCGCTTTTCCTCGATCGTATCGTCAAACTCGGCAGAGGCCATAGTCGCCCCGCCGACGCCGTCGCGGCCCGTCTTGGCGCCGAGATAGACGACCGGCAGGCCGACACCTTCGGCCTTGGAGAGGAAGATGGCGTCGGTTCTTGCAAGGCCCGCGGCAAAGGCATTGACCAGGCAGTTGCCGTTGTAGCGGGCGTGGAACTCGACCTCGCCGCCCACCGTGGGAACGCCGAAGGAATTGCCGTAGCCGCCGACGCCGGCAACGACGCCGGAAACCAGGTGCCTGGTGCGCGGATGATCCGGCGCGCCGAAGCGCAGCGCGTTCATGGCCGCAACCGGGCGGGCGCCCATGGTGAAGACGTCGCGCAGGATGCCGCCCACCCCCGTCGCCGCGCCCTGGTAGGGCTCGATGTAGGACGGGTGGTTGTGGCTTTCCATCTTGAAGACGACGGCCTGCCCGTCGCCGATGTCGACGACACCCGCATTCTCGCCCGGTCCCTGCAACACCCGCGGGCCCTTGGTCGGCAGGGTCTTCAGCCATTTCTTGGACGACTTGTAGGAACAGTGCTCGTTCCACATGGCGGAGAAAATGCCGAGCTCGGTGAAGGTCGGCTCCCGGCCGATCAGTTCCAGAATGCGCTCATACTCATCCGGCTTCAAACCGTGGGAAGCAACCAGTTCGGGCGTGATCTTGATGTCGTTCGGGATCATGACGTTCCAGTGTTTTGGGCCGCCGTGGCAAGGCCGCGGCGGCGCGGGCAGGCGATGATGCCGCCGTTTAGCAGATTGTCCCGGAAATGGGGAGCCTCGGAACGCAAAGAAATTCGACAAACGTCATCGAAGAGCCATTGCGGTGACCGTTGCCGTATAGGCCACATATCCGACCAGCATCAGCACCCCTTCGCGCCTGCTGATGCGCCAGCCGCTCATGCAGAAGACGATCAGCGCCGCGGTGGCGGCCAGAAGGACCCAGATGTCGAAACCGGCAATCTCGGGCGGCACCTGAAGCGGGGCGATCGCGGCCGTGATGCCGAGAATGCCGAGGATGTTGAACAGGTTCGAGCCGAGTATGTTGCCGAGCGCGATATCCGCCTGGCGCCGCACAGCGGCAATGACGGAGGTGACCAGCTCGGGCAGGGAAGTGCCGACCGCAACGATAGTAACGCCGATGACGGCATCGCTGACACCCATGGCCTGCGCAAGGCTGACGGCGCCGGTGACGAGGAAATGGGCGCCGCCGAGGATCATCACCAGGCCGCCGAGGGCCATGGCGATATTGACGGGCAGGCCGGCGGCCGCCGGTTGCGCGGTTACCGAATGGGCTTCGCTGCGATGCATCTCGGCGGACGGCGTGTTGCGGCCGCTTTCCATCCGGTAGGTGAGGACGAGATAACCGGCAAGGCCCGCCAGCAGGACGATCCCTTCCACCCGGCCGATCATGCCGGTGAGGGCCAGGCCCGTGAAGGCAAGCGCGGCCAGCGCGTTGGCCGGACCGTCGCGGTAGAGCGCGGCGGGCTGGACGCGGATCGGAAAGATCAGGGCCGAGAGACCGAGGATGAGAAGAATGTTGGCGATGTTCGACCCGGCCACATTGCCGACGGCGATGCCGGGCGAACCGTCAAGGGCAGCCAAAAGGCTGGTCATCAATTCCGGCGTGGAGGTCCCGAAGCCCACCAGCACAAGGCCGATCAGGAGTTCGGAAATGCCGAAACGCTGCGCAAGGCCCACGGACCCGCGCACCAGAATATCGCCGCCCGCGACCAGCAGAACCAGTCCGAGCAGAATTGCAAGATATGTCATTTATTTGGAGACCTTCACCTGAGGTTTCCGGCAAATGGGAGCGCCGGGTGCACGGCGCAATAGCTGCGATCACGAAACGGAGAATATTTTTAACGCGACAGGAACGGGCGGGGCAACCCTCACTCGAAACTGTCGTAGCACGCGCAACTGTCTTCCAGGAGATTGCGGATGATGCCGAGCCCCTTGGCGGTTTCCTCGCGCGTCAACGGATTGGTGACGCCGATCCGGACCCGGTGGTGAACCTTGCCGGAGCGGCCGGATTTGAACTCGTCCTCGTCGTCGATCAGGACGTTGGAAGCTGCCGCCGCCGCCTTGAACGTGCCTGACAGCCATGGCTCGGGAACCTTCAGCCACAGGAACGGTGCATCCGGTGCGGCTTCCAGGTCGTAGGTGCCGAGATAGTGCTTTACCAGGTCGTGCCGGGCGGCGATTTCCGCCAGGATCTTTTCGCGCATCGCGACGGCGGCGCCGGACAGCACCAGCCGGGCGGAAAGCTCGGCGAGGAGAAACGAAATGCCGCCGGTCAGCATCTTGTGGGCGGTGTAAATCCGCTGTGCATGGGAGAGCGGGCTGGACACCCAGCCACCGCGTACACCTGCGGCGACCGACTTGGACAGGGAGCCCACATGGAATGTGCGTTCCGGGGCCAGGGCGGCCAGAGGAGGAGTCGCGGTATCCCGCAGCGATCCGTAGACCTCATCCTCAATGATCCAGAGATTGTTCCGGCGCGCAATGGCGACAATCTCCCTGCGCCGGTCTTCGCCCATCTGGCCAACCGTCGGGTTATGCATGGTCGGCGTCAGGAACAGCATTTTCGGATGCTTTTGCGCGCAGACGCGGGCAAGGTCTTCGGGAATGGGCCCCTCGTCATCGCGCGCGACCTCAACGGGCCTGCGTCCGGACAGTGCCGCGCCCCTGGCGATAGAACTGTAGGTGAGATCCTCGAACGCGATCTGGTCGCCCGGGGCCGTGGTTGCGGCAAGGATCGCCATGCTGGCGGCCTGGGCACCATGGGTTGGCACGATGCTGCCTTCCGGCGGCGTCCAGCCGTTGCGCGCCAGCCATTGTTGTCCCGCCATGCGCCAGCTGTCCGGGACGGCTCTCGTATAGCTGGCAATGTCATAGGGGCAATCAGCGACGATCGCCGCAGTGAGTCTGCCGATGATTTCCGCCTGACCGATTTCCGGGGCCGTCGTGCTGTCGAAGCGGATGGCTTCCGGCGCGGGCACGGAAATCCGGGTTCCGCCGAAGGCGGTGTCCTGCGGGACCGCCATGGCTCCTTTTATCCAGGAGTCGGTCGCCTGTTCCGAGCCTTGCCGGCTGGGGCCGGACCGCTGGTCGAGGTCCGGTTTGGCCTTTTCCTCAAGTTGGGCGGCATGGGGGCTGCCGAGCACAAACGTGCCGCGCCCGACTTCGCCGCTCACCAGGCCCCGCTGCCGGATCATCGCATAGGCCCGGCCGATCGTGCCGACGGTTACGCCCAGGTCATAGGCAAGGTCGCGCTGGGGCGGCAGCTTCGCGCCCGCGGCCAGCGCGCCGGTTGAAATATCCTCGGCGATCCGGTCCGCGAGGCGGATATAGAGCGGCCCCTGGCCGTCTGGAATCTCTGGGTGCCAATTTGTCATGGTGACAATTTAATATATTGCATCCTGAAAGGAGTCAATTCATAACATTGTAGCGCTACAATGCGTTCTATTCGATGATTGTTACCCTTATGAGGTGTGAAAATGAGTGCAATAGAAACAATTAGGGGACGGCGGTTGTCCAGGCTGTGGTTCCGCAGGGAGCTGTTGGAGGTTCTGTCGGCAAGGCTTGCAGGCTGGTCGCGCACGGCGCGGACACGCAGACAGTTGCTGGATCTGACCGAGAGGGAGCTCAATGACCTGGGCCTGACCCGCGAAGCCGCGTACCAGGAAGCCATCCGGCCGTTTTGGGACAGCAAGGACCTGTGGGGGCATCGCAGGTGAGCGTCGCCGAAGTATGCCGCTCCCGTCCCGAAAAGTGCCGCAATCAGAGGTGCTGACTCTTGGGATCGGGGGAACAAGCTGGTGAGAATGTTTCCCGATCAAATGTCCGCGCGGGCGGCCATTCGGTCGGGAAACATTCCGCCCGACGCCACCGGCCATAAGCCGGCACGTCAGGCGTGAAGGGGTTCAATCTTGAACCTGGAGCAATGCCGGACACGATGCAGCCCGTGTCCGGCATTTCTTTGTTTTGCTGAAGGGGCCGGACCGACAGCTCCTCGCAGCAGGAGCGGCTTTGCCAAGACGCGTCAAACGGCGCCTGTATATTCGCCGCGCGCCGGATAGTCGTTTTTCTGCACGAAATCGAGCGCGCCGAGCAGTTCCTGGAAATGCGGGCGGACGAAGGGCATGGTCTGGACGGCGGCGAAATAGAGCGTTCCGTCGGGCTTGACCAGAAACACGCCCGGTTCGGAAAAGAGCTCCGGTTCGTCGATGCCGATCGACGTCTTGCCGCGGCTGGTGGAGATGAACAGCCCCCAGTTTCTGGCAACGGAAAGCGGCAGGCCGTAGCCGAAGCGGAGATCCGGAAAGCCTACCTTGTCGGCCATCTGCCCGGCACGGTCGCGGGTGTCGGACGAGATCGCGATTGTCTTGACGCCCTTGGCGGCGAAATCCGGGGTCAGGCGCCCGAGTTCTTTCAGATAGGTGCCGCAGATCGGGCAGTGCAGGCCGCGATAGAAGACGACGAGAGTGGCAAACCCGGCTTCGTCCCCGGCAATGTCGAAAGTGCCGGAGGTCAGGGTTTCAACTTTCAGGTCGGGGACCGGCTGGCGTGGGACAAGCATTCTGTTTCCTCTTTCCATAAGAGCAAGGCTTCACATTGCCTTGCGGATCGTCATAGGTTATTGAACGAATGTTCAGGAAACATCCGGAAAAGATGATTAGGAGTACGGAAATGCCGGTTCCCTTTCGAACATCCTTCAACGGAAAGCTGGACCGGCTGTCCTCGCTCATCGACCGGCTGAAGGTGCAGGTGTCGGATATCCTGATCGACTGCCCGGTGCAGGAGACTTCCAATTTCGCAATTTATTCCGGCAGCGCGGGAACGCTGCGGCTGGCTTTCTGTCCGTTGAAGGACGGCGCGCGGGCCGTTCCGGAAATGGGGCCGATCGCCGATGAAAATCCGCTTGTCGGTGCGCGCATCATGATTTCGGGAATAGGCAGGCATCTCGTCGACGCGCTGCCGGACCACATCAGCGTGCCCTTGGGCGAACAGCCGTATCTCACGGCAGTGGTGATGCCGCTGATCGAGGAAGTCACCACGCCGCGCTGCGGCGGCCAGGCCGCCTTTCAGCGCCTGTGCGAGGTGGTGGTCATCCGGTTGTTGCGCCATGCGATGGAGGAGGGCAGGGCCGATAGCGGTCTCCTGAGCGGCCTTGCGCATCCGCGCATCGCAGCGGCCCTCGTCGCCATCCACGAGGCGCCCGCGCAAGCCTGGACGCTGGAGAAGCTCGCCGACACGGCAGGCATGTCCCGCACCCAGTTTGCGGTCACCTTCAAGGAACTCGTGGGGACGACGCCCATGGTGTATCTCGCCCATTGGCGGCTGGATATCGCCCGGGCCGAGCTCGAGACGGGACGGCAGGTGAAGTCCGTTGCCAGTCTTTGCGGCTTCACCAGCCCCGCCGCCTTCTCAAGGGCCTTCTCCCGCCGCTTCGGCTATCCGCCCAGGCAGAGACGCGCTCAGGCGGCGTGATCGGTCCTACCGTATCGGGTCTTCCGGCACTTCAAGCTCGTAGACGGCGTAGGTTATTTCCTCCGACTTGCGGGCAAAAAGCGCCTGCGCCTCCTTGAGGCCCTGGTTGTAGAACTGGGCGCCGAGGGTCGAGGTGAGATACTCGATCAGTTTTTCGGCATCCATGTTGCCGATCTCCACGTCCAGGTCCTCAGCCATGAATCGCTGGATCTGGAGAGCAAGGCGGATCCGCGTGTCTTTGTCGAGTTCAAGGTCCGTCATCTCCGCCTCCTGGCAAGGTCGCAATCGATCAGGAAAGGGACACCCGTCCGGCTTTTCCCTCTGGTGGCAGGGTGAGGCGGGAAGTGCCCGAAATCAATAGGCCTGTGCGTCCGCTTATGCGCAGACGCATAGCGATCCTTCCTGAATGGGACTTGAGGGCGGCTGGGGAATGAGGTCCTGCGGAGGACGGCCTTGTCAGGCCGCCCGGTCGAGCAGGCTTTCGAAGAGCAGGCGGCCGTCGAGACCGCCGTGCAGCGGTTCAATCAGGTTTTCCGGATGCGGCATCATGCCGAGTACGTTGCCTCTGGCGTTGGTGATGCCCGCGATGTCGTTGATCGAGCCGTTCGGATTGGTGCCGTTCGCATAGCGGAAGACGACCTGGCCGTTGTCCTCGATCTGCTTCAGCGTCTCGGGGTCGGCGAAATAGTTGCCGTCGTGATGGGCCACCGGGCAGCGCCAGACCTGGCCTTTCTGGAACTTGGAGGAGAAGCGGGTCGCGTTGTTGACGGTCTCCATCAGCACGTCCTTGCACACGAAGCGGATGCCCGCGTTGCGCATCAGGGCGCCCGGCAGGAGGCCCGCTTCGGTCAGGATCTGAAAGCCGTTGCAGACGCCGAGGACGGCAACGCCGCTGTCGGCCTTGGCGACCAGGTCGTTCAGGATCGGCGACCGGGCGGCAATCGCTCCAGAGCGCAGATAATCGCCATAGGAGAACCCGCCGGGTACGACAACGAGATCCACGTCCGGCAGGGTGCTTTCCGTGTGCCAGACGCTTTGCGGGCGCGTGCCGGTGATCTTTTCCAGCGCGTGGAACATGTCACGGTCGCGATTGGAGCCTGGAAAAACGATGACGGCGGTCTTCATAGCAGCGGTTCCGAAATGTCAGAGCAGTACAAGAACGGCGATCAGCGCCGCAAGGGCTGGCACCAGGATGAAAACCGCGGCCTTGAGGGCCATGAAGATGATGGCCTTGCGCGCGTCTTCATCCATGAAACATACCCCGCTACGCGATTTCGATCGCGTAGTTTTCAATCACGGTGTTGGCGAGCAGCTTTTCGCACATCTGCTCCAGTTCGGCTTTTGCGGCTTCCGTGTCGGCGCCGGTCAGTTCGACATCAAACACCTTGCCCTGGCGGACGGAGCCGACATCGCCAAATCCGAGGCCGCCAAGCGCCCCTTCGATGGCTTTTCCCTGAGGATCGAGAACACCGTTTTTCAGGGTAACGATCACACGTGCTTTCATGAGTTTCTGTCTCCATCAAAGTCTGGCAGGGCCGTTTGGGGGCTCCATACACCAGCTTGACCGGTTCTGGAAGGGACGAAGCGACGTTATAGGAAAAACCCCCGCCTATCTTTCGACGGCGGGGGCATCCTGATCGTTCTTACTGCACCAGGGTCGGTCCGGAGCCGACCGGGCGTTCGCTGGCGGTCATGATGCCGAGCCGCCGGGCGACTTCCTGGTAGGCTTCCAGCATGCCGCCCATGTCGCGGCGGAAGCGGTCCTTGTCCATCTTGTCGTTGGTTTCGATATCCCACAGACGGCAGCTGTCCGGAGAGATTTCGTCCGCGACCACGATGCGCATCATGTCGCCTTCGAACAGGCGGCCGCATTCGATCTTGAAATCGACCAGGCGGATGCCGACGCCCAGGAACAGGCCGGACAGGAAATCATTGACGCGGATGGCCAGCGCCATGATGTCGTCCAGCTCCTGCGGAGTGGCCCAGCCGAACGCGGTAATGTGCTCTTCGGCAACCATCGGATCGTCGAGTTCGTCGTTCTTGTAGTAGAACTCGATGATGGAGCGCGGCAGTTGCGTGCCTTCCTCCAGGCCGAGGCGCTTGGCGATGGAGCCGGCAGCGACGTTGCGCACGACCACTTCCAGCGGAATGATCTCGACTTCCCGGATCAGCTGCTCGCGCATGTTGAGGCGGCGGATGAAGTGAGTCGGGATGCCGATGGCGTTCAGATGGTTGAAGATGAATTCGGAAATGCGGTTGTTGAGCACGCCCTTGCCGTCAACAATCTCATGTTTCTTGTTGTTGAAGGCGGTAGCATCATCCTTGAAGTGCTGAACCAGCGTGCCGGGTTCGGGACCTTCGTAGAGAATTTTACCTTTACCTTCATAGATGCGCCGACGGCGGTTCATTGGCTATACCGTACTTTTTTAGAGAAACCTTCAAAAGGGTCCTTGCTCACCTGGTCTGAAGCCACCGGAACATCTCGGTCTGACCGGCAGGTGCCTTCAGGCGGCAATCCCTGTTTTGCGGCGCGGAACTTACCCGAAGCGCGGCAAAAGTACAATGTTCTGTTTTCCGCCGACGACGAGGGTCTGTTATGCTTTTGACGCAAGGTGACAGGATCTGCGTTGATTTGCGGCGCTTGCGGGGATATGCAGGAGACCAAATCGACCCCATATAGGGGGAAGAGTGCATGAGCGCAGTTCAGGAGATGACGGGTATGAGCACATTCGACAAGCGCGAGCAGGGATTTGAAAACAAGTTCGCGCATGACGAGGAACTGCGGTTCAAGGCAACCGCGCGGCGCAACAAGCTACTGGGTTTGTGGGCAGCCGGTCTCCTGGGTCATGAAGGCGAAAAAGCCGAGGAATACGCCAAGGAAGTCGTCCGCGCCGATTTCGAGGAGCCGGGCGACGAGGACGTGTTCCGCAAGATCCGTGCGGATTTCGACGCCAACAATGTCGAGCAGTCCGACCATCAGATCCGCCGCACCATGGACGAGCTGATGCACAAGGCGATCGCGCAGATGCAGAGCCAGGGCTGACCGCACGAGCCGAGTTTGTGAAACGCCCGCCGGAAACGGCGGGCGTTTTCCGTTTCCGGCGGTGGTTTCCGCCGGACCGGCCGTTTCGAAAACTCGGCCTTCGGTGGACCATATCGGCCCGCCGGACGTCGTTGTATCGCTTGCCCGACCGGACGGTCGCGCTGCGCGACGCGCCTCGCCGGCAAACCGATATGGTCCATCAGATGGGTCATAATCAATGACGGTTGGTATTATGCCGCCGCGGCAAAGAGCACTTGCGGTTGCCTCGATGCAGGGATTTGATGATCCCTGACTTCACAGGAGGAAACCGTGACAGATATATCCAGTCTTGCTGACAAGATGCGTTCCGGAAGGCCGGTGATCACCGGCTGGTCGGTTCTGAACATGCCGATGATCGTGGAGTTGTTTGCCCGTGGCGGATATCAGGCGGTGGCGATCGATCTCCAGCATGGGCTCTACGGTTTTGACGATGCCTGTGATGCGCTTGCCTCGATTGCCGCGGGAGGCGCGCACCGGATCGCCCGCATCCCGATCGGCGACAATGCACTGGCGGGACGTCTGGCGGATATGGGCGCCGAATGCCTGATCGCGCCGATGATCAACACCCGCGGGCAGGCGGAGGAATTCGCGCGTGCGGTGAAGTACCCACCGGCCGGCGAGCGCAGCTGGTCACCCTTCCGGGCAGCTGAACTGAGCGGCCAGACCATCGAGGACTACACCGCGAAGTCCAATTTCCAGACGCTTTCCCTGGCGATGATCGAAACCGCGGAGGCGATCGACGCGCTGGATGAGATCCTCTCGGTACCGGAACTCGACGGTGTATTCGTCGGTCCGAGCGATCTTTCGCTCTCGCTTTCGGGCGGCGCCGCGGTCGATCCGAACAGCAAGCAGGTCGCCAGGGTCGCCGCAAGCATCGCCGACAAGGCGCGGAAGGCCGGCAAACTGGCAGGCATCTTCTGCATGAGTGCGGAGAAGGTGCAAGAGGCGGCTGATCACGGCTATTGCCTGATGGCCCACGGCATCGACCGGTCGTTCCTCGTCGATTGTGTCGACGCGGCGCTGAAGGAGGTCGAAGGCGTGGTCAGCCGAGGCGCTTCATGAAATGGGCAAAGGACATCATGCCTTCCGGCCACGGACCGTGGCCGCTTTCCAGGTTGATGTGCCCGGCGTTCCCCGCATCCTGAAAGCTCGCGCCCCAGGCCATGGCGAACTCCCGGGATCTTTCGAACTCGCAGTAGGGATCGTTGCGGCTTGCGACCAGATGGGCCTGGAAGGGCAGAGGGTTGCGCGGCACCGGCTTGAAATCACCGCCGTCGAATTCCTTCACAAGCCCATTGCGGTCCCAGTCTGACGGCGCAACGAGATAGGCGCCGCGGATCTTGCCCTTCAGCGCGTGAGCGCCGTGCGCAACCAGGATGCAGCCCAGGGAATGCGCCACGAGGACAACCGGTTTGTCACAGGCTTCGACGTGCTCCACCAGCGTCTCCAGCCATTCCTTCCTGCTCGGGACATGCAATTCGGCCTGCTTCACCACTCGGGCCGTCGCCATCTTGTCCCGCCAGCGCAGCAGCCAGTGGCCGGGAAGGATCTTGCCATATCCTGGAATGAGCAGAATGTCGGTCTCGGAGATTTTCACGGGCACACCTGTGGGGAGCAGACAGAAGATGTGCCGCTCTCATGCCGAGGATCGCTGCGCTTGTCAAACGGGCAGCCGCGCAACGTGGCGCAGGCTGCCTTTAAAGATACCGGTCCGTACCCTGGCGGGATGAGCTTCCGTCAGGGCCAGTATGGCGACACACAGGGTTTGCGCGGCCCATTATAGGGCTGGAACGTGTTGTCGTACCCGCGGTACGAGCGATACCGGTTGTCGCACCAGCGATAATGCGCCTGGCTCAGCCCGCGGCCGTACCGCGGCGGAGGTACGTAGCGCGGAGCCGGCATTATCCTGAAGCCAAAGGCGGCAGGCGGAAACCAAAAGCCATTGTAGCTGCGATATCCGCGGCGAGGGGTACGGTATCCGCGATGGCCATTGTAGTAGCGGCGTCCGTTCCAGGTGTAGAAACCGCGCCTGCTGTCATATCTCCGGCGATCATGCACGCGAATGAGCGGGGCTGTTTCAGCCGCGGCGGAATACAGTGGCCGCTGCAGCAAAAGGGGAGCCGTGGCACCGGGAAAAGTGGCTGAAATGAGCAACCCGACCGATGCAATACAGCTCAATAGCGGTGTTCTGATGGACATCTTACTCTCCATTCCTAGTATTTAAACAGGGGAGAGAGTAGTTTGGTTCCGACTTCTTTCGTCCCGAGAAGGAGAGGGTTGGCTCAGGACAGCGGGCCGTAGAAACCGCGCGCCAGTGAACGGGACCAGTCCGGCCGACCGTTCTTCTCAGCTTCACGGCTTGCCGCGTCCCAATCGTAGCTCAGGGCCTTGTCCTGGAAGTTCCATGCGCCGCCGTTGCTGGTCATCAGCGCATAGCGGGCGTGCGGGGAGCCGGATTCCATCTTGTGGCGGTGAGGGTGGTCGTCCTCGTAGGAGGGCAGGCCGACGCTGCCGGGGTTGAGCAGGATCTGGCCTGTTTCCCTGAGCCGGATAAGCCGTGGAATGTGGGTGTGGCCGCAGCAGACGATGGGCGATGTCTCGCCCTTCAGGTCTTCCAGAAGGTTGTCCTCATCGGGCAGATGGCCCTTCGGCCCTTCCACCTTTTCGGTCAGGTACCGGTCATCGTCGTCCGGCGTGCCGTGGCACAGGAATATTTCCTCCGTAAGCCGGATCACCGGCTGCGTGGACGTCAGCCATTCAAGGCTTTCAGCCGTCAGCCGTTCGATGGCAAAGGCGTCGGTCTGTCCCAGTTTTTCGACCGGATCCTCGATGAGAAACCGGTCATGGTTGCCGCGCACCGTCGGCCAGGCCGTTTCGCGCAGGATGGCGGCCGTTTCCTCCGGCCACAACGGGCCGGAGACGCAGTCGCCCAGGTTCACGACGATGTCCGGCGCCTCCATCCTGAGGTCCGCAAGAACGGCCTCCAGTGCCAGCACATTGCCGTGAATGTCGGAGATGACCGCGATCTTCATGAAACCCTGCCGGCAATCCATCTGCTCAGGCAGATGGCCTCAATTCACAAATGTTCAGCTTTCACCGAACACCCGCTCGAAGATCACGTCCACGTGCTTGGTGTGGTAGCCAAGGTCGAAGCGGTCGCGGATGTCCTCCTCGGAGAGGTACTTGCGCACTTCCTCGTCGTTCAGGAGTTCGCTCATGAAGTCGACGGAGGCAGAACCGGCCACCTGATAGCTTTCCCAGACCTTCATCGCGTTGCGCTGGACAAGGCGATAGGCGTCCTCGCGGGAGGAGCCTGCCTGGGTGAGGGCAAGCAGGATGCGCTGGGAATGCACCAGGCCGCCGAGCCGGTCCATGTTGCCGACCATGCGCTCGGGATAGACCAGCAGCTTGTCGATCACGCCGGTGAGGCGGGCGAGCGCGAAGTCGAGGGTGACGGTGGCATCCGGCCCGATCATGCGTTCCACGGACGAGTGGGAGATGTCGCGCTCGTGCCAGAGGGCAACGTTTTCCATGGCCGGGATCGAAAAGCCGCGGACGAGGCGCGCAAGGCCGGTGAGGTTCTCGGTGAGAACCGGATTGCGTTTGTGCGGCATGGCGGAAGAGCCCTTCTGGCCCTTGGAGAAAAATTCCTCCGCTTCCAGAACTTCCGTGCGCTGCAGGTGGCGGATTTCGGTTGCCACGCGTTCGATGGAAGAGGCGATCACGCCGAGGGTCGCGAAATACATGGCGTGGCGGTCGCGCGGGATGACCTGTGTGGACACCGGCTCCGCCTTGAGCCCCATGGCCCTGGCGACATGTTCCTCGACCCGCGGGTCGATATTGGCGAAGGTGCCGACGGCGCCGGAAATGGCGCAGGTGGCGATTTCCTCCCGGGCTGCGAGAAGGCGCGTCTTGCAGCGGCCGAATTCCGCATAGGCCTCGGCCATCTTCAGGCCGAAAGTGACCGGCTCGGCATGGATGCCGTGCGAGCGGCCGATGCAGACCGTTTCCTTGTGTTCCATGGCCCGCCGCTTGATCGCCGCCAGGAGCTCGTCCATGTCGGCAAGCAGAATGTCGGTGGCCTTCACCAGCTGAACGTTGAAGCAGGTGTCCAGCACGTCGGACGAGGTCATGCCCTGGTGCACGAAACGGGCGTCCGGGCCGACGATTTCGGCAAGGTGGGTCAGGAAGGCGATGACATCGTGCCTGGTTTCGCGCTCGATTTCGTCGATCCGGTCGATGTCGAAGGTTGCGCTGCCGCCCTTGTCCCAGATCGTCCTGGCGGCTTCCTTGGGGATGACGCCAAGTTCGGCCAGCGCGTCACAGGCATGGGCCTCGATCTCGAACCAGATGCGAAACTTCGATTCCGGTGACCAGATGGCGACCATGTCAGGGCGGGAATAGCGCGGGATCATCGCAGGCAGAACCTCGTCAGAGTGGAAAAGCTGGCTGCGGAATAGCAGAGGGGGCGGCGCCTTCAATCCAGACCCGCTGTTTTTGCTTGCGAGGCTGGCGAACAACGTCAAATATTCTGCTGAAACCGCCCTCAGGAGGCCGCGATGACATCCTGGCGCCCGGCAAACACCATCACCGTGAAAGCGCTTGCGCTGATCTGGCGTGACGACGCGCTGCTCTTGTCCGAGATCCATGACGACGCCGGCCGGGTGAAGGGGATGCGACCGCTCGGCGGAACCGTCGAATTCGGCGAGCCGTGGCGCGATACGCTGCAGCGGGAGTTTCTGGAAGAACTGGGGACCCGGATCGGGCTGCTCGACAGGTACATTGTGATGGAGAACCTCTTCGAGCATCATGGCACCCCGGGCCATGAGATCGTCTTTCTGTGTGATGCCTATTTCGAAGACAGCAATTTTTATCAGCGAGATATCATCACCGTCCAGACAAGCGAGGAGATCGCCGGGATCGCCAGATGGGCATCGCTCGATGAACTCGCCGCCAGAAGGCTGGACCTTTATCCGACGGGCCTGCGCGACAGGCTCGTGAACCCGGGTTTCCTGCGCCGGTCCAGCCACACTGTCAGCTGAACTGTCGTCTCATTCGAGAAAATTTATGCTTTCTTGAGACCTGCCATGCTGGTCTCGGCTGCGACAAAATTTCCCCTTTGTTTCGAATTTGGAGATGAAACATGCTTTTCAGGCCAAGATCTTGTGCGGCTGTTTTGATATGTTGCTTTAACATTGCACCGGCATATTCCGCGGAACTGGACTTCCAGAGGTTCATGTCTTCTGCCACCGGAGCCGCCGGGCTGAGCGCCGCGATCTCCAGCCTTGGGGCGTGCGACACCACACCTGTCTGGTCGTTGAGCTACGATCCGGATATCGGGGCGGAAAACCCAAATCACGTTTATGTCGGCTGCCAATACGATCCGGACTGGGAAGAAGGTGACGAGCTCTACGACAAGGGCATCCTGGCCAGGTTCGTCGATCTGGACGGCACTCTTTACCTGGAGAGCCTGACGCAGCTGCCGTGAGGCGTTACGCTTCTTCGGCAGCCTTGCGGATCGCGGCGATGTTGGACTTGTAGCTTTCGGTCGTGCCGCCCTTGAAGACGGCCGAGCCGGCGACCAGGACATTGGCGCCGGCAGCCGCGACCAGCGGGGCGGTTTCCGGAGTTACACCGCCGTCGATTTCCAGGTCGATCGGCCGGTCGCCGATCATGGACCGGATGCGGCGCGTCTTTTCCACCATCGCGGGAATGAATTTCTGACCGCCGAAACCCGGGTTGACGGTCATCACCAGGATCAGGTCCAGCCGGTCGAGCACGTGTTCAATGACGCTTTCGGGTGTCGACGGGTTCAGGGAAACGCCGGCTTTCTTGCCCAGGTTACGGATCGCCTGCAGCGAGCGGTCGAGATGCGGACCGGCTTCCGCGTGAACGGTGATGATGTCGGAGCCCGCCTTGGCGAAGGCTTCCAGGTAGGGATCGCAGGGAGCGATCATCAGGTGGGTATCGAAGATGCTGTCGGTGTGCGGGCGGAGCTTTGCGATCACGTCCGGACCGAAGGTGATGTTCGGGACGAAATGGCCGTCCATGACGTCCAGATGGATCCAGTCGGCACCCGCCTTCACAACGTCACGGACTTCCTCGCCGAGCTTGGAAAAATCAGAAGCGAGGATGGAGGGGGCGATCGCTAGCGGGCGGGTCATCGGGCTTGGCTCCGGGAGGCTCAAAGAAGTTAGAGGCCGCTATCATGCCTGACAAGAAGGCGCAAGAAAAACGGGAGCTCACCCGCCCGCGCCGGCGAGGATATCGGTTGCCTTGTGGTCCTCGGACACGCCTTCGATCAGGATGACTTCGCCGCTGGAATTATCCGTCCTCAGGGCCTTGATCGCGGCATAGGCCTGCGATCCGTACCAGGCCCTGGCAGTGGCAAGATCGGGAAAGGCGATCATGATCACATCACCCGGCCAGCAGCCTTCAAGTTCCTGTTTCGGGCCGCCATGGATCACGTAACGGCCGGAATATGGGGCAAGCGTTGCATCGATGCGCTCCAGGTATTCGACGATCGCGGGACCCATGTTGACGCTTTGAAGATTGGCGATTGCGTAGGCGGTCATGACTGTCTCCATTGCGGTAGCTTTTGAGGGCGTCATCCCGTCGCCGGAATAACGGAGCGACGGGATGACGATGGAAGAGGCCTTTCAGGCCAGGCTTTGCTGCCGGTTTGCGCGCAGGGCGCCGAATTCCATCAGCGCAAGGGCCGTGACGGCGGCGGCCTGCACCAGAATGAAGGCAACCCCGAATGCGTTCGGCTGGATGAGTTCCGCGCCGACAAGGACGAGGCTGGCGGCGACCCAGCCGCCATTGCCGGCAATGACCAGCCAGACGGCGCGCGGTTCGGCCGTGAAACGGGCCGCGACCACCGCCATGAAGGCGGCGACCGGGATCAGCAGCACGCCGGCGGCGAAGGAGAGTCCCGCGGGGATCGCGGTCAACGTTTCCAGGAGCGGGGCACCGGCCATCAGGGCAACGCCCATGACGGCGCAGGTGAGAGCATCGAGGGCAAGAACGGATTTAAGACTGGGCATCGGAGTTCCTTTCTGAAGTTCGGGCGGCGACCTGCCGTCCGTTGCCCTGATCCTTGCCGGTTCCGTGTTTGAGGTCGATTACGTGCGAGGTAATAGGAGTGCTCAAAGACTCGCTATAGAGTTGTTCCATGATGGAAAACACGCACTCTTCAGCCGCCGCTGGCGGCACGCCGCCGGTCGGGGAATTGCTGCGCGAATGGCGTCAACGCCGGCGGCGCAGCCAGCTCGACCTTGCTCTCGATGCCGATATCTCGCAGCGCCATCTGAGCTTCCTGGAATCCGGCCGCTCCAGGCCCAGCCGGGAGATGGTTCTGCGGCTGGCCGAACAGCTGGCCGTGCCCCTGCGCGAGCAGAACAGGCTGCTGGTGGCCGCCGGATTTGCGCCGGTCCATCGCGAGCGGTCGTTGAGCGATCCCGCCCTGGAAGCCGCGCGGGCGGCCGTCGAGCAGATCCTGAAGGGCCATGAACCGCATCCGGCCCTGGCGGTCGACCGGCACTGGACCATGGTCTTCGCCAACAGGGCCGTGCAACCGCTTCTGGTCGGCATCGCTCCCGAGCTCCTGCAGCCACCGGTCAACGCCTTGCGCCTCAGCCTCCATCCGAAGGGCCTGGCGCCGCGTATCCTCAACTTCCGGGAATGGCGGAACCACATCCTCGTCCGCCTGTCCCATCAGGTGGAGATCTCCGCCGATCCGGCGCTGCAGCAGTTGATGGATGAGTTGAAATCCTACCCCGTGCCCGCAAGCGGACCGGCCGGTCATCATGCCGACACCGATGCTTACGGCGGCATCGCCGTACCCTTGAGGCTGTCCAGCGAGCTTGGGCCGCTGGAATTCCTGAGCACCACCACCGTGTTCGGCACGGCGCTGGACATCACCTTGTCGGAGCTGGCGATCGAGGCGTTCTATCCGGCCAATTCCGAAACGGCGGAAGCAATCCGCAGCCTTGTCGCCGGAGGCTAGACTCGGTCGTTCGGGATCACCTGGGCAACGGGAGCTA
Organism: Roseibium salinum; assembly: GCF_026240905.1. Lineage (NCBI taxonomy): Bacteria > Pseudomonadati > Pseudomonadota > Alphaproteobacteria > Hyphomicrobiales > Stappiaceae > Roseibium > Roseibium salinum. The sequence continues at coordinate 540,886 of NZ_JAPEVI010000003.1, forward strand.
TCGCGCTTCAGCCTGTTAACCGCAACCAAAGCCTCATCCTGAGGAAGCGCGTCAGCGCTGTCTCTAAGGATGGGCCGCTTGTTCAGAGTGTGTCGCCCATGCTTCGAGACGGGCTGAAGGCCCTCCTCAGCATGAGGTGGTGGTGGATGAACTGCCGGATCAAAGCTTCCCGGTGATCGCCAGGAAGCGCCGGTCCGGTCCTTCGAACCCGTGGCTGTCCATCTGGATCAGCACGGCATAGACGGGCGGTGCGTTTGCCGGGAAATGGGTGACGATGCGCTCGATCCGGTAGCCGAGCGGGCAGCGGCGGCTTTCCGGCAGGTTGGCGTCTTCGTTCAAAACCCGCGTATTGCCCTGGTACGTCATGGTCAGGCGGAACCCTTTGGTCTTCGCACCGTAACTGGCGCATTCGCCGGAGGGCAGGGGATATTCGCTCAAGCTCAGTTCGACAGCGTCAGCCTTGGCATTGAAGAAGTCGCGCGGGGCAACCACCATCCGGTGCGGATTTGAACTCAGCTCCGTGCGCGGATTGTGGCCCGCGGTCAGGCCTTTGCCGGCAATGTCAATGGATTGCAGAAGAGACTGAGCGGCTGACCGGTTTTCCGCGCGCGTCTTTGACAGGAGCGCTCCCGGATCATAGCCGTCACCGTCGTCGATCTGATCGCGGCGGCGGAACGGGGAGGGCTTTACCCAGCTGTCCTGCGCCACATTCAGGACGAAGATCTCCGAATAGGGAAAGCCGGACCCGTCCTGAATGCCGTATTGTTCGAAGGCGAAATAGGCTCCGTCCTCGGAAAAGCCGAGGACCTGGACGTCGGCTGTGTCGCCGGCCGTGGCCGGGGCGGAGAGACCAGCCAGGGCCAGTAGGACCGGCGGTATTGCCCTCGTAAGGGTTCTGATGAAGGCGCGGAGGACGGTCACAATGCACTTCCCTTGGTTCGCTGTCTCTGATGTTGAGAAGATTAGGGTCCGCAGCCTAGCGCAACAAGGCAGCCTGTCAGGTGTGCGGCGTCACAGTTTTTGCGTCTAGGCGGCAGAAAACGCGGACGAAAGGCTTGAGCAGTATCGGCAGCATGTAGATGGGGAACTGGCCGACCGCGAACCACAGCCAGGTGAGTTCCGGCAGGGTGCCGCCGAAGGCCGCCACCATGAGGCCCATATTGCGGGTCCCGCAGGTGTGGGCGATCGCGTAGGCATCCTCCCGCGTGGCCGGCGCGAAAATGATCAGCGTCAGCGTGATCTGGATGAGCGCCAGACAAAAGGTCAGGCCCGTCAGGGCAAGAGTGAAGAGCGGCCGGGTAGCAAAGCTTGCCGCGACACCGTCCATTGCCGCGACTGCGAAAACCAGAAGCAGGAGGACGTTCAGGCCGCTGATATGATGGGAACTGCGCGCGAGACGTTCCGGGCCGGCAAGCTTGCGGAAAACTGCCGACACCAGCAGGGCGCCGGCAAGCAGCAGCGCCAGTTTCAGCGCCAGTCCGCCAACGCTCAGCGGCAGGGTCGGGCCGAGCATCAGTTCGCCGATCAACGGCGCGGTGAGCGGCGTCACGATCAGCGCGGCAACAGACAGCGCCAGGCTGAGCGTGGCGTCGAGGCCGAGCAGGTAGATGAAGGCAGGGGCCGCCATGACGGGCGGCGCGGCGGTCGCAATGAACAGCGCCAGGATCACGTCGGGTCCAAGCGCATCAAGGCCCATGGCCTCGATCGCGAACCAGGTGAGGAGCGGCGCGCCGAGCATCATCCAGACAAGGGCGCCGATCAGCAGCCCCGGATGGCGCAACCGGTGCCTGATTGCATTCTGGTCGACCCGCAGGAAAGCCAGGGTCAGGAGAAGGAAGACGGCAACGCCCAGATAGGGTCGCATATGGGCCGAAAGGGCGGGAAGCGCCATGCCGATGAAGATACTCACAGCAAGTGCGGCGGCTCCGTGTCGTCCGGTCCATGCCAAACCTGCCCCGATCATTCGAATCATCTAAGCTTGTCTCCTGAAAAATATGCGGTGCGGCAGGCACTTCTGCTCGTCTTAAGGGATCCGGGGCCCGGACGCCAGATCATGATTATGATCGTGTCCGGCCGGAAATGGGATGAATAACAGGACAAAGCAGATTCAATCCTTCGATGTGATGGTGCTCGGCGCCGGCATCGTCGGAGTCTCCACGGCGATCCATCTGCTCCGCATGGGGCTCGATGTTGTCCTGCTCGACCGCGCGCATCCGGGTGCCGGCGCATCGTCCGGCAATGCCGGCATTGTCCAGCGCAACGGGTTCGTGCCGCACGCGATTCCCAACCGCCCGCAGGAGCTGCTTGGCATTCTGGCGAAACAGTCGAGTGCCGTTTCCTATGACCTCAGAACCGTTGTTCGCATGCTGCCGTGGCTGCGGCGCCACAAGGCGGCGGGCAGCAGCAGGGGTGTGGAGACCTATTCCAGGGTCATTGCGCCGCTGCGTGCCTTTGCCATTGGCGAACATCTGGAGCTTGCCAGATCGATCAATGCGGACAGGTTCTACCGTCAGGGCGGCTGGCTGCATCTTTACCGCAACGAGAGCGCCTACCGAAGCGGGGAGGTCGAGCGCTTCTATGCCCGGGTTTTCGGGGTTGCCTATCAGGAACTTTCGGCGGGCGAGCTTGCCAAGCTCGAACCGGGCCTGAAAGCGACCGGCCTGACGGCCGTGCATTGGCCCGAAAGCTGTTCCGTATCCAATCCCGGCGCCGTCCTCGACGCCCTCTGGCGGGCCTATATCCGGGAAGGCGGCGAATACATGCGCGGCGATGCCGGCAAGCTGCAGCGCCAGCGCGGCGGGTTCGCGCTGGAAGGCGAGCGCGGACCTGTCTTTGCCAAGAACGCGGTGATCGCGCTGGGCGCCTGGTCGTCGGAGGTTCTGAAAGGGTTCGGCGAACCCTATCCCCTGGCGGTCAAGCGTGGCTATCACATGCACTACCGGCCGCTGTCGAGCGCCTCGCTGTCGCGTCCGGTGGTGGATGTGGCCAACGGATTTGCCTTGACACCGACCGACAACGGCATCCGCCTGACGACCGGTGTGGAACTGGCAGCCCGCGATGCGCCGCCCAATCCGAATGTGATCAAACTCGCCAGGAGACGGGCGGAGGAGATTTTTCCGCTGGGACGGCCGCTGCAGGACGAGCCCTGGATGGGGTCAAGGCCCTGCCTGCCGGATTCCCTTCCCGTGGTCGGCGCCTCGCCGACGATCCCGCGGCTCTGGCTCAATTTCGGCCATGCCGATGACGGCTTCACCCTGGGGCCGATCACCGGCCGCCTGCTTGCCGAGATGATCGGGGGAAAAGCCCCTTTCTCGACATGTCGGGCCTGTCGCCCCTGCGCTTCGTGACCTAGCTGGTTTGCGTGGAACCGTTGGCGCCAACTCGGTTTGTCGGCTTGACCCAACTCAGGGCGTGGGCTCCTCGCGCGTTCGGTGGTCATCGATGGCATGACGTGGCATCTGATCGCTTTTTCCAGAGCGGGGGTAGAAAGGCAGGGCCGACCAAACCCCGAAGCGGTCATCCCCGACAAGCGTAGCGCGATCGGAGAGCCATTGGTTTCCAGAGCGGGTGAAGGGTGGCAGGGCCGGGCCATCTGTCACAGGTCAGCCTTCCTGCCGGCGGAAAGGTGGATTGGGGCCCCGATCAAGTCGGGGACGACTCCAGAGGGGAGGTGAGGCCCTGCCACCTGACCGGTGGTCATCGCTGGCATGACGTGACATCTGATCGTTTCCAGAGCGGGGGTAGAAAGGCACCGCCCGACCAACCCCCGAAGCGGTCATCCTGGACGGGGGACGTGGAGATCGGGCTGGACTGGGGCAAGCGGGGATTGGATCTGCAAGCGGCTCTCGGCCGGAGTGTCGGCGGAAGATGATGTTCTCCGGTAACCTGTTGCGACGTTTCCCGACCAGAGCCCTGCCGCCCCGCTCAGTTCTCGCGCAGCGGCAGGGCGACCGTGTCCTTGACCGTGTTGACCACGATGCGCGACTGCACGTCGGAGACCAGCGTGTTGTCCAGGAGCTTCAGGCGGAGAAAATTGTCGTAGGTTTTGATATCATCGGTGACGACCTTGATGAGGTAATCGACCGCGCCCGTGATGCGCTCGCAGGTGACGACCTCGGGCCAGTGATGCACCAGCCTGTCGAACGTCTCCATGTTATCCCGGCTGGGAACAACGAGCTTGACGAAGGAATAGGCGACAAAGCCGAGACCGACGGCTTCCCGGTCGATGATGGCGGTGATCTGCTTGATGATACCCTGTTCCTTAAGGCGTTTTATCCGCCGCCAGCAGGGCGTCTGGCTCATTCCCGCCTCCTTGGCGACGTCCGCTATGGAGAGGGAGGCATCCCGCTGCAGGACTCGGAGAACACGGATGTCGGACGGGTCGAGAAGATATTTATCGGGCATTGCTCATTTTGGGAATTTTTATGCGTGATTGGGGTCATTCACCGTGACGATAGCACAGAAATTGCCGAAGAAAAGGATGATATTAATCTGAAGCGCGGGTTGCCTGGAGACGCGGGGCGCCCCAAATGCCCGTTGAGGAGGACGTCGGATGAATGTGCATATGCCACCCGTGACCCTGGAGGACAAATACGTCGCCACGGACGGAAGGGTCTATCTGACCGGCATTCAAGCGCTCGTCCGCCTGTTGCTGGATCGGGCGAGGCTCGATGTGCAGGCCGGGCTGAAGACGGGCGGGTTCGTGTCCGGCTACCGCGGATCTCCGCTGGCAGGCTACGACACGGAACTGATGCGCGCGCAGCGTCACCTGAAGGGCTACGATATCGTCTTCAGGCCGGGCGTGAACGAGGAACTGGGCGCGACCGCCGTCTGGGGCAGCCAGAAGCTGCGCGGCGAGGGCGGCGTCGGCCGGCCGACCGCTTATGACGGCGTCTTCGGCGTCTGGTACGGCAAGGCTCCGGGCGTGGACCGGGCCGGCGATGCGCTGCGCCAGGCAAACGCCTCCGGCACCGACCGCAACGGCGGCGTGCTTGCCCTTGCCGGCGACGACCACCTTGCCAAATCCTCCATCCTTCCGGCGCAGAGCGAGTTCTATTTCGAGCATGCGGAAATTCCGGTGTTCAATCCGTCGGATATTCAGGACGTGCTCGACTACGGCCTGCACGGCCTGGAAATGTCCCGTTTCACCAGTCTTTGGACCGCGCTTATCTGCGTGGCCGACACCATGGACGCCTCGGCGACCGTGAACGTCTCCCCGGACCGGCTGCGCCTGGTGCGCCCGCTGGACGGCGATCCGCGCAAGGATTACCACCAGAACCGCGACCTTCTTCTCGGCAACCGCCTGGAAACGGAACGCCTCGTGCGCGACCTGCGCATCCCGGCCGCGCAGAACTATGTGCGCACCAACGGTCTGGACCGGGTGACCTTCGGCACGCGCCGCCAGGTGAAGCTCGGCATCGTCGCTTCGGGCAAGGCCTATCGCGATCTCCTGCAAGCGCTGGACCTGATGGGCATCACCGAAGACTTTGCCAGGTCGATCGGGCTTGCCGTCTACAAGGTGGCCATGACCTGGCCGCTGGAGCCGCTGGGCCTCAGGGATTTCGCCAGGGGAGCCGAGCGTCTTCTGGTCGTTGAGCACAAGCGTGCCTTCATGGAGAGCCAGATCAAGGAGATTTCATATCACTGGCCGGAAATGAGCCGCCCGGAAGTCTGGGGCAAACGGCGTCCGGACGGAACGCCGCTCCTGTCGGATGTGCTGGAAATTTCCATCCAGGAGCTCATCGAGGGCCTGATGGCCTGGCTGCCGGGCGAGGTGGTCAACGACGAAATGCGCGAAGTCGCGAGCCGCATGACCCGCCAGGCGATGTGGGCGCAGGGCCACGCCGAACGGGCCGCGCGCATTCCCTATTTCTGCTCGGGCTGCCCGCATTCGACCTCGACCGTCACGCCGGAAGGCTCCCGCTCGATGCCCGGCATCGGCTGCCATGCCATGACGGAAATGGCTGGGCGCACCACCGAGGGCCAGATCGCCATGGGCGGCGAGGGCATCCTCTGGGTCGGCCAGCAGCCGTTTTCCGGCGATACGCACGTCTTCGCCAATGTGGGTGACGGCACCTATTTCCATTCCGGCATCCTGGCGATCCGCCAGGCACTCGCCTCGAATGTGCCGATCACCTACAAGATCCTCTATAACGACGCCGTCGCCATGACCGGCGGCCAGAAGGTGGACGGTCAGCTTTCCGTGCCGCAGATCACCCGTCAGCTCGAGGCGGAAGGGGTGGAGCGGATTGTCGTCGTCTCCGAGAGCCCGGAAATCTACGGCTCCGGGAACCCGATCGCGGCCGGCACGATGGTTCACCACCGGGACGAGCTCATGGACGTGCAGAAGGACCTGCAGACCTTCAAGGGCGTTTCGGTGATCGTCTACGACCAGACCTGCGCCGCGGAAAAGCGCCGCCGGCGCAAGCGCGGCCAGTTTCCGGATCCGGACAAGCGGCTTTTCATCAACGACCGCGTCTGCGAGGGCTGCGGCGATTGTTCCGTCCAGTCCAACTGCCTGTCGGTCGAACCGCTGCCGACGCCGTTCGGCGAGAAGCGGGTGATCAACCAGTCGAGCTGCAACAAGGATTACTCCTGCATCAAGGGCTTCTGTCCGTCCTTCGTGGAAATCGAAGGTGCGGCGCTGAAGAAGCCGAAAAAGGCCGATGTCGATATCGATGCGCTGGCCGACGCCCTGCCGCAACCGGTCCTGGCCTCGCTGGAGCGCACGCAGAACGCGCTGGTTGCCGGTATCGGCGGCATGGGCGTGACGACCATCAGCGCCGTCCTGGCCATGGCCGCCCATGTGGACGGCAAGCAGGCCTCGACACTGGACATGACCGGTCTTGCCCAGAAGGGCGGACCCGTTACCTCACATATCCGCTTTGCCGCGAGCGGCCGGTCCATCGAGGGACCGCGGGTTCCGGCGGCAAGCCTCGACCTCTTGATCGCCAGCGACATGGTCGTGGCCACCAATGCGGACCAGCTTGCACTGGCTCATCGTGGCCACACCCTGACCGTGGCCAACACCAAGGTCGCGCCGACCGCGGAGTTCGTTCTGAAGCAGACGCTCTCCTTCGACGAAAAGCGCATGGACGCCTCCCTGCGTGAGGCTTCCGGCACCTATCTGCCCGTCAACGCGGCCGATATTGCCGAGAAGCTTCTGGGCGATGCCATCTATGCCAACATGCTGCTGGTCGGCATGGCCTATCAGAGCGGCGCCCTGCCGATCTCCGATTATGCGATCGAGACGGCGCTGGAACTGAACGGGGCGGCCGTTGCCAACAACATCAAGGCCTTCCGTGCCGGCCGGGTTCTGGCTGCCGAGCCGGAAGTGCTGCTGAACTCCATTCCGGCGGAAACCAGGCCGCAGGAATTCACACTGGACGAGAAGATCGCCTTCAATGCGAAGGAGCTGACGGCCTATCAGGATGACGCCTATGCGGCCCGCTACACGGATCTTGTGGGCAAGGTGAAGGCTGCGGATGCGGCGCACGGGCCCGGCACCTACCGGTTGACCCAGACCGTTGCGGACCTGCTTTTCAAGCTGATGGCCTACAAGGACGAGTATGAGGTCGCACGGCTATATTCCGATCCGGCCTTCGCTGAGAAAATCGCGCAGCGGTTCGAGGACCCGAAGAAACTCAAGGTCCACCTGGCTCCGCCGCTGATTTCCCGGCGTATGGACCCGAAGACCGGCCGGCCCGTGAAAATGGCATTCGGCCCGTGGATCTTCAGCGTCTTCAATCTGCTGGCGAAGTTCAAGGGCATGCGCGGCAAGTGGTACGACCCGTTTGGCCGCACCGCCGAGCGCAAGGCCGAGCGGGCGCTGATCGCCCAATATGAGCGGGACATCGCTGAAATCCTGAACCGGCTGCCGGACAGCCAGTACGGGCTGCTGGTGGAACTTGCCCGGGTGCCTGACCTGATCCGCGGCTTCGGTCCGGTGAAGGAAGCCAATATCGAGAAGGCTGCCGCGAAACGCCGGCAGCTGCTTGGCCAGTTGCACAAGCACAATGACGGCGGCAGCGGCGACGGAGACACGTCAAAGAACTTTCTGGCTGCTGCTGAATGACTGCGTGGTGAGAAACCGGCAGGAGGAATGTTCGGACCGGCGCTTTTCAGCGCCGGTTTTGATTCCAGGCACGTCGTGGCTGCGTTGAACGGGTTTTCCGGTTCCACGCGCCGCTGACACAGGGCCGGGGCGGCCGAATCTCACGAGCTGGGACCGCCGTTAACGAAAAGGGGAACGGCGGCCTCCCTCACGACAGTGAAAAAGGCAGGCGGCAAAACTTTTGCTTGTGGGCTCACAAGTTTTTCGCGGCTCATTCTTACGCGGTTAACCGCTTATGAACGTGGCGAAAGCCGATTGTTTTCAATCTTCTGAACCGCCGCAAAGCGACGTAGATAAAATTGTCCTCAAGTTTTAGAAAAAGACGATTACATTCTGGAAAATCGCGTTTTGCTCTTCTTTAATTCTCCAATCCATCTTCGCTATCAACGCCGTATTTTCGGCATTAATTGAGAACTGGTATCGAAGAATGACTGAAGCGTTGAAAACAGAACTGGTGAACTTCTCGGAGCTGACCGGTGAAGCTGGCAGCGCCCGGCGGGCCGAGCTGGCCCGACACGTCGCAACGTTGTTCGCTCTGACGTCCGACCGTTGTTCGGATGAACAGGTCGACATCTATGACTCGGTTCTCCTGCGCCTTGTCGACATGGTCGAGGCTGAAGTCCGGCGCTATGTGGCGGACCAGATGGCGAGCCTGCGCCGCGGCCCGGAAGAAACGATCCGCCGCCTTGCGGACGACGACATCGAAGTCGCGGAACCGATCCTTTTGAGATCGACCGTTCTGCGCGATGCGGACCTGATCAGGATCGCGGAAAAGCGCGGCAACGCGCACCGGGTCGCGATCGCACAGCGCGAGGTGCTGTCCGAAGAAGTGACGGATATCCTCGTCCGCCAGGGCGACCTCAAGGTGAAGCGGAAGGTTGCCAGCAATGACGGCGCCAGCCTGTCCGACGCCTCGATCATGACCCTGATCAGCGATGCGGCCTCCGATGCCACGCTGCAATTGTCCTTGAGCGAGCGGGGCGATCTGGCCGAAGCGCATATCGCCAGCCTCGTGTCTGTGGCCAGTGAAGAGGTTCGCAGGAAGCTGTGTGCGGCCGGCCGCAACCAGGAAGCCGAGCGTCTCGAGGAAGCTGCCGATGTGGCTGCTCAGCGCATGTCGAACCAGTACTGGCTCGGCCGCTACGACTTCGAAACCGCCCGCAGCCGCGTGCTGCTGCTGGCAAAGCGCGGCATGGTCAACGAGGCGGCGCTGCGGCGTTTCGCATCCGAAGACCGGTTCGCCGAAGCCGTTGCGACCTTCGCCTGGCTGGTGCGCTGCGGCGTCGAGGAAGTGAGCCACTGGATGGTGCGCCCGGACCCGGAACCCTTCGTGATCCTGGCCAAGGCCTCGGGCTTCTCGTCGATCACCGTCGGATCGCTGCTGTCGATCGGCCCCTGGCGCCACCGTCTGACGCCGGAAGTGCGCAGCGATGCCATGGCTCTGTACGAGCGCATGTCGGTCGCGGAAGCCAAGCGCAAGATGGCTCACTGGAACGGCAACGTTATGAACGGCTGATCTGGGCGTCACAAGCCGTGGTTTTCAAGAAGGTCCGGTCCTGCACCGGACCTTTGCCTTTCCGGCAGGCGGATGCGGGCGGACGCGCCGCACTGCAAGTGCATGGACCTCCTGCCTGAAATCCTATATCGGTCCCGGCATAATCAAAAATGCAGGATCGGAATGCGGATCGGTTTTCAGGCGGGGGCACTCAACGAACGCGGCATGAGCGTCGCGCTTTACGACTATGCGCTCGGCACCCAGAACATACTCGGCCGCGAGGCGATCGTTTTCTACGATGGCGCCAACAGCTCGCCGGCCGTCGTCGACAAATTCAAGCGGTCCTTGAGGCTTGTTCCCGTGCCTGCGGGTGTGGACGGGCGGGCGGTCAGCGACCCCTATCAGCTCGACTTCTGTTACTACATCCGCGACGGTCGCCGCCGTCCGCTGACCTTGAGCGCCGCGCGTTCGGGCGTTCATGCGGTGTTCCGCCATTTCGAACCTCATGGCGATGTTTATGCCTATGTCTCGGACTGGCTGGCAGACTGGATGACCGGCGGCCGGGCACCGGCCGTGCCGCATATTGTCGACCTGCCGGACGTGGCCGGCTCCATCCGGCCCGAGCTTGGCATTCCGCGGGATGCCTTCGTGGTCGGCCGGTATGGCGGCTTCGATCAGTTCAACATTCCCTTTGCGCAAAAAGCGGTCGCCCAGTCGCTGGAGCGCCGGTCCGATCTTTATTTCCTGTTCGTGAACACGGAAAAATTCATCTCCCACGAAAGGGCCCTGTTCCTGCCGCCGGTGGTCGCGTCCGAGGAGAAGACCCGCTTCATCGCGAGTTGCGATGCGGGCCTGAATGCCAAGAAGATCGGCGAGAGCTTCGGCCTGGCGATTGCCGAGTTTCTGATGTTCGGCAAACCGGTGTTCAGCTGGGCGGGGGGCATGGATCAGAACCATGTTGCGCTCAGCCCGAGAGGCGAGTGGGTCTACCGTACCCGCCGGGATCTCGTTCGCCTGCTGACCGGGTATTCCCCGTCCGCGAGCGATTGCGAACTGGCGCGTTCCAGCGTTGCATGCTACCGGCCCGCACATGTCATGAAACGCTTCGACGAGGTGTTCCTCTCCGGCGCGTGTTCCACGGACGGCCTGGAGCTTTCGCGGCCGTTCAAGGCGGGGCGGTTCTTTCAGGAGAAGATGATGCGGGGGAAGTTCCGGCTCTGGAAGAGCCTCTAGCCGCCAGCGTTTTTGAAATCGGATTGCCATGAAACTCTACGACTGTTTTGTCTTCCACAACGAATTCGACCTGCTTGAGCTCCGGTTGCGGGAGATGGGTGATCATGTCGATCATTTCGTTCTGGTCGAAGCCAACCAGACGCAGCGCGGTGGCGCGAAGCCCTATTATTTCGACGAGAACCGGGAGCGGTTTGCGCCCTGGGCGGACAAGATCATCGACCTGCAGATTGCCTTTCCCGATGAACTGCCGCCTGCGCTCGGGGTCTACAAGAACCGCAGGAAAAAGGACTGGGAGCGGGAGAACTATCAGAGGAACTGCATCGCCCAGGCTCTGGAGGGTTGTGACGGCGACGATGTGATCCTGCTATCGGATGTGGATGAGATCGTCCGCTCGTCGGCGCTGGAGCGTGTTCTGCGGGAGCGGCTTTACAGAAACAGGCTGCTGGTCTTCGAACAGAGCCTTCACAAGCATCATCTCAACCGTATCGTTCCGGGCAAGACCTGGCTGCTCGGCTCGCGCATGATCGAGAAGAGATATCTGACGACGCCGCAGCAACTGCGCCGCACCAAGGCGCGGATGACGAAGAAATCCTATCTGCCGGGATTTCTCACCCAGCCCCTGCTGCGGATCCGGAACGGCAAGCTTTCCGGAATCAGCCGGCCGGTGAAGATCATTTCCGATGCCGGATGGCATTTTTCCTCCATGGGCGGCCTGGAGGCCTTCAGGACCAAGCTGGAATCAGTCGTTCACGGACAGACGGTCGACACCAGCGACATCAGCCAGCTCTACGAGCGGGAACTTCAGGGGACAGAGCTCGTTTCCCACACGGACCTGCCGGCCGCGGTTCAGATGGGCCTGTTCGACCACATGCTGGAACCGCGGACCGGTCACCTGAAGTCATAGAGCCCCTCTGCCGTGCGATCGTCAAATCATCGCATTGCGTGGCCGGGGGCGCATACGGACCGGTTCGTGTCGCAAACGAACTCCGCACTTGCCATCAGTCTTGAAGTCATATAAAGATATCTTTATATCGACATTGATGGCTAAGCGCATGACCGATGAACAGACCCTTTCCCTAGACGATACCCTTGCCGCCCTCAGGGCCGTGGGCGAGGCGACCCGTTTACGGCTGATTGCCTTGCTGGCGGAAAGCGAGCTGACGGTCAAAGATGCCACCGCCATCCTCGGTCAGAGCCAGCCGCGGATTTCCCGCCACCTGAAGCTTCTGGCCGAAGCAGATCTGATCCAGCGTTTCCCGGAAGGGGCGTGGGTCTATTACCGCCTGGCGGACGGCCCGGAAGGGAAGCTCGCCAGAAGTCTTGTTGACCGCATTTCCAGTGAAGATCCGGTTCTTGCGGCCGATCAGGAACGTTTCCAGGCGATCCGCAAGGCCAAGGCGGAGGAGGCTGCGGCTTACTTCGCGGCCCGCGCACTCACCTGGGACCGGGAGCGTTCGCTCCATGTCGCCGAGGCTGATGTCGAGGCGGCCATCCGCAAGGCGATCGGTGACAGGCCGTTCCAGTCGTTCCTGGACCTGGGAACGGGAACGGGCCGGCTGCTGGAAGTGTTTGCGGATCAGTATACGACGGCGCTCGGCATCGATGCATCGCACGATATGCTTGCCGTTGCCCGGGCAAACCTTGCCAAGGCGGGCCTTACCAACGCCCAGGTCCGTCACGGTGATGTTTATGCGCTCAACGTTCCGCCGCGCTCCTTCGATGTTGTGACGATCCATCAGGTTCTTCACTTCCTGGAGGAGCCTGCACGGGCCTTGAGTGAAGCGGCGCGGGCGCTGCGGCCCGGCGGGCATTTGCTCGTCGTCGATTTTGCCCCGCACGAGCTGGAATTCCTGCGTGAAAAGCACGCACACCGCCGGCTCGGATTTGCCCATGACCAGATGCAACGCTGGCTTGAGGCTCTTGAACTTGATCTGGAACAGGTCACGGACCTCGTTCCGGATGAAACCGATAACAACTTAACCGTTACGCTTTGGCTTGCCCGTGACCGTCGGATTGTCACGGACCTGCCAGCACAAAATACGTCCCGAGAGGTCGCTTAATATGTCAGTATTTTCCAAGCGCCGGTCGCATGAGACTGCAACTTCGCCGATTACGGCATCCTTTGAGTATTTTCCGCCCAAGACCGACAAGATGGCGGAAACGCTCTGGAACACAGTGCAGCGCCTGGCCCCGCTTGATCCGTCTTTCGTATCCGTAACCTATGGTGCCGGCGGTTCCACACGCGAGCGCACGCACAAGACTGTCGCGCGCATTCTGAAGGAAACAGACGTGGCGCCGGCCGCGCATCTTACCTGTGTGGGTGCGTCGCGCGACGAAGTCGATGCCGTGATCAAGGATTACTGGGCGCTTGGTGTACGGCACCTGGTGGCCCTGCGCGGCGACCCTCTGGAAGGCATCGGCACCCGCTACAAGCCCCATGAGAACGGCTATGCCTACGCATCGGACCTTGTTGCCGGCATCAAGAAGATCGCCGATTTCGAGATCTCCGTGTCGGGCTATCCGGAAAAGCACCCGGAAAGCGACAGCTGGCAGATGGAAATCGACAATCTGAAGCGCAAGGTCGACGCCGGCGCGGACCGGATCATCACGCAGTATTTCTTCGATAACGACATGTTCGATGCCTATCTGGAGCGGATCGCTGCGGCCGGTATCAACGTTCCGGTGATACCCGGCATCCTGCCGATCCATAATTTCGAGCAGACCATGGTATTCTCGGCCAAATGCGGCACGTCCATTCCGCAGTGGCTCGCGCGCCGGTTTGCGGGTCTGAACGAAGATCCCGACACGCGCAAGCTGGTGGGGGTTGCGGTTGCCTGCGAGCAGGTCATGGACCTGGTGGATCGCGGAATCAGCGATTTCCACTTCTACACGATGAACCGCGCCGACCTGACTTACGCCATCTGCCACATGCTCGGCATGGGCAAGCCGGAGACGAAGGAAAACCTGGCGGCCTGAATAGCTCCGTGAAGCGCCCTTTGCGGAGAAATCCGGATGGGCGCGCAAGGGTAGCCGGTTGGACCGCTGGGAAGCGAGAAGGTGTTTGAAATGGCCAAGATAAGCACCGCCGAACACGTTGAATCGACTGCCTACGCCCTGCTGCGTCAACAGGGTTTCACGCTTCATGCCATCGAGAGCGGAGCGGGCTCAACGCCCCTTCTCGTTGCCAGCAATCAGGAACACGAATTCCGTGGCCATTCGGCACTGGAGATCCTGGGGCTGATTGCCGTGTTCCAGGCCTACGGCGAAGACTGGCATCCGACCGAGGATGATGCGGAGCACCGGTTCAAGTACTGGGATTCTCGCGACGAGGATTCCGACTGAAACCTGAAGCTGCCCCAGCTTCCCGCTAATGAATTCGCGCCGGTACAAGCCGGCCCAACCAATGAATAAATTTCCGGAAGGAAACACTCGTGAAAAAGTCCGACGCTTTTCAGCGCCTTCGTGACCTCGCCAAAAACCGTATCCTCGTCCTCGACGGCGCGATGGGTACGGAAATCCAGCTCCTGAAACTCGACGAAGAAGCCTATCGCGGCCAGCGGTTCGCCGACTGGCCGTCGGACATCAAGGGCAATAACGACCTCTTGAGTCTGACCCTGCCCGATGCAATCCGGAAGATCCACATCGACTATCTGGAAGCCGGTGCCGATATCGTCGAGACCAACACCTTCTCCTCCACGACGATCGCCCAGGCCGACTACGGCATGGAGGAACTGGCTTACGAACTGAACTTCGAAAGCGCCAGACTCGCCCGTGAGGCCTGCGATCAGGTCATGGCACAGGATCCGTCGCGTCCGCGCTTCGTCGCAGGTACGCTCGGGCCGACCAACCGGACCGCCTCGATCTCGCCGGACGTCAACAATCCCGGCTACCGGGCCGTGAGCTTCGATGATCTGCGTATTGCCTATGCGGAGGCCGCCCGCGGCCTGATCGCCGGTGGCGCCGACATTCTGCTGGTCGAAACGATTTTCGACACGCTTAATGCCAAGGCCGCGCTGTTCGGGATTGAAGAGGTCTTCGAGGAAAACGGCGAGATCCTGCCGGTCATGATTTCCGGCACGATCACCGATCTTTCCGGCCGCACGCTGTCCGGCCAGACGCCGGAAGCCTTCTGGAACTCGGTCCGCCACGCCAATCCGCTCACCATCGGCCTCAACTGCGCGCTCGGCGCGAAGGAGATGCGGGCCCATGTGGACGAGCTTGGCCGCGTTGCCGACACGCTTGTATGCGCCTATCCCAACGCGGGCCTGCCCAACGAATTCGGCGAATATGACGAGAGCCCGGAACAGATGGCCGAGCTGATCGAGGAATTTGCCGCGTCCGGCCTCGTCAACATGGTCGGCGGCTGCTGCGGCACCACGCCTGCCCACATCAAGGCAATCGCCGAGGCCGTGGCGGACAAGAAGCCACGCGAAATCCCCGAGATCGAGCGGCACATGCGCCTTTCCGGTCTCGAGCCGTTCGTGATCACCAAGGAGACCAATTTCGTCAATGTGGGCGAGCGGACCAACGTCACCGGTTCGGCCCGCTTCCGCAAGCTGGTCAAGGAGGGCGACTACGCCACGGCCCTGGAGGTCGCGCGCCAGCAAGTGGAAAACGGCGCCCAAATCATCGACGTCAACATGGACGAAGGGCTCCTGGACTCCGAAGAGGCGATGGTCACCTTCCTCAACCTCGTGGCGGCCGAACCGGACATCTCCAAGGTGCCGGTGATGATCGACAGCTCGAAATGGACCGTCATCGAAGCCGGTCTCAAGTGCATCCAGGGCAAGGGTGTCGTGAACTCCATTTCGCTGAAGGAAGGCGAAGAGGCGTTCATCGAACAGGCGAAACTCGTGCTCCGATACGGTGCGGCGGTCGTGGTCATGGCCTTCGACGAAGACGGTCAGGCCGATACGTTCGAGCGCAAGACCCAGATCTGCGCACGCTCCTACAAGGTGCTGACGGAGAAGGTCGGATTCGCGCCGGAAGACATCATCTTCGACCCGAACATCTTCGCGGTCGCGACCGGCATCGAGGAACACAACAACTACGGCGTCGACTTCCTCGAGGCGACGCGCTGGATCCGCGAAAACCTGCCCCACGCCCATGTTTCCGGGGGCGTGTCGAACCTGTCCTTCTCGTTCCGCGGCAACGAGGCTGTGCGCGAGGCCATGCACTCGGTGTTCCTGTACCACGCCATCCAGAACGGCATGGACATGGGTATCGTCAATGCCGGGCAGCTTGCGGTCTACAACGACCTGGAGCCCGAGCTGCGCGAGCTTTGCATCGACGTGGTGATGAACCGCCGTCCCGACTCCACGGATCGCATGCTGGAGGCCGCGGAACGCTGGAAAGGCGAGGGCGGCCAGAAACGCGAAGCCGATCTTACCTGGCGCACATGGGACGTCGCCAAGCGTCTTGAGCACGCGCTTGTCCACGGGATCGCCGATTACGTGGAAGAGGACACGGAAGAGGCCCGCCAGGCCTTCGACCGGCCGCTCCATGTGATCGAGGGACCGCTGATGGACGGCATGAACGTGGTCGGCGATCTGTTCGGATCCGGTCAGATGTTCCTGCCGCAGGTGGTGAAATCCGCACGCGTGATGAAAAAGGCCGTCGCCTACCTGATGCCCTTCATGGAGAAGGAAAAGAAGGAGAGGGGCGGCACCGGCGTGTCGACGGCGGGCAAGATCCTGATGGCGACCGTGAAGGGCGACGTCCACGACATCGGCAAGAACATCGTCGGCGTCGTGCTCCAGTGCAACAATTTCGAGGTGATCGACCTGGGCGTAATGGTTCCGGCGGCGAAGATCCTGGAAACCGCCAAACAGGAAAAGGTCGACATTGTCGGCCTTAGCGGATTGATCACGCCTTCGCTCGACGAAATGTGCCACGTTGCTGCCGAACTGCAGCGCGAGGGGCTGGACGTGCCGCTGCTGATCGGCGGTGCCACCACGTCGAAGATCCACACGGCGGTCAAGATCCACCCGAATTACGACCGGGGACAGGCGATCTACGTCACCGACGCGGGCCGCGCGGTCGGCGTCGCTTCCAAGCTGATGAGCGAAAACGGACGCGAGCCCTACTACGCGCAGATACGTTCCGAATACATAGACATCGCCGAGAAACACGCGGCGAGCCGCGGGACCCAGCAGCGCACCGCGCTGAAAGCAGCCCGTGAGAACGCCTTCAAGGCGGACTTCGCCGGCAAACCGCCGGTCGCACCGAAGAAGCCCGGGACGACGGTATTCGAGAGCTTTCCGCTGGAAGACCTGGTGCCGCTCATCGACTGGACGCCGTTTTTCGCCACCTGGGAAATCAAGGGGCGCTATCCGGCCGTTCTGACCGACAACCGCTACGGCCCGGCGGCGAAA
Organism: Roseibium salinum; assembly: GCF_026240905.1. Taxonomy (NCBI): domain Bacteria; kingdom Pseudomonadati; phylum Pseudomonadota; class Alphaproteobacteria; order Hyphomicrobiales; family Stappiaceae; genus Roseibium; species Roseibium salinum. Next base: position 558,101 of record NZ_JAPEVI010000003.1, read on the forward strand.
GCGCTTTACGACGATGCACGGCGCATGCTTGACGAGATCGTTGAAAATAAGCTGCTGACGGCCAACGGCGTTGCCGCCCTCTGGCCGGCAAACGCCGTTGGCGACGATATCCGCATCTTTTCCGACGAGAACCGGAGCGACACTCTGGGGACCTTCCACACGCTGCGCCAGCAGATGACCAGAACCGCCGGCGGGCGGGCCAATGTCGCGCTGAGCGACTTCGTGGCACCGCTCGACAGCGGCATCAAGGACTGGATCGGCGGCTTTACTGTCACCGCCGGACACGGTGAGGACATTCTGGCGGCCCGCTATGCGCGGGAAGAGGACGATTACAACAAGATCCTCTCCCAGGCTCTTGCCGATCGCCTGGCGGAAGCCTTCGCCGAAAAGCTGCATCAGATCGTGCGGAAGGATCTCTGGGGCTACGCCCCGGACGAAAACCTGTCGATCGAGGACACTATCGCGGAGAAGTACCAGGGCATCCGTCCGGCCGCCGGCTATCCGGCCCAGCCGGATCACACGGAAAAGGACACATTGTTCCGCCTGCTCGATTCCGAACGCCTGACCGGCGTTCAGCTGACGGAAAGCCGGGCAATGCTGCCGGGGTCCTCTGTCTCGGGCCTTTATTTCGGCCATCCGGACAGTCACTATTTCGGCGTCGGCAAGATCGAGAAGGATCAGGTCGAGGACTATGCCGCCCGCAAGGGATGGGATCTCGACTACGCCGAACGCTGGCTGGCTCCGATCCTGAACTACGATCCGGCACGGATGGAAGCCGCCGAGTAGGGGCTGGCGGACTGCTGAAACAACACGGACCTTCCGCGGATCTCTGCGGAAGGTTTTTGTTTTCGTGGCCGTCGGACGTCAGCCGAGCGGAAACAACCTGCCGAGCTCGGCGCTTCCCTTCGGCGAGATATGCACGACACGGCTGTCGTTTTCCCGGCGCAGCCAGCCGTTTTCCTGAAACCGGTCCAGCAAAGCCGCTCCCAGGCTGCCTGCCAGATGATTGCGCCGTTCGCTCCAGTCGAGGCATGCACGGCACAAAGGGCGGCGGCTGCCGGCAAGCGTGTCCAGGTCTATCCCCAGGCCGGATACGAATTTGCTGCCTGCAGAGGTCAGGCCGAGCCCGCCCTTGTCCCGGGAAACGGACAGGAAGCCGCGTGTTTCGAGGCTGTCGAAGATCCGCACCGCCATGTCACCGGCAAGATGGTCGTAGCAGACCCTTGCCGAGCGCATTGCAATGTCGTTCGGGCCGGTGCGGGTGCGCAGGTGCCCCTTGCGGGCGGCAAGGCCCATGAGGGATTCAAGAACCGCGCCGACCTCGGGGCCGGCCAGGGTGAAGTAGCGGTGGCGGCCCTGCTTGGTCTGGCCCAGCAGGCCACCATCCATCAGCTTTTTCAGATGCGAGCTGGCGGTCTGGCCGGTGATCCCGGCTTCCGCGGCAAGTTCCGTCGCCGTCAGCGCCTTGCCGCTCATCAGGGCACCGAGAATGTTTGCGCGGGCAGGGTCGCCAATCAGTGCACCGATCCGCGCGATGTCCGGTCCGTCTTTCATGGTTCGATCCTCATCGAAGCATCACTGACGCCGACCATGGCACAGAGGACGCCTCAATGCCACCGGAAAGGAAAGTGCCCATGATCACCTGTTTCATCCGCTATCACATCGACCCGACGAAAAAGCAGGCATTCGAGCAATATGCCCGCAACTGGGGGCAAGCGATCCCGCGCTGTGGCGCCGATCTGATCGGCTATTTCGCGCCTCATGAAGGCTCCTCGACGCTCGCATACGGGGTCTATTCGATCGAGAGCCTTGCCGCCTACGAAGCCTATCGGGCGCGGCTTGCGGCAGACCCGCTCGGACAGGAGAACTATGCATTCGCGCAACGGGAAAAATTCATCTTGCGGGAAGACCGCACCTTCCTGAAACTGGCCTCCGCACCGCATGGAGGAGACAGGACATGATTGCAGTGATTTTCGAAGTGATCCCGCATGCGGACAAGAAGCAGAACTATCTCGACATGGCCGCGGAACTGCGGCCGCTTATCGAGGCGATCGACGGATTCTGTATCGGTCGAGCGGTTTCAGAGCCTGACGAATCCTGAAAAGCTGCTGTCCATCTCCTTTTTCCGGGACGAAGCCGCCCTTGAGGAATGGCGCCGGCTGACCCAGCACCGCAAGGCGCAGCGGGTCGGGCGCACGAGCTATTTCAAGGATTACCGGCTGCGGGTCGCCCATGTGCTTCGCGATTACGGCATGGAAGAGCGGGAAGAGGCGCCCGAGGACAGCCGCGCGCTCAACGGGTAGCGAACGACCAGGTGATTGTTCGCCACCCATCCTGATGAGCAGCGCAAACGGCGTTGCGCAGGATCCGCCGCATGCCTTTCGAGGCGATCCTGGCGGGCATCTTCACGATCAGGGTATGAATATTTTCTCCGCTCACAAGCACTTCCAACGACATCGCGTCGCAACTCCCTGGCCAGCGTCGATTTTCCATGCAAAACCGTTCTTTTGAATATGCGCTTCTGGGCTGCCTCGCCCTGCTTTGGGGCTCGTCCTACATGTGGATCAGCCTGGCACTGGAAACCATTCCTCCGGCAACCCTCATCGCTGTTCGGGTTAGCTTTGCCGCTCTGGTCCTCGTTGCCATCATGGCGGTGAGGGGCATTCGCATGCCTTTGGATGGTCCGTCCTGGCGGTTGTTCTTCATCCAGTCGCTGGTCAACAGCACCGGTCCCTGGCTGCTTCTGGCGTGGGGACAGCAATATGCCGGAACCGCGGTTTCCAGCGTGCTGAACTCGACCTCGCCGCTTTGGGTGTTCGTCTTTTCGTTCCTGATCCTGCAAAGCGGCCAGCGTCCCGGCCCCAGGCAGCTGATCGGCGTCCTTGCCGGATTCGGAGGAATCGTCCTGATTGTCGGGGTCGGAGCGCTGAAGGATATCGGCGAGACTCTGGTTCCCCAACTGGCCGTTCTCGCCAGTGCCGCGCTCTATGGCATCGCCGCATTGCGAGGGCGTCTTTTCTCCGGTCTGCCGCCGATTGTTCCTGCTGCCGGAACGCTCCTGTGCTCCGCAATCGTGCTGGTTCCGGTGAGCCTAGTAGCCGACCGGCCGTGGCAACTGTCGCCGGACCTGACCGGCCTGGGGGCTGCTGTGATCCTTGGTATCGCCTGTACCGCGCTGGCGTTTCTGATCTATTTCCGTCTGCTGACGACACTGGGACCGATGGGCACCGCAAGTCAGGCCTATTTGCGCTCCGGGATCGGTGTGTTCCTCGGGGTCGTGTTCCTCTCCGAGACGCTGGACCTGGAAACCTTTGCCGGAATATGCCTTGCCATTTTCGGGGTTGTTCTGATCAACTGGCCGAAAGTCCGGAAACCGCAGATCGCGGCAGCAACTGGCAAGGAGGTATCATGAGTATCCTGACTGTCTACGAAGCCGGCTCCCGCCCGTCGAAGCGGGCGAACCCCGACTATTTCACCGGTACGGTGTGGCAGGATCCGGTCATCGAGGCTCCGGCTCCCGCCCGTGTCCGGGCGCTTCGGGTGACGTTCGAACCGAAGGCGCGGACGAACTGGCACACGCACCCGCTCGGCCAGACACTGCACGTGCTGGAAGGGGCGGGCTTCGTCCACCTGTGGGGCCAGGAAAAGCTGTCCATCCTGCCCGGTGACGTCATCTGGATCCCGCCGGGCGTGAAGCACTGGCACGGTGCGGGGCCGCACACGTCGCTGGTCCACCTTGCCATCCAGGAAGCGCTGGACGGGACGACGGCGGACTGGCTGGAGCCGGTTGACGACAAGACCTATGCGGGTGAGTTGCAGGCCCGGCGGTGATGCCGGGCGATTGCCGCCTTCGTTGAGACAGGCCAGGGGAGGCCGGGAGCTCTCCGGCATCCTTGAAGAACCGGGCCGCCTCCCGGCGCTGCGCGGCGACATCTTGCGGCAAAGGTCACCCCCATCGCTCAACCATCGTCGCGCAGCCATCGTCGCCCGGCCCCGATCGCTCACCTGCCGACCGGCAGCGTCACTTCCGCTTCCAGCCCGCGGTCGGGCAGGTTTTTCAGCGTGATCGTTCCGCCATGTGCGTGGATGATGGAGCGCGAGATTGCCAGTCCGAGGCCGATGCCGCCTGTGTCCTCATTGCGGGATTCTTCAAGACGCACAAAGGGTTCGAAGACATCGTTCATCCGCTCTTCGGGAATGCCCGGCCCGTTGTCGCTGATGCGGATGGCCACTTCGCCGCTCCCCTGGGCGGCGGTGATCGAAACGGATTCGCCATAGCGGATGGCGTTTTCGACGAGGTTGCGCAGCGCTCGCTTCAGCGCCAGCGGGCGGCAGGAGAGAATGATGCGTTCCTGAATATCGACCGAACAGTCTCGACCCATATCCTGCTGGTCGTCGGCGAGCGCTTCCAGGATGGCGCCGAGATCGGCCTTTTGCGCCTGTTCCGCGTCGGCCTCGTCGCGCGCAAAGCGCAATGTCGCCTCCGTCATGGCTGCCATTTCCTCAAGGGTCTCGATCATCTTCTCGCGGTTTTCTTCATCCTCGATGAATTCGGCCCGAAGCCGAAGCGAAGTGATCGGGGTCCTGAGATCATGGCTGATCGCCGCCAGCATGCGGGTGCGGTCCTGGACGAAGCGGGTGAGCCGGCCCTGCATTTCGTTGAAGGCTGACGTCAGCGCCTGCACTTCGCCGGGGCCGCTGGGACGGAGCGGCTCCTGTTCCTCGCCACGGCCGAATTTTTCGGCGGCAACGGCAAGATCCTTGAGCGGCCGCGTGACCCTGCGAACCGCCAGGCCGATAATGACCGTGGCTGCAAGCCCCGTCAGGCCCAGCTGGACCAGCAGGGGCAGGAGCCCGCCGGGCGGCGGCCTGTAACTGGTGGCAACGTTCAGCCAGCGGCCGTCAGGCATCCGGATCGACAGCGACAGATCCTCAGGTTTCTTCATGATCTTGCGCAGGTTGCGCGGCCGCTCGTCTCGCGGGACGGCGCGCCAGCTCGCAGGGGCTTCCGGCTCGGCCTCCCGCTCCCGCGGGCCGCGCCTCTCGTCGGCATGAATGTTGAGATGGGCGGTCTTCCCCGGGCCGAGATGATCATTGAGATAGCCTTCCAGCCGCCGTTCGAACCGCGAGTTGCCCGGTTGCGGAGCAATCGGCGTCTCGCCCAGCCAGAACACCGCGAAGCGGGTGTTGTTGGCCTGGACGATCCGGTCCCGCAGGTGTTCGGGCGTATCCTCCAGAAGCTCGGAGACGGAGACGGCCCGCATCAGGAGGTTGTCGCGGGCGGCGGCGACCATCGCGATACGGCGCGAGATCCTGGAAAATCCAGACGCTCAAGGCCTGGGCCGCGACGATGGCCACCAGCAGCAGAACGATGAGCTGCGATGCCAGGGTTCCGGGCCACAGATACCGAAAGCTGCGGCGGGCGCGGGTGGTGAGGCTCATTCGGTCTGGTCTTTCACGTCGGCTGCAAACATGTAGCCGCCGCCCCAGACGGTCTTGATCATTTTCGGGTCCTTCGGGTCAACCTCGATCTTCCGGCGCAGGCGCGAGACCTGGTTGTCGATCGACCGGTCGAAGACGGCCGGCGTGCGGCCCGTGGTCAGGTCCAGCAACTGGTCGCGGTTCAGCACCATTTTCGGACGTTTCAGGAAAGCGCAGAGCAACTGGAACTCGCCGCTGGACAATGCCACCGCGGTGCCCTCCGGGTCCTTCAGTTCGCGCCGGGCGACATTGAGCATCCAGCCGTCGAAATGGAGCATTTCCTGTTCGATCGGATCGCGTTCCCGCGGCGCCAGCGATGTGCGGCGCAGGACCGCCCGGATGCGGGCGAGCAGTTCGCGCGGGTTGAAGGGTTTGGTCACGTAATCGTCGGCGCCGATCTCGAGTCCTATCACCCGGTCCGTATCGTCCGCCATGGCCGTCAGGAGGATCACCGGCATGGAGCCGGCTTCCACCAGGTGGCGGCAGAGCGACAGCCCGTCCTCGCCCGGCATCATGATGTCCAGAACGACAAGATCGACGGAGGCCGCTTTCAAGGCCTTGCGCGCATGGGCGGCGTTTTCCGCGGTACTCGCGCGAAGGCCGTTCCTGATCAGGTAGCGCGCCAGTGTTTCGCGAATGTCGCGGTGGTCGTCCACCACCAGGATATGCGGACTCGGGTCGCTCACATGCTTCTCCATTCCGGCGGGGTGTTCCCCTGATCTATCTGTTTCCGCATTAAAAATAGTACCAGAGGGCAAACGGTGCGAACCGAACTTGTAACAAAGTGTGTCGGTTGGGCCCAGCGGGACAGATGGCGACACTTCGGGCGCGTGCGGAGGGTATTCCTGTGACAATTGCCACCTACCTTCAGTTCATAAACGAACCAAGGAGTTGTTGGAATGAAACCGTTCAAGAAGATTGCAATCGCCGCCCTGGCTGCGAGCGTCGCGGGAACCGCGCTGACGGCCGGCCTGTCTGCTTCGGCCCAGAGCGGCCCTGCAGACGCGGACGGGGGCAACACACTCAACAGCCTGCAGGCGAGCGTTTCGCGCATATGGGCCGGCACGGCGGACATGATGATTTCGGCAAGGGGCACGGTCGCCATGGAGGCGGGCGTCACTTCGAACGTCTTTTCGAGCGTTTCGACGCCAACGACGACGGCGTGATCACTGAAGCCGAAATCGAGGAAGTCCGGTCCCAGAGCTTCGCATCGGCCGATGCCGACGGCAGTGGCGATATCAGCCTGGAGGAAGCCAGGGCTGAATTCCTCACCCGTTCCAACGACCGCATGGTCCGGGCATTTCAGTTCATCGACAAGGACGGCGACGGAAGCGTGAGCCAGCAGGAAGCCGATCAGGCGGCCAACCGGATGTTCAACATGCTGGACCGGGACGGCAACGGCACGGTCGAACAGGTCCGCGGCCAGCGCGGACCGGGCGCGGAAGATGACGAGCGTGGCCGGCGCGGCTCGGGTCACCGATATGGCGGCCATGGCGGCCGGATGTTTCTGGGCATGTTCGACACCGACGCTGACGGCAAGGTGTCCCGCGAAGATTTCGACGCGCGGCGCGGCGAGCTCTTTGCCCTGGCGGACACGGACGGCGACGGTTCTTTCTCGCTGGACGACTTCGGTCCGCTGTGGCTGGAAATCAATGAAGGACGCATCGTCAGCATGTTCCAGCGCGCGGATGCCGATGGCAGCCTTGGCATCACCGCCGAGGAACACGGCAAACGCCTGGACGGGCTGATGGAGCATGCCGACCGCAACAAGGACGGCGTCATCACCAAGGCCGACTTCAAGGGCGGAAAGAACAAAGGCAAGGGTGGACACAAACACCACCGCGACCATCACCGCGGATAATTCCCGGACACTCCAGCGCCCCAACTGGAGCCGTTTCCCCGCCTTACGGCACCTGCCGAGGCGGGGAAACCGGAAGGGAGCCGGCCTCGGCTCCCTTTTGCCGTTACAGGATTCTCAAGGTTTTCGGGCAATAGTTCCCCCAAGTGAGTTCTGAGTGATTTGTGGGGGACATCATGGCCAAACCGGGATTGGAAGAGTTTGTCGCGGCGAAGATTGCCGCCGGGCATGTCAGCGAGGACGACGTCATCACGCTGCGCCGGTATATTTACGGCGACATGGCCGTTTCCCTGGCCGAGGGGGCAGCGCTCTTCAAGCTGAACAATGCAGGCCTGGATTATGCCGGCACCTGGTACGAACTGTTTCCCGAAGCGGTTGGCGACATTCTCGTGCATCAGGCAAGGCCGGAAGGCTACGTCTCGCAAGAAAGCGCCGACTGGCTGATTGGCCAGATCACGGCGGATGGACGCATTTGCACCCGCACGGAACTCGATGCCGTGCTGCATGTCCTGGAAAAGGCCCGGGAGGCGCCGGAGAGCCTCGAGCAGTTCGCCCTAAGGGCCGTTGCAAAGTCAGTCATCTCCGGAACGGGCGTTACCCGGTCGGGCAACGAACTGAAACCCGGCGTCATTGCCGATGGTGAAGTCGAGTTGCTGCGCAGGGTGCTTTACGCGGGTGCCGGCAGCCGGGGCATTGCCATTTCAAAGGCGGAAGCGGAAGTTCTTTTCGATCTGAACGACGCCACCATCGAGGCGGAAAATGCTCCGGCATGGTCGGAACTGTTCGCAAAGGCGGTTGCCAATTACCTGATGGCTATGTCCGGCTTTACCCCGCCGCCGCGAGAGATCGCGCTGGCCCGCGAGGACTGGCTGGACCAACCCGGCGGCTTCGACGGCGGGCTCGGCGGGTTCTTCAAGAAAATGTTCGGTGGCGGCGTCGGCGGTATCCGCGAGGCCTATGCCGACCGGCCCGATCCGTTTGCTGCCCGGGGAGCGGCGATGGAAGCCGAAATCGCGGTCAACGAGGTGGTTACTGAAGACGAAGCTGCCTGGCTGGTGAACCGCATCGGCCGCGACGGTGTGCTCCACGAAAACGAAAGAGCGCTCTTGTGCTTCATCCGGGAGGAGAGCCCGAACATCCATCCGGCCCTGCGGCCGCTGATGGAGAAGCTGGCCTGAGTTGGACTGAGTTCGACGGGCCGGCAGCCGAAATCTCAGAACCACATATCCCGGACCGTTCGCCCGTCACGCGGCAGGTCGTCCCAGGTCTTCAGGCCGTCGAAATGGTCGATCGGCAGATCCGCGATCGGGTCCGGTTCGGTCAGGCGCACGTTGACCGCCGTCCAGTGGCGACCGTCTTCTTGTGGTTTCACCGCCACGTAATGGGTGGTGCAACCGCATTTCGGGCAGAAGTGGTAATCAATGGTGCCTCCGGTCTTCCGGTAAGCCCTCGTCTCGCCGGTCACATCGATGTCGTGATCGATATGGCCGTAAGCCCACAGGACACCAAACCGGCGGCAAGAGGTGCAATTGCAGGCGGTCACCGATTCCGGCATGGTCTTGAGGATCCATCTGACCCCGCCGCAGTGACATGTTCCTTCCAGCATCTCGCTTCTCCCGTCTGCGCCTCGCCCGCCTTGGGACAGAGCTTATCCGAAACGGTTCTGAAGACAACTGTGAGGAGAGGGGGAGACCGGTGAAACCCGCTGCGTGCATGTTGTCTCCGTGCCGAAACGGATGCCGTCATTGCAGTGGCCAGAGTCGGTATGACTGGCCGGTGCTGTTTCGCCCCCGCCCAAAACCGTTCTCCTCGATCCAAAGATTCTTGATTGACTGCCTTGCCCTGTTAAAACCTACAAGGCCTCACAACCCGAGGCGGCATCTCAAGCAAGAAGGAACGCACCATGGGTCGACAAGACTTTCCCGTAAAAGGCACGTGCCGCTGCGGTCGCACTAGCTTCGAGATATCGGCTCCGCCACTTGCCACAGCTGCCTGCCACTGCAGAGGCTGCCAGCAGATGAGTTCCAGCGCCTATTCCCTGAGCGCGATCATGCCGGCGCCGGCCTTCCGCGTGAGCGAGGGGACGCCGGAAAAGGGTGGGCTTCAGGGGCCGAGGGCCGATCACTTCTTCTGTCCCCACTGCAAGACCTGGATGTTCACGCGCATTCCCGGATATGACGACATCGTCAATGTCCGTTCCACGTTGCTCGAGGACCTGGGCTGGAGCGAGCCGTTCATCGAAACCATGACGGCGGAAAAACTGCCCTGGGCGCAGACGCCCGCCAAGCACAGCTTTGAGGGATTTCCCGAATTGGACGTTCTCCCCAAGCTCATCGAAGAGTTCGCCCGGACCCGCCACGCCTGATCTGCACCCGCGGGACCGGCGGCCAGGCCCGGAAATTGCGCAAAGTCTGCACAAGTCCTGAAAGAGAGCTGCACGCGGTGACGTGACAAAGGGGGCATGAGATTTCCGGCTCCCACTTTCCTCACTTTTGCACTCGCCTCGCTGATACTGGCCTATGAACCGTTCCGCTGGCTCATAGGTTCCTGGTTCGACCCATCCTATTCCTCGACCGGCGCCCTTTACCTCGTTGCGATTGCCGCCCTTCTTGCCCGGTCGCTCTCCAGTCCCGTTGTCCGGATAAACTCCCGATCCCGCCAGACGGCTGTCATACTGCTGGCGGTCTCGGCGCTCATCAGGCTTGCGAGCCAGGTTCTGGCGATCAACGTGATCGGCGGATTTGCGCTGTCGCTCGACATCTTTGCGCTCGCAATGCTGCTGCGCACCGGGGAACGCGCCAGGCCGGTCTCGGCATTCTGGCTTTCCGTCCTGTTTCTGTTCACGCTGCCGGTTGAGCGGATTCTTCAACGGGTCATCGGATATCCGCTGCAGGAGCTCTCCGCCAGGCTTTCCTGTAGGGGGCTTGGCCTGTTCTTCAACGATCTTTCCTGTTCCGGCATTCGCATCGAGCTTGCGGGGAAAGACGTGCTGGTCGATCTGCCCTGCTCCGGCACATCCGGACTGATGCTGGCCATGGCCTGCCTGGTGATCCTCAATGTGCTCTATCGGCCGCGTTTGACGACTGCGTTGCCCTGGTTCGGCATCGTCCTTTCCCTGAGCCTTCTCGGCAACGCATTGCGCATCAGCGTGTTAGCGACCGGCATTGCCTGGCCCGAGAGCTTTTTCGGTCTCGACGTCATGGCGCGGCCGCTGCACGACATGATCGGTTACCTGACCCTTGCCGTGTCGATGGCGCCGGTCCTGGCCTTCTATAGGCCGAGGCCGGTCACCGAGCGGCCGGTGCCGCCCTGCCTGCCGGTCCGGATCGGGTCGAGAGGCACTCGGGAACTGGGCGCACTCGTCTTTCTGGCACTGGCGCTGGTCATCGTCGCCTTGCCCCGGCAGGCCCTGGACGTTTCCGCCGCGGCGAAGCCGCAGGCGCTGCCAGCCTCGCTGAGCGGAGAGGTTGGTGCCGAGGAGGAGTTGCATCCTGTCGAGAAGCGTTACTTCAGTCAATTCGGCGGTCACGCCCAGAAGAAGCGATACGGCCCGCTGGCACTCACCCTCGTGCATACGTCATCTCCCTTGCGCCACCTCCATGCCCCGGACGACTGCCTGCGCGGGCTCGGCTATGACGTTGAATTCCTGGGCACGCGTTTTGACCCGGTTCCGACCGCTCTCTACCGGGCGCGGGCGGTGACCGGTGAAGAGTGGCGCGTGGCCGTGACTTTCACCTCAAGCGATGGCGACGTCACCCACAACATCGCAGAAGCCATCTGGGCATGGTTGCAAAAGCCCTCGACGACCTGGACCAGCGTTCAGCGCATCACGCCCTGGACCGTGCCCGACGGCCGGCGGGCCGCCCTTGAAGGCGCGGTTATTGCCGCTCTCGATCTCCATCCAACTTCAGAAGGATATTTGCCATGAGAGTCCCTATGCGACTGACACGGGTCCTATTTGCCGTTGTCAGCACGTCCACCGCGTTCGGCTGGCCTGCCGTTGCAGCCGTTCCCGAGACGGACGAGGTCTCAGGTTCCGTTGTCGCGACACTGAACGGCAAGGAATTCCGCCTGCCGTTGCTCGAGGCGGATTACGATGTCGACATTGACGGCGATGTCGCCCATGTCACGCTGACCCAAACGTTCCTCAATCCCACCTCTCAGCCGTTGCACGCCAGCTATCTCTTTCCGATGAACCAAAAGGCAGCCATCCATGCCATGCGCATGGAACTGGATGGGGAAACCATCGTGGCGCGCATTCAGGAAAAGGAACAGGCCACGGCGATGTTCAACAAGGCAAAGGCGGAAGGCAAGGCTGCTTCGCTCCTTACGCAGCACCGGCCCAACATGTTTACCCAGGACATCGCCCATCTGATGCCGGGCCGTCCGGTCAGGATCACCATCGAATACGTTCAGAACGTTGCGAAGATCGACGGCGCCTATGAGCTCGTCATCCCGATGGTCGTCGGTCCACGCTATGAAGGCGGCGGCGCAAAAGAGCCTGCTCCAGTATTTTCAGCGAATTATCATGACGGTGACGAAGCCACGGCGGGGGAAGCTCAACTGCCGTCCGAAACTGAGCTGGTGTCGGGCTGGCATATCGAGAAGTTGCCCGACTATCCGCGCGTGATCGGGCAGGATGCGCCGGAGAATATCGATCCGGACCGCGTGTCGCTTGATCTTACCCTCGCATCGCCGATCCCGGTCTCCGCACTCTGGAGCGACACCCACGCGCTGTCGGTGATTGGGGACCAGACGCGGAAAACCGTCCGCTTCAGGAATGGCCGGGACATCGACAATCGCGATTTCGTTCTGCGTTATGAACTTGCATCCGAAACACATGTGTCAGCAGGACTGACGTCCCATTTCGATCGGGAGCGGGGCGGCTATCTGTCGCTCCTGATCGAGCCGCCGAAGCTGCCGGCGGAGCAGATGATCGGGCAGCGGGAAATGGTGTTCGTCCTGGACACGTCAGGCTCCATGCGCGGCCTGCCGATGGAAGCCAGCAAGACGTTCATGAAGGCGGCCATCCAGGCACTTCGGCCAGATGACTATGTTCGCATTCTCCGGTTTTCCGACAACACGTCGCAGTTCGCTGCCGGACCCGTTCTGGCGAAGGAGCGCAACAAGCAGGCCGCGCTCAGATTTGTCTCTGGTTTGAGCGCAAGTGGCGGCACCGAACTCAACCGGGCGATCAACACCGCCTTCGACATGCCGCAGCCGGACAATACCACGCGGATCGTCGTATTCCTGACTGATGGCTATATCGGAGCGGAATCGCAGGTCATTGCCTCGATCTCCCGGCGTATCGGCAATGCACGCATCTACGCCTTCGGTGTGGGCGATGCGGTCAACCGGTATCTGCTGGAGGCGATGGCGAAGGAGGGCAGGGGATACGCCCGTATCGTGCCGGTCGGCGAGGATGCCAACGAGGTTGCCGAAAGCCTGGCGGCAAAACTGAAAACGCCGCTGCTGACGGATATTTCCATCGACTGGAATGGGCTGACGGTCAATGATCAGGCGCCCTCCCGGATCCCGGATCTGTTCGAGGGCGGTTCCGTTCGTGTGCTGGGACGGTACCCAGCTGGCGGCAAACACAGGGTCTATGTCGAGGGAACGGTCAACGGCCGTCCGGCGAGAATGCCGCTGGATGTCGACCTGATGGGGGCCGCCAGCGAGGCGGCGGAGCCTGCGCCGGCGCTGCCGCTGATCTGGGCGCGTGAACAGATCTTCGACAAGAACCGCGACTACGCCATCAGCGGCGGGAGTGACCGGAGCCTGAAAGACGAGATCACGCAATTGGGGCTGAGCTATTCGCTGCAATCGCCATTCACATCGTTCGTTGCCGTCTCGGAAAGAAAGGTCAATGCGGATCCAACATCCGCCGCGCAGGCAAGCGTTCCGCTGCCGCAGGTCTCGGGCGTTGCCGCAAATGCCTATCCGTCGCTCAATCTGAGTGGCAGTTCCACTCCCGAGCCGGAAGGCATATTCGGCATAGTGATGCTCCTGTTCGCCCTGGCCGCACGTTTCCGCAGGTGCCTGACGAGCCTGTTGCGGAAGATGCCGGATGCGCTGGCAGGACTTTTCCGCCGGCATCGGGAAGGTGGTGCCGTAGAATTGGACCGATCCCTGCCGCGGCCCCTCCGCCGGGACGGTTGGTGGCTGGAAACCTGATCTTGCCTCCGGTAATGATAGCGCTCCCGCGATTGATTGCGGGAGCCGTGAATTTCAGGAAAAATCGTCTTGCAGAGCAAAACCATTCTTGTCGTCGATGACGATCCGCATATCCGGGAAGTGATCTGTTTCGCGCTTCAAAAGGCCTCCTATGCCTACGAGATTGCCGTCAACGGCAAGGAAGCGGTGGACAAGGCGGCGCTCTTCGATCCTGCGCTGATCGTGCTCGATATCGGTCTTCCGGAAATGGACGGGCTCGAGGTCTGCCGTCACCTGCGCAAGACGTCCGACGTGCCGATCCTGTTTCTGTCGGCCCGCGACGACGAGATCGACCGCATCGTGGGCCTGGAACTCGGCGCGGACGATTATGTGACAAAACCCTTCAGCCCGCGCGAGCTGATCGCCCGGGTCGGGGCGATCCTCAAGCGGTTCGGCGTCTCGCAACCGCCTGGTGCCGGAGCGCGCGAACAGGCGGGGCTCAGCCATGGTGTCCTGACCCTGGAGAAGGACCAGCGGCTGGTTTCGGCGGGGGAGGTGGCGGTCGCCCTGACGGCCATCGAGTTCGATATCCTGGCAACGCTGCTCGCCCGCCCGAAGATCGTGTTCACGCGGGAAAAGATCCTGGATCGCGCCTACAAGGACAATATCCACGTGTCCGACCGGACGATCGACAGCCACATCCGCAACATTCGCGCCAAGCTTGCCGCCGCCGGGTGCGGCGATGCGATTGAAACCGTGCATGGCGTCGGCTTCCGGCTGGGGCCGTGCCGGGGCGACGGCGGGTCCTGACCGGCGATGCTGCTTTCCAGATCCTTCCGCGACAGATGGCGTCCGCCGCTCAGTCTTGTGGTGGCGCTGGTGCTTGGCATCATGCTGCTGGTGCCGCTCGCGGGGATCGTGTTTTTCCGTGTCTATGAGAACCAGCTCATCCAGGCGACCGAAGCCGAACTGATCGCTCAATCGGCCGCGATCGCGGCGGCGACGGCACAGCGTCTTGTCGAGGCCGGCGGAGACGAGCTGCCGCTCGGCACCATGGTTTCCGCGTCTCCCCGAGATGGAGCCTATTACAGCCGCCCGAACGGGCGCTGGGCGCCGCAACTGCCGGAGCTGGACCTCAACCGGACCGATATTCAGCCGAGACGTCCGGACGCGGCAGACGCCGATCAGCCGGCCCATGCGGCTTATCTCCGCGCCGGAGAAGAAATCGCCATGATCCTGCAGGAAACGCAGAAGCGCACGCTTGCCGGGTTCCGGCTGCTGGATTTCAACGGTGTGGTGATTGCCGGAAGCGATGAAGTGGGGCAGTCGCTGGCGCATGTGGAAGAGGTGCGGCAAGCGCTTTCCGGGCGCTATGCCAGCGCGCTCAGGGAGCGGGTGGTCGACAATCCGCAGCCGATCTATTCGATCAGCCGCGGCACGTCCGTGAGGGTGTTTACCGCCATGCCGATCGTGGTGGAGGGCAGGGTGGCCGGTGCGGTCTATGCCTCGCGCACGCCGAGCAACATCCTGAAAGAGATGTTCGTGAAACGCGAGACCGTCCTTGGTGTGCTGGCCTTCGTACTCGGTGCAACCTTCGTGGTCGGTTTCATTTTTGTCCGGGCCATATCGGGTCCGATAAAGGCGCTCACGACAAGATCGCTCCAGATAGGAAGCGGAGATCGTAACGCTTTGAAACCCCTTGCCATTCACGGCAACAGGGAAATTCATGCGCTTTCGCAGAGCATGCTCGACATGTCCCGCAAGCTGTTCGAGCAGAACGATTATATCTCCACTTTCGCCAATCATGTGACCCATGAGCTGAAAACACCGCTGACCGCCATCCAGGGGGCTGCGGAACTGCTGCGGGACGGCGGCGACGATTTGAGTGAGGCCGAGCGTGCGCGGTTCCTGGACAACATCCTCAAGGATACGGAGCGCGCCTCGCTGCTTCTCAATCGCCTGCGCGAGCTTGCCCGAGCCGACAGTGTCGAGATCGGCGGCACATGCAGACTGGCGGATGTCCTGAGCGGAATCCTGAGCCGCTTCGAAGGCGTTACCGTGGACTGGACGGAAGACTGCGACTTGCCGCTCTCGGCGGAAAATGCCCGCATCGTTCTTGAGAACCTGATCGACAATTCCGTTAAGCACGGAGCCGGTCGCGTGCGATTTTCCGTCGAGCGATCAGAGCGCACGCTTATGGTGAAGGTGGCGGACAACGGCAAGGGCGTCACGCAGGGCAATGCGGACCAGATCTTCGACCTGTTTTTCACCACGCGGCGGGAAAACGGCGGTACGGGAATGGGCCTCGGCATCGTTCAGGCATTGCTCAAGGCGCACAAGGCGTCGATCCGCCTTGTGCCTGGTGAGGAAAGAGGCGCCTGTTTCGAGATCACGTTTCCGCTGCCTAAATAGCCCTTTCGCCCATGCTTTGTGATGGGCCTTCAGCCCTCCGCAGCATGAGGGGGTGGGGAGGTTGGCCGGCCCTGAGTTCGCCATCTGCAACAATAACCTCATCCTGAGAGTCTGACTCGAAACTCATTTTGTTAGCTTTGCCTGTCGCCTGATGATTAGTTCGATGTTTGCGATATAGATCCAAGCGGTTTGGGTTTCCTGTTTTGCTTCAAAGTCTTTTGCAAGGCGTCTGCGTCGGCCGAACCAGGCAAAGGTTCTCTCAACAACCCATCGTCTTGGCAGGAGCGCAAATCCCTTGACCCCAGGTGGCCGTTGCACGATTTCGATCGACCATGGCCCGCAATCCTTGAGCTTTTCCAGAAGCTTCGGGCCACGGTAGACGCGATCGGCGAAGATATGAGTAAGATCGGGATAGATCCGCCGCAGGCTTTGCAGCAGCGGCACAGCTGCGTGCACGTCCTGGATATTGGCGGGATGCACCAGAACGTCCAGAACGAGCCCGTCTGTATCGGTGACGATGTGACGCTTGCGACCCTTGATGCGCTTGAAGGGATCAAGGCCTCGTGGCCCGCCGACTTGGGTCGTTGCCACGCTCTGGCTGTCGATCACACCGGCGGACGGAGTGGCACTGCGTGCCTGCGCTTGTCGGTGCTGCTCCACTATCCGCCGGTTCAACCCACGCCATAACTCATTGTCACGCCACGCATAAAAGTATCTCTGGACAGTCGAGCGCGGCGGAAAATCACTTGGCAAAAAGCGCCAGGGGCAGCCCGTACGCAGCAGATAGAGGATCGCGTTGACCACTTCCCGAAGCGACGTTGTGCGCGGCCTCCCACGCTCTCGCCTCTCCGGAAGATGAGGCGCGATCAAATCCCACTCTTCGTTCGTCAGATCGCTTGCGTAACGCTGGCCACGACGCTCATAGTTGGCACGGGTGATCTCGGTCCACATGGTGAAGCTCCGTTCTGTTAGCGCAATAACGGAATCACAAGCGACCGGGATCACTCAATACATTTCGGGCCAGTCTCTGAGGAAGCGCGGAGCGCTGTCTCGAGGGATGGGACACTTGCTCCAGGTTGCGGCCAACCCCTCGACACGGACCTAACGGTCCTCCTCAGCATGAGGGCGTGTCTGTATCTTTTCGCCCGCGCTTCCAACGAACAATCCGTGGCAACGTCACACCTACCGGCCGAACTCGCCGGCCAGATGATCGATCAGGGCCCGGACCCGGCGGGTCAGATGGCGGTTGGGCGGGTAGAGGGCGTAGACGCCGAAGACATCCGTTTCATGGTCCGGCAGGACCCGCTCAAGCCGGCCGTCCTCCAGCGCGGCTTCGACCGCGTAGAACGGAGCGCGGGTTATGCCGAGGCCGCCGATCGCCAGCTGGGCGAGGGCGCCGGGGGAATTCGCCTGGACCGCGCCGTTCAACCTGACCACATGCTCGTTGCCGCCGGAGCGGAAGCGCCAGACATTGACTTCCAGCTGGTTGTTGTCCGCAAGGCAGACATGGGTGGAAAGGGCCCGCGGGTCCTCCGGGCGGCCATGGGCGTTGAGATAGTCCGGCGACGCACACAGGATCAGCGGCATGTCGGCGAGCTTGCGGGCGATCAGCGTCGAGTCCCGCAAGGTGCCGATACGGATCGCCAGATCGAAACCTTCTTCGACAAGGGCGACGCGGTGGTCGGTCAGCTTCATGTCGAGTTCGACGTCCCGGTGCCGGCGCAGGAACGGGACGAGTGCCTGGGGCAGTCTCGTGCTGCCGAATCCGGTTGGCGCTGTGATCCTGATAGGGCCTGCGAGCGCGCCGTGGCGTTCGCGCACCAGCGAATCCAGCTCGTCGATCTGCTCCAGGATCGGGCGGCAGCGTTCGAGGTAGGCGGAGCCGACATCGGTCAGGGAGACACTGCGGGTTGTGCGGTTGAACAGCTGCGTCTGCAGCTGGTTTTCCAGGTGCTGGACATATTTGCTGACCAGCTTGGTCGAGATGCCAAGACGGCGGCCCGCAGCCGTGAAGGAGTTTTCCCGGGCGACGGCAATGAAGGCACGAATGGTTTCGATCTTGTCCATTGGGTGTCCACCGCTGAGGGTGTGGCTATTATCCTTCAGTTGTACATAAAGATTGAATGAGGAGGGGGATTATTTCCCAAAGCAGGACAATGCATATTGTGAACAGCGGCCGGAACAGGTGATCCGGTGCCGCGAAAAGTTCAGGAAAGGGAGACAGCTGCAATGTCCAGCGCCATTCGAATCTACACCTTCCCGCTGTCCGGCCACGGCCACCGCGTGGAACTCTTCGCCAACCTCATCGGCGTCAACCATGAATGCATCACGGTCGATCTGCCGAACGGTGAACACAAGAAAGAACCGTTCCTGAAGCTCAACCCGGCCGGCAAGATTCCGGCCATTGAGGACGGGTCCGTGGTTCTTGCCGATTCCAACGCCATTCTCGTCTACCTGGCGCGCAAATATGCCCCGGACTGGATTCCGGCCGACATCGTCGGGGAAGCGCAGGTGCAGCGGTTCCTGTCGCTGGCAGCCAACGAGATTGCCAACGGTCCGGCCGCCGCGCGCCTGACAACGGTCTTCGGAGCCCAGCTCGACGCGGAACGGGCGAAGTCGATTGCCAAATATGCCTTCGATATCCTGGAAAGCCATCTCAGCGGCCGGGCCTGGCTGGTCGGCGAAAAGCCGTCGATCGCCGATGTGGCGATCTACACCTATACCGCCCATGCGCCGGAGGGGAACGTGTCTCTCGATCCCTACCCGAACATCCGCGCGTTTCTGGCTCGCGTTGAGGCTTTGCCCGGATTTGTGCCGATGCAGGCCACCAAGGTCGGACTTGCCGCCTGACCTGCTCCCCTTTCCGGATGCCTTGCAAGAGGCGTCCGGTCCTATGTTCTTTCAAGGATTGCCCCGATGTTGGAGAGAGATTTCAACGCCCTCGCCCGGGATGGTGCCTCTCCGTTTCACGAGGGCGAGAGGATCGTCCAGGAGCGGCTTGGCGTGCGCAAGGTCGAAGAGTGGGCCCGCAAGGCCATTCGCAGCTTCATGCCGGACCAGCATCGGGAGTTCTTCGAGGCACAGCCTTTCCTCATCATGGCGGCCCGCGATGCAGAAGGGCGCCCGTGGGCAACGCTGGTGGAGGGCGATGACGGTTTCGTGCGCTCGCCGGACCCGACCAGCCTGGAGATCAGAAGCAGGCCCGTCCACGGCGACGCGCTGGAAGGCGCTTTTCAGCCTGGCGCGGATCTGGCCATCCTCGGGATAGAACTCGCCACCCGCCGCCGGAACAGGGCGAATGGACGGATCGGGCGGGCGGACGGCGAGACCATCGACTTCAAGCTCGACCAGTCCTTCGGCAACTGCCCGCAATATATCCGCGCACGGGATATCTGGCGCAGCCCCGACGAACCGGCGCCAAGAGTTGTGCGGGGAACGAGGCTGTCGGCCTCCCAGAAACGATGGATCGGAACGGCCAATACGTTCTTCATCGGCACAGGCTACCGCGGTGAGGGCGACAACCCGGCCTTCGGGCTCGACGTGTCCCACCGCGGCGGCGAGCGCGGGTTCGTCGAGGTGCCAAGCGATAGCCGCATCCGGTTTCCCGATTATGCCGGCAACGACTACTACAACACGCTCGGCAACATCCTCAAGGATGCGAGAACCGGATTGCTGTTTCTCGATTTTTCCACCGGCAGCCTGCTGCAGCTGACCGGTCGGGCGAGGATCGACAGCGCGCCGGACGAGGAACACAAGGCGTCAGGCGTCCGCCTGCTGGTATCGTTCGAAATCGACGAGATCGTCGAGCTCGGATCGGCCCTGCGGTTGCGCTGGCAGGACGATGCGGAGACCGCGCGTTCTCTGCGGCTCATCAAGAAGACACGCGAGAGTGAGGATGTGACTTCATTCACCTTTGAAGCGCGCGACAGGGGCCCGCTGCCGGCCTTTGAAGCCGGTCAGCATCTGCCGATCGAGCTGAAGCTTCCGAGTGGCGGCAAGCTCGTCAGGACCTATTCCCTGTCCGGATCGCCCGCGGATCCGCACTATCGGATTTCGGTGAAGCGCACGCCCGGCGGTGCGGCGTCGAGCCACCTGCACGAAGCGTTTGAGCTCGGCGCGATCATCGAGAGCGGCAGACCGGCCGGCGATTTCACGCTGCCGGAGACCGATATGCCGCTGGTGCTGGCGAGCGCGGGGATCGGCATCACGCCGATGCTCAGCATGCTGCACATTCTGGCGGCGGAAGAGGCCGGTCGTCCGGTCTGGTTCGTCCATGGGGCCCGCGACGGCGCGCAGCACCCGTTCTGGGAGGAGATCAGGCGCCTGGTGGCGGGAAGGCCGAACCTTCACTTCCTGACCTATTACAGCCGCCCCGCGGCATCGGATCTTCGAGGTCGGGATTTTGATCACACAGGGCGGATATCCGCCCAAGATCTCGCCGCACTCGCCGATCCGGCGCAGTACTTGCTCTGCGGTCCGGCGGCCTTCCTCGCCGGCCTTGAAGCCGGCTTGAAGGCGATCGGCGTTCGCGACGACCGGATCCGGTATGAGACCTTCTGAGGCGTTTCGTCTGCCGCAGGTCACCCGGCTGCCGGGAAATCCACATGAATGTGGTTTCCGTCCGGGTCCCAGACATTGATCGAGACGGTCCCCGTGCCCGGCTGCACGGTGCGGCGATACTGTTCTCCGTGTTCGTGAAGGAAGTTCTCGAAATCCTCGGCGCCCGACGCCGTAAAAGCGAAATGCTCCAGTTTCAGTTTTTCCTCGGTGCCGGTGGCGGGTGCCTCGTCGATGCCGACAAGGTGGACGACCGCCGCGCCGTCGGCATAGAGCCAGGCACCGGGGAAGGGGAAATCGGGCCGCGGACCGGCTTTCAGTCCGAGAACGTCCTCGTACCAGGCGATCAGGACATCGAGTTGCGTCGTCCTGATGTTGACATGGTCGAGCTTGTCAATCTTCATGCTCACGCCTTCCATTTGATCGAGCAGCCGATCGAGGGGATCTGTTCGGCTGGTCCCCGTCCGGTTTCCGCGACCTGTTTCATGGCTTCAAACAGCTCGCGAGGCAGATCGCTGGCCTGTGCGTTCATGCGCGTCGCGTCCAGGCGTCCCCGGTACTGCAGGCCGAGATCCCGGTTGAAGCCGAAGAAATCAGGTGTGCACACCGCACCGTAACGCGTCGCCGCGCTCTGGTCCTCATCGTGCAGATAGGGGAACGGAAAGCCGCGTTCTTCCGCCATCTTGCGCATATTGTCGAAGTTGTCGTCCGGATAGGCAACCGGATCGTTCGAGCAGATCGCCGCAACGCCAATCCCCAGGGGCTGCAGGTCCTTGGCATCGCGAATGATCTTGTCGATCACTGCCAGCACAAACGGGCAGTGATTGCAGATGAACATGATCAGCGTGCCGTTTTCGCCCGCAATGTCGTTCAGGCTGTAGGTCTTGCCGTCGGTGGCCGGCAGCATGAAGTCCGGTGCGGGCCTGTCGAAGTCGCAAACGGGGGTGACTGGGCAGCCATGATTTTCTCCTTGCATCTTGAACGGGACGAGACGTTGTCGTGACAGCATAACGAGGACAGCGCAGCAGGGAAAACGAGCCATTTTGAGGAGCGCCGCGAACCCTGGGAAGCGACCATGGCCGCTGCGATGCCAGCCGTCAAATTGCTGTTGTCGCTCAATATATTAACGGGCGTAAACCATCTTGAGATTCCCGATTGACCATCCTGCAGAAAAAATTCTCGAAATCCGGGTTTTTCCTATTGCATCGAAGGTCGAACACGCGCATATACGGCTTGCCCAAATTCGCACGTGCCCGTGGTCGTCCATGGGGTGTCGGACACAAGACATCTCTTAAGGGACCGCTGCCAGTAAATCCGCCAAGGGGCGGGGCAGTATGATCCGGACGGCTTAAAGCAACGACGTAAGAGGGCTTTTTTGGTCTCTGCCGGGGTTTCCAACCTCCGGGGTCACTGAAGAGGCACTTGTTACATCCTTGCCCGACGTGCGGTTCGGTTCTTCCGATCCAATCAACGGCATTCCCGACGCGGGAAAGCATTGCTCTCCAAGAGGCGCATTGCCCAACCGTCGCTGCAGTCAACCCGGCCTCCGGTTCCATCCCGGGGGAGGCCCGGTGCGCTTTGCAGCATCCTGCGACGTGAACGCAGCGCGCGAACCGACATTGAGGCGCGTCTGCGGCCAGATTTGAGAGGGATGATTCCCATGAGCGAGCGTATCCGCGATTTCCTGCGCCGACGTGAAAGCGATGGGCCGTGCGTCGTCGTTGACCTCGACATCGTGCGCGACAACTTCGAAGCCTTCGCCAAATCCCTGCCGGACACCTCCGTCTATTATGCCGTGAAAGCGAACCCGGCACCGGAAGTCCTTTCGCTTCTGGAAAGCCTCGGCTCGTCCTTCGACTGCGCCTCCGTCGGCGAAATCGAAATGGTGATGGCCACCGGCGCAGGTGCCGAGCGTATTTCCTACGGCAACACGATCAAGAAGGAGAAGGACATTGCGCGTGCCTTTGCACTTGGCGTCCGCCTCTTCGCCGTCGACTGCGTCGAAGAAGTCGAGAAGATCGCCCGCGCTGCCCCTGGCTCCCGTGTCTTCTGCCGCGTCCTGTGCGACGGTGCCGGCGCCGAATGGCCGCTGTCCCGCAAGTTCGGCTGCGACCCTGAAATGGCGTCCGACGTCCTGGAACATGCACACCGGCTCGGCCTCGCTGCCTACGGCGTCTCGTTCCATGTCGGCTCCCAGCAGGCAAACCTGCAGGCCTGGGATTTCGCCCTCGCCATGGCAGCAGGCGTTTTCAAGGAAATGGCGCTGCGCGGCATTGAGCTGAAAATGGTCAATATGGGCGGGGGTTTCCCGACCCGTTACCTGAAGGACGTTCCGGGCGTACCGAGCTACGGTGAGGCGATCTTCCACGCGCTGACCAAGCATTTCGGCAACCGTCTGCCGTCTACGATCGTTGAGCCGGGCCGGGGCATGGTCGGCAATGCCGGCATGATCGAGGCCGAAGTGGTGCTGATTTCGAAGAAGTCCGCGCAGGACGAGATCCGCTGGGTGTATCTCGACATCGGCAAGTTCCACGGCCTGGCCGAGACCATGGACGAGGCGATCCGCTATCCGATCCGCACGCCGCGGGACGGGGATACGACCACGCCTTGCGTCCTGGCCGGTCCGACCTGCGACAGCGTCGATGTTCTCTACGAGAAAACGCCGTATGAGCTGCCGGTCAGCCTGTCCATCGGCGACAAGGTTCTGATCGAGGCGTGCGGAGCCTACACCACAACCTATTCCTCGGTCGGCTTCAACGGCTTCGCGCCGCTGGCATCCTTCGTTATCTGAGGACGGCTGCCATGATCTCGATTGTGGACGAGGCACCGGGTCATACCGGTGCCCGTGAGGCCCTGCTTGACCTGTGTTTTGGCGAAGCGCGCTTCGCCAAGACGTCCGAGCGGCTGCGTGAAGGCCGTCTGCCGGTCTTTGCGTTTGTCGCGCTGGACGAATCCGGCAAGCTCGTCGGGACGGTGCGTCTGTGGTCCGTGGCGGACGGCAGCGGGGCCCAGAGCCTGCTGCTCGGGCCACTGGCCGTCGACCCGGGCTGCCGGGGCCACAGGGTTGGCGACCGGCTGATGCGCCACGCGCTGAACCAGGCGGCCGTTCACGGCCATGGCTCGGTGATCCTGGTCGGTGATCTGCCCTACTATGCCCGCTTCGGCTTTGCGGCAGGCCTCCTGGACGATGTGACCCTGCCGGGCCCGGTCGACCATTACCGGTTCCTGGGGGTGGAGTTCGCTCCCGGCCACCTGGCCGGGCTGGACGGACTGCTGACAGCCGCCGGCGCAATCGATCCGATGGCAGCAATCGCGGTTTCGCAGGAGAGCGCACCGCTGCTGAAGATTGCCTGAATACGTAAGCGAGGATGGCGGCAACGCCGCCATCTCCAAAGAACCTGCAAGGGCCCCATCACCCCACCCAAAGAGCCTATAAAAGGCCCCATCACCCAATGAACGGTTCCAGGCGCATGCCTGGCGGCGGCATCGAGAACAAGCGCCATGAAAGCTTGCATTTCCGCCGAAGACCGTTCACATCTATCAAAAAGTGCAATTAGTGCGCTTTCAAAGAAGGGTATTTCATTCAGCCAGCCCCTGAGCTTAAGGTACGGCGGCGGATTCAGGAAAGATTGGAGCTTATAAATGACCGACGAAACCAACGGCGGCGCGCCGAAAGAGCCGGCAAAAAAGACGGCCGGCAAACCGGCCCGGAAAGCCGCTCCCCGAGGCAAAACCGCGGCAACAGCACCGGCGTCCAGACCGGCAGCCGCGAAACCGGCAAGCTCCAAATCCGCCGCCACCAGGACGGCAAGCCGGAAGACAGCTCAGGACAAGCCCGCCGCGAAGCCGGCAGCAGCCAAATCAGCGGCCAGGCCGGCTGCGGCAACATCAGCCGCTGCAAAAAGGCCGGCAGCCACCCGCAAGGCGCCCGCCAAAGCGGCGCCTGCCAAAGGAGCCGCCGCAGCATCCGCAGCGCCAAAGCCTCCGGCAAAGAAAGCTCCCGCACGGAAATCTCCGCCAAGCAAGACCGCGGCGAAGAAGCCTGCTGCCAAGGCAGCCGCGCCCCGGGAATGGCCGGTGCACGGCACCATTACCGGCCCGCTGGTGATGATCGGCCTTGGCTCCATCGGCAAGGGCACGCTGCCGCTGATCGAGCGCCACTTCAAGTTCGACAAGAACCGTTTCACGGTGATCGATCCGGACGACACGGATGCAAAGCTGGTCAAGGACCGCGGTTACAAGTTCAAGAAGGTCGCTCTGACGCCCGACAACTACCGGGACGTCCTGACGCCGCTCCTGAGCGAAGGCGAGGGGCAGGGATTCGTGGTCAACCTGTCGGTGGATACGTCTTCGCTCGACATGATGAAGCTTTGCCGCGAACTCGGGGTTCTTTACATCGACACGGTGGTGGAGCCCTGGCCGGGATTCTATTTCGATGAGACGGCTTCCGCCGGTGATCGCACCAACTACGCCTTGCGCGAGACCGTGCGCAGGGAGAAGAAAAAGAACCCGGGCGGCACGACGGCCGTTTCCTGCTGCGGCGCCAATCCGGGCATGGTCTCGTGGCTGGTCAAGCAGGCTCTGGTGGACATCGCCACCGACACCGGCGTCAAGTTCAAGGAGCCGACCAGCCGCAAGGCCTGGGCAAAGCTGATGAAGAAGGTCGGCGTCAAGGGCATCCACATTGCCGAGCGCGACACGCAGCGGGCAAAGGAGCCGAAACCGGCAAACGAGTTCTGGAACACCTGGTCGGTGGAAGGATTCCTTTCCGAAGGCTTCCAGCCCGCCGAGCTTGGCTGGGGCACCCATGAAAAATGGAAACCGGCCAACGCCAGAAAGCACAAGAAGGGCTGCAAGGCGGCGATCTATCTGGAGCAGCCGGGTGCCAATACCCGCGTGCGCACCTGGTGTCCGACCCCGGGCGCGCAATACGGCTTCCTGGTCACGCATAACGAGGCGATTTCCATCGCCGATTATTTCTCGCTGGACGACGGCAAGAAGACGACCTACCGCCCGACCTGCCACTATGCCTATCACCCGGCCAATGTGGCCGTGCTCTCATTGCACGAGCTCTTCGGCTCGGCCGGCAAGATCCAGGACAAGCTGCAAGTGCTGGACGAAAGCGAGCTTCAGGACGGCACCGATGAACTGGGTGTCCTGCTCTACGGCCACAAGAAGAACGCCTACTGGTACGGCTCGCAGCTTTCGATCGAAGAAACCCGGGAGCTCGCCCCTTACCAGAACGCAACCGGCCTGCAAGTGACCTCGGCCGTCATCGCCGGCATGGTCTGGGCGCTGGAAAATCCGCAAGCCGGCATCGTTGAAACCGACGAGATGGATTACAAGCGCTGCCTGGAAATCCAGATGCCCTATCTCGGCCCGGTCAAAGGCTACTATACCGACTGGACGCCACTGGAAAACCGTCCGGGATACTTCCCGGAGGACATTGACACCACGGACCCGTGGCAGTTCCGGAACATCCTGGTGCGCTGACCGTAAATGCGGCGAGCAGCAATCAGAACGCCGCCGGAGGAATTCCGGCGGCGTTTTTCGTCCCGTAGCGTCAATCTCCGATTGGATTGACGTCGTTCACGAGATGCAGGAGATCCGCCATTGTGAAATCTCCCGGGATTTTCGAGGGCAGGGTCGGGCGCCAGCCGGGGCCCTTCTGCCAGAGATAGGACTGCTGGTCGCCATGGACGAGGCCGACCAGTACTTCCGAGACAATGGTGGACCCGACTGGTCCGAGACGCTCGCCATTGCAACGGATGGCCGCTTCTTTGAGGATGTAGTACCAGAGCGGCGTCTGCGTATGCAGATTGTGCTTCTTGGCGGCTGCGCCGTCCGGCCCGCTTGCGATTTCGTCAGAAGTCAGCGGGTTGGGGATGTGCATGACCGAGGCAATCATCTGGCCCGATGGCAGGCCGAGATTGATACCCCGCTTGAGGTTGCGGAACGCAAGATTGCCGCCGCCGCCCGGAAGCTGATGCAACTCGCTGGCAAGTAGTGGATCGATCCTTCGTGAAGATTGCGGCTTGCGGCCGGCATCGACCTCATGGAACCGACGCCAATCGATAATCCAGTTGCTCGGCAGCGCGGAAACCGGCAGCGGCGCGGTTGGGGGTTGCGGGGCGAGTTCGCCGATGATCTGGCCGGAAAGGCCAGTGAACTGGAACAGGAGATCGAAGCCCGCACCTTCAAAAACGCGGTTGTAGTCATATGTCTGCCGCACCATGGAGTGGCCGAGGCGGTAGGCCGCGCCGGAGAATTCCACCGGCATATACGGGTGCTTCTTGAACCGGTAGAACTTGCGACCATCGTGCAGGATCTTGTCGACGATGCCGGTCATGGTCAGCCTGCCCAGAAAGTCATGGAGCACCATCCACTGATAATGCCAGGTGACCAGCATGCGGGCCTCATTGAACTGGTCCTCCTCCGGAACACCCTCGCCAGCAAGCAGGTCTATGACTGTGTTGTGGAATTTCAGGAAACTCAGATGTGTCTGGGCAACAATCAGGTTCTCGTCGTTCCTGTGATCTCCAATGACGGCGTGGCCTTCCTGATTGCGCGGAAGGTCATTGCGAAAATCCCCCTGAACGTTTCCGAATGCGACATTGATGTTTCGGCCAATCAGCAGTTTCTTGGTCTTGCCGCCCGCCAAGTTTCGGGCATAGAGATGCGGGCTGCCGTCGGGACCGCTACCGTAGATGCTGTCCAGGTCGAGGCTTGGTGTCCGGAAATTCTCGGTTGCCTGCGGATCCCGGGCTTTTTCACCGAGCGAGGTGTGGTCCAGGGTTATGTCGTGGTCGATGAACTGGCCGAGATAAGTGAAGCCCGCCGGAATGTTTAGATTGTCCCCGGTAAGTTCGTCATTGTCGACCATTGCCTCTGCAAGCTCCTGCAGGGCAGCATCGGCGACTTTGAGGGCCGGAAGACCGGGGAACATCCTGCCGAACTTGCCCGGGTCGGAATGGCCGCTGAGAGTGTCGAGGAATTCACGCGTGGGGTGGCGTCCCGCAACACCGTGGTGCGGGTTAAGATTAACATGTTTGGTCATAATCTGGGTCCGTACTGTTAACTATTTAAGAATTAAAATTTAAACGCCAAGCGATCTGTAATTGCGCAATATAAAAATGATGCAAAGCAGGGAATATATATCACTATATCGGGTATAACGCTACGTAAAACGGGGTATATTCGACAAGGTCATGTTCTTGAATGCTTATTATTCGGCGTGACATAATTTTCTAACCAAATTAAATCCTTGGTTGAATAGCGGGGGTAAACCGCGGAGTTGGCCCGACAAGTTGATGGGGTCGGATTGATCCAACAGTCATAGTGGCATTGGACAGGTGATTGTGCGTTCGGCTTGTCATCCCCAGCGGGGATGACAACTGAAGGTTCTGGTTGCTATCTTGTTTTCCAAACCTGCAGGAGCGAACCCGCTCTGCATGGTCACCCTCTGCAGCCAGAAGAACGTTGCTCCAACCATCAGTTCCTGCCGCGGCCTTGATATGGCGGCCCCACTATGCCGAACAAGATATCTCCCCGGATCGCCGATTACGTGAACGCGCTGCCGCTGGCGCCCGGTTTGCGGGTGCTCGAAGTCGGCTGCGGTCCCGGGGTTGCCGCCCGCGAGGTGTCGCGGCGGATTGGGGACGGACTGATCGTGGCGATAGACCGGTCCGCCAAAGCCATCAGCCTGGCAGAGGAGGGGTCGCGGGCAGAACTCCAGACCGGCCGATTGCAGTTCCGCAACATTGCCGTCGAGAATTTTGAGTTGCCCCCCGGCGAAGAGCCCTTCGACATTGCTTTCGCCATGAGGGTCGGTGCGCTTGACGGGCGTCATGCGGAACTGGAAAAACAGGCGAGGGCCCGTCTGAAAGCGGCTCTGAAGCCGGAGGGGCTCCTCATTATCGACAGCCGGGAACCGGTCAGGGGCCGGGACATCGAGGTGTGAACCTGACTATCCGGCCATATCCGCTGCCGGTCCGAATTTCTCCTGGGTGGTTATCAGCGGTGTGACAGAACGTTCAGCAGTTTTCCTGCCGGATCCTCGATGAAGAAGCGTCTTACACCCCAGGACTCGTCGGTCAGGTCGTGAACAATCTTGCATCCCATCTCCCGGGCGCGGGCATAGACCTCATCGACATTGTCGACCTCGATGGAGATGTCCGGAACGGGCGCTCCCGAACCGCCTTCGCTGAGGAAACTGATCTGTGCGATGTTGGTTTCGCGGGAGGCGAGCGTGGCGATCCAGCCGAGGTCCATCACGGTCTCGAGGCCGAACAGGTCGGAATAGAAGGTCTGAAGGTCCTGGACGTTGTCCGTTGCTATGTTCGCCACGATGCGCAGTACTTTCATGTCGTCACCTGTTGCCGGAAGTTTGCCGGGACCACCATGTCCTCGAGCGGGAGCGTTGCGCAAGGTGGACAACGATGTGTGTCAGTGTCAAACTACCAACCTCACGACATCCACAGGTTCCACCCGGCCCGCGAGCCTGTAGGCGCCCATGTGCTCCTGCCCGAGATCTTCAGCGAGCTTGCGGCCGACGTCCTCCGACACCAGGATAATGACTTCGGCCTCGGGGTCGATTTCCTTGCCGAGGCTTTCCAGACGTGAAGCCGCATTCACCGTGTCGCCGATCACCGTGTAGTTGACCCGCTCCGGCGCGCCTATGTCGCCGACGACGAGGGGGCCGAGATGGAGGCCGATGCGGATGCGAACGGGGGCTTCGCCGCGCGCAGTGCGGGCATGGTTGTCCGCCCGGATGGCACGTGCCATGCCGACGGCTGCCCGCGCAGCCGGTTCGGCGGGGTTGTCCAGCCGCTCCGGCGCGCCCCAGAACGCCATGAGGCTGTCGCCGATATATTTGTCGATCGTGCCGCCCTGGCGCGTGATCTCGGCTCCGAGCAGCGACAGGTGATGATTGACGAAGGCGGCGGTCTCCGTCGCCGACATGCCCTCGGAGATTGCGGTAAATCCTGCGATGTCGGTGAAAAGCACCGCAACCTCGCGTTCCTCCGGCGGTGCGTCGGCCCGGCCCTCGCGCAGGAGTTTGCGCACCAGCGTCTTCGGAACGTAGCGGCTGAACGCCTTGAGGCCGCTCAGCATGGAATTGAAGCCGCTGGCGAGATCATCGAGTTCGCGCACGAAGCTTCCAGGCAGAGCCTGGACGCTGTCCAGTTCCAGGTCCGCGACGGCGCGGGCCCCGGTCGCGGCCCGGCGGATGGGCAGGCCGATGCGATGGGCGAGCAATCCTGCACCCACCAGCGACAGTCCCAGCAGGGCCACGCCGATCAGGATGGCATTGGTCAGCTGTTCGAGCGGTTGTTCCACAATGCTGGCGGGAAAATGCGCGCCGATCGACATCGGCAGCCCCGTCGGTCCTTCACTGGCGGCCTGCAGAACGATGAAACGCTTGTTCCGATCGGCATCGTAACCTGACCTGAGCTCATGTCCGGGGTGGATACCATAGTCCGACGGGTCGACCGGCTCGGTGCTTCTGAGTGTTTTCAGGAAGGCGTCGGGCACCTCGTCCAGACTGATCAGCGGTTTTGCCGGAGACAGTTTGTGGAACACCTGAGACAGGGCCGGGTGGGCGATCAGATCGTGGCTTTGCGGATTGATCATGAACACCCTGACCAGATCCGTGGAAATTTCGCTTGTGATCTCCGACAGACGCTCCATCGACATGGCGACGAGGACCAGGCCTTTGTGCTGACCGCCCTTCAGCACCGGCGTGACATGGACGATATAGGTGTGCTGGCGCTGGGGGTAATACTCCGGGCCAGTCCAGAAGGCTTCGGTCCTGCCGGTCGAAGCCGTGATCAGATAGGCCAGTGCGTGGGTCTTGTCGGTAACGGGAACGAATTGCGGCACGAGAATGCCGTCACCGCGGCCACGGTCGATCTGCACGAAGTTGCCGTTCTCATCCGCAACGATGACGAAGGAGACATGCTCCATGGCGGAAAGGGCGCCGAACAGGTAATCGGCGACTTCCTGAGGCTGGTCCATCAGGATGCTGCCGGTCGTCAGCGCCGAAGCCGTGAAATCGCCGGCTTCCTCGACCGCCTGGACCTGGGCCGCAAAAGCCTGCTCGAGGGACTCCATCCCCAGATCGATCAGGGAGCCGCCGAGATGGCGCACGACGCTTTCGGAGGTGGCGGCCTGAACGAGGAGAACCAGCGCGGCGGTCACGAACACGAAGGCACCGATCACGGTGGTCAGCGTCGGAGTGATATGAATACGCCGATTAAGAGCCAAGTGCCTGCCTGTATGCTGAAATCCGTTGCGTAGAAATGGCGCGCCGCCAGGAGGAGGCAAAACAATCCGGGGGTGCCGTGAGTCGGCTCGAGGACTTCCCGCTCCGCATATTGTTGAATGATGCGGCGCCGGGTCAAGGCTTGGGGCGGGAGAGGTGGCCTGGCCGGCGGTCGGCTGACCCGCTCTTGGCTGTCGCCGGCTTCTCTTTCCTCTGCGACAGTTTTCCGTTTGCGGAAAATTTCCTCTCAGCAAAATCAGGTTGATTTATGCGCAGGTGGGTCGTTCTGGTTTGTTGCCGATATAGGTATCGCGGAATATTATGGAACTTCGAAAGAATTCTACCATAAGTTATTTCTCCAGGTTCCGGTTCTGCTTTAAAAGGGAAATCTGATTTTTTAAACGTGAAAAACTTTAATGGTTTGCCGGGAGTGATTGAGCCATGCGCCGCCTGGTTGGAATATTCGTTTTTCTCCTTCTTCTCGGATCTGGCACGAGTGCGGACGTCCAGCAGCGGCTGGTTTTGTCCACGATTGAGGGAACACCGAACGGTGTAATCGGAGCGGCCGTGCTGAAAGCCGCCTATGGCAAGCTCGGCATCGATCTCGACATCTACTACACGTCCGGAAAACGCTCGCTTCTGGTGGCCGCTTCCGGTTCGGTCGATGGCGAAGTCCTTCGCGTCGGGACGGTCAGCGAAATGCATCCCACGCTGATCCGGATCGGCGTTCCCATCCATACGCTCGAGGTTTCCGCTTTTTCCAAACGCTCCAATGCACCAAAGCAGCGCGTCGAGGACCTCCCGTATCTGCGCGTGGGGCATCTGCGCGGTGCAGTGCTGCCGGAGGATGTGACCAGACACCTGAGCGATGTCTGGCGGGCAAATTCCAATCGCGAGCTTTTCAAGCTGCTGATGGCGGACAAGCTGGACGCTGTCCTCACCAGCACGGTGACGGAGGCCGTCACGATCCGGCAACTGGGCATCGAAGAGGGCGAGATCGTGGGGCAGCCGATCGGCCGGGAAAATCTCTATCACTTCCTGCACAAAAAGCACGCCGACCTGGTTCCCGAAATCACGACGGTTCTGGAACAGATGGCGGCAAGCGGGGAGCTGGATGCGATCATCACAGCGTTAACGGAGGAATTGCTCGGCGGGAAATTTCCCGTGCATGCCGGCAATGTGGAATGAGATCCTGGAGCCGGGCTCCGAACCCGGCAGTAAGCGGTCGGCAGAGTGAAAAAGCTCGACGCAGGCGCGGAGCCGGATTAGAACCGGCAAAACACCCGGGAGCAACCATGAAACCGACCAATCCGGTCTTCACCGGCATCGACACCACAGTGTTTGAAACCATGTCGCGGCTTGCCATGGCCCACGGCGCGGTGAATTTGGGCCAGGGCTTTCCGGATGTCGATGGTCCGCAGGATATCCGCCAGGCAGCGGCGGACGCGCTGATGGCAGGCCCCAACCAGTATCCGCCGATGCTGGGGGTGCCCGAGCTGCGCCAGGCCGTGGCCGATGCGAACAAGCGTTTCTATGGCATCGACGTCGACCCCCAAAGCGAGGTGCTGGTCACGTCCGGCGCGACGGAGGCGCTCGCCGACTGCATTCTGGCGCTGGTGTCGCCGGGCGACGAAGTGGTGCTGATCGAGCCGCTCTATGACTGCTATCTGCCGCTGGTAAAGCGGGCAGGCGGCGTTCCCGTGCGGGTGCGGGTCACGCCGCCGGAATGGGCGCTCGACCGGAACGCGCTCGAGGCGGCCTTTTCTGACAAGACAAAGGCAGTCCTCCTCAACAACCCCATGAACCCCACCGCCAAGGTGTTCTCGGAAGGTGAACTGCAATTGATTGCGGATCTGTGCCGGAAACACGATGCCTATGCTATTTGCGACGAAGTCTATGAGCATCTGGTGTTCGATGGCCGGGCGCACCGGCCGCTGATGACCTTCGAGGGCATGCGCGAGCGCACGGTCCGGATCGGCTCGGCGGGCAAGACCTTTTCGCTGACGGGCTGGAAGGTCGGCTATGTGACCGGGCCGGCGGCGCTGATGGACCCGATCGCCAAGGCGCATCAATGGGTGACCTTCACGACGCCGCCCAATCTGCAAAAGGCGGTGGCCTACGGGCTCGGGAAGGATGACGGCTACTACCAGGGACTGGCGCAGGACCTGACGGCCAAGCGGGACAGGATGGCGCGGGGCCTTGCCGCGCTCGGATTTTCCGTTCTGCCCTGTGCGGCGACCTATTTCCTCACCTGCGGCATCGACGGCCTCGGGCTCGGCGAAACGGACGTCGAGGCGTGCGAGACCCTGGTGACACGCGCCGGTGTGGCAGCCGTGCCGGTCTCCGCCTTTTACGGATCCGAGCCGCCCAGGGGCTATATCCGTTTCTGTTTCTGCAAACGCGACGAAGTAATTGACGAGGCACTGGACCGGCTTTCCGTTTTCCTGACTGCGGCCCGGACGGAATCGGTCTAGCCTGACCTATCCTCTGGCCCGACTTACCTCTTAGGTGGAAATGAGAAACTCCATGGACAATCCGGCACTTGTGGACGTCACCCGCGGCAATGTGATCGAAAGCCTGCACCGCGGCCGCGTGGCGATTGTCGATACGGACGGCAAGCTTGTCTGCGCCATCGGCGATGTCGACGCGCGCGTGTTTCCGCGCTCCGCGATCAAGGCGTTGCAGGCCCTGCCGCTGGTTGAATCGGGTGCCGCGGATGCCCTGGACCTGAGCGACGCCGAGCTCTCGCTCGCCTGCGCCTCCCATAACGGCGAAGATGTGCATGCCAATTCCGCCCGCGTCATGCTGATGAAGGCGGGCCTTGGCGAAGACGCCCTGGAATGCGGGCCGCAATGGCCGCAACGCATGGAAGACGCGGCCAGGCTGATCATGGCGGACGAGACGCCGTGCGGGCTGCACAACAACTGCTCCGGCAAACATGCGGGCTTCCTCGGCCTTGCCAAGGTCATGGGCGTAAAGACCAAAGGTTATGTGGAGGCCAGCCATCCGGTGCAGCAGGAAGTGCGCCTGGTGATGGAGCAGATGACGGGCGACAAGCTTTCGGAGGATGTCTGCGGTACGGACGGCTGTTCCATTCCCACCTACGCCTCGCCGTTGAAAAGCTTCGCCAGAGCCTTTGCCGCATTCGGCACGGGCGCCGGGCTCGAGCCCTTGCGCGCCGACGCCGCCGAACGGCTCTTCAATGCCTGCATCAACGAGCCGTACATGGTCGCGGGCGCCGATCGTTTCTGCACCAGGGTGATGGAAGGGTTCCGGGGCCGGGTGTTCTTGAAGACCGGCGCCGAGGGCGTCTTTTGCGCCTCCGTGCCGGAGCTTGGATTTGGCATCGCGCTGAAATGCGACGACGGTGCGACCCGTGCGTCCGAAGTCATGATGGCAACGGTGCTTGAAGCGATGCTGGAGTTGAACGATGACGAGACTGTGCTTCTGGACCGGCTCGTCAATCCGCCGATCCTGACACGGCGCGGAGCACAGGCCGGGCAGATCCGGCCGACCGGTGATTTTCTCGCTGCGCTCAAGACCGCGCTGTCGTGACCGGCTGATTGCTGCCCCGATCTCGACCAGAAAATCCGGCCGGGCTCTGGCAGGTCAGCTTTTTCATTCTACTGGAGCTCTGAATGCCACATCGTCCCGGCCTGTCTTTCCGTTTCACCCATGCGATCACCAGAACGCCCGCGGACAGCGTTGCCGACGGCATCCGTGCGGTTGATACTGGCAGCCCGAGCGGCGCCAAATTCCGCGCGGAGCATGAACTCTACGTGAAGGCGCTGGAAACCGCCGGGCTTACGGTCGACGTTCTGCCGCCACTTGAAGACTTTCCGGACAGTTGCTTTGTCGAAGACCCGGCCTTCTGCCTGCCGGAAGGGGCGCTCCAGCTCCGGCCCGGGACGGCGAGCCGCCTGGGGGAGGGTCAGAAGATCCGCGCGGCGCTGGAAAGGCGCTTCGACACGGTCATCGAGCTGCCCGGATCCGGCCATGTCGACGGCGGCGATGTGCTGATGCTGGACGACATCATCCTGATCGGCCTTTCCGCACGCACCGATCGGGAGGGGGCGGATGCCTTCGCCAGGCTGCTCGGCGACTGGGGCTATGAGGCGGCGGTGTGCGAAACGCCGGAGGGCGTGCTGCACTTCAAGACCGCCTGTTCGACGCTCGGCGACGGCGTTATCCTGGCGACCAGAACCATGGCTTCCAGCGGCTTTTTCGGCAGCCGGAAAGTGGTGGTCGTGCCGGAGGGCGAAGACTATGCCGCCAATGTCATCCGCGTGAACGACGTCGTCCTTGTGCCGGAAGGCTACCCGAAGACACTGGCGGCCATTGAGGAGGCCGGATTCGCCGCGGTCGTCGTGCCGACCCATGAGGCGCGCAAGGTCGACGGCGGACTGTCGTGCCTGTCATTGCGGTTTGCGCGCTGAAGGGAAGCCTCGCGACACAAGCCGGAGGCGGCAACTGCGACCTCACGATGAGGATGCATTGCGCTCATCCTCATCTACAGACCAGTGAAACCGCTCAGGCGGTGATCTGGTTGCCCTGGACCGTCAGGTTGGCGAATTCCGACGCGTTGTCGAGCTCGCCCGTTGTTTTTTCCAGCCAGCGGAAGCCGTTGATGGCGCCCGATTTCGCGCCCTGAACGATGTTGTTGGTGATGATGGCCGAGCCGGTGCCTTCCACCACGCTGATCGCGATCCCCGTACCGCAATCCCGAATGACGTTCTGGGAAGCAGCGATGTTGCGCATGTAGGGACCCCAGCCGAGCAGCATGCCGAATCTCGGCGCGCCCTCGATCACATTGCCGGTCAGCGTTGTGTCAGCTTCCGCGGCGATGCCGACGCCGAAACCGGAGACTTCCGGCGGATAGGGGCCCACTTCGGAGATGTTCCGGATCAGGTTGCCCGAGCAGATGGCCATGCGGCCGCCGTCCATGAAATTGGCGATCGAGATCCCGGTGGTTGCGCCGTCGACGATATTGTTCGCGATCACCGCGCCCTGGAAGCCGAATTCCGAATAGATGCCGGTCTCCCCGGATCGCAGGCAGGAATTGCCTGTGATCTGCACATTCGACCCGGTGTTGGAGCGGATGGCGGAAAATGCGCAGTCGGCGACCCGGTTGTTGGAGATCATCACCCCATGGGCACGGAA
Source organism: Roseibium salinum (assembly GCF_026240905.1). Taxonomy (NCBI): domain Bacteria; kingdom Pseudomonadati; phylum Pseudomonadota; class Alphaproteobacteria; order Hyphomicrobiales; family Stappiaceae; genus Roseibium; species Roseibium salinum. The sequence goes on from NZ_JAPEVI010000003.1 coordinate 593,986, forward strand.
AACGTTGATGCCGTTGCCGAACTGGCCGGTGCCCCCGTAGCGGGCGCCGATGCGCTCCACGCGGTTGCCCGAGACGATGGTGCCGTCCTCGCCTTCGCGCCAGCGGTGCACCCAGATGCCGCCATTGGCGCAATCGGTGACCGTGTTGCCTGTGATTGCCAGGCCGTCGGCCTCGTTGGAGCGCAGGCCGGCCTCCGCGGCGCCGGAAATCCGGCAGTTCTCCACCCTGCCCGAACAGCGGTCCATGATGAGACCGGATTTCGAGGAACCAGTGATCTCGCAATTGTCGAGCACGACATTGCGCACGCCGATAAAATGCAGCAGGCCTTCAGTGAAATCGCCGATGGAGCGGTTCGCGCCGTCGAAGGTGATGCCGTCGAGACATATATTGCTGACGCCCTCGGCCCGGATCAGCTGTCCGCCGCCGCCCTGGTAGACAAGGCGCGTGCGGCCCGGAACGCCGACGATCAGCGTGCCGGACGGCAGGCGCAGGTTGGCGACCGGATAGGTGCCTGCGGGCAGGAACAGGGCCCGGCCGCGCTCCACGGCCCGGTTAACCGCGTTTTGAAACTGCGCGGTCTGATCGTCGGCGGCATTGGGAAGAAGGCCCAAATCCTCGGAATCGATCGAGCCCCTGAGGTCAGCGACCTGCATCTGGGCCGCTGCGGCTGTCCCGGAAAGGCACAAAGCTGTCCCGGCAAGAAACGCGCGTCGGTTCAGTTTCGAATGTTCACGTGTCATGAGCCTTGCCAATTGCTTCAAAGCGTCCCGGATCGGGAAGCGTTTCGGTTTTCTGTGGTGAAAACAGCAAGAGGCGTGCCGGAGGGTGCGGATCGGTCCAAATGGCGGCGCGCACGAAAAAAACCGGCACGGGCACAAAGGGCCCGGCCGGTTTGTCGATCGATCTCCAGGGGCTTGAGATCGATCAGAGGTCGTTCGGATCGACGTTTTCGAGGTCATCCCATTTGGTATTGGCGGTTTCGATGAAGCCGGGGATGTCCTTGTTCCAGCGTTCCTGGACGGTTTCGGAAAGGTTCAGGTAGAGCTTGCCGTCAACGATCTTCCACAGATCCGGATCGCCATCGACTTTCACACCCATGGCCGTTCCGAAGGCGCAGAAGCCGCCATACTGCGGAAGGTATTTGTCAGGATTGCTCTTGAACAGGTTGCGGCTTTCTTCCGATGCGAACCGGTAGGTGGCGCCGTTGTGCACCTCGGTAATGGCAACGTCACCTTCCCGGGGCGCGCCCGCGGTGAAATAGGAAACCGGATCGACGCCGCGCAGCGCAAGGCCGGTGACCGTGGCATTCACGTCGACACCGGCGCCAAATGCGGAGGAAACAAGGCCGCCGACGACGACAAGGGCGGCGGCGGAGCTGCGGATCATATTTGCAAGCATTTCTAAACACTCCCGGTGCTTGGAATTTCGCGATGGACCTTTCACCGGCAGACAGGCGATTGCGTTGGCCGTGCTTGTTCGGTACCATTTGGTTCCTAACTGCGCACCAAAATGCCTGATGCCGATGTCTGGACAATAAGGTTAGGAACCGATCGGTACAAAACACAAGGGCGTGAGACAAAGGTGACCTGCCTGTGATCACGCTTTTCGGGAGAGACAATGGCCAGACCGCGCGAGTTTGACCCTGACGACGCGATGGAGAAAGCCATGAGCCTGTTCTGGGACCTTGGCTATGAAGAGGCTTCGCTGAGCGAGCTGCTTGCGGCCATGAAGATTACCAAAGGCTCGTTCTACAAGGCCTTCGGCGACAAGCAGTCCGTCTATCTGGCGGCCCTCGACCGCTACAACGACAGGGTCATCAGTCCGACCGTTCGTTTCCTCAACGACAAGGACGTGGGAACGGGCAGGGACCGCATCCTTGCGCTGTTCGCCAGGATCGCAGAGGCTGCCCTGGCCGAAGGCGACCGGATCGGGTGCTTCCTGTGCAACGCACTTGTCGACAAGGCGGCCCAGGGCGGGGAGGCGGAAGCCAAGTTGCAGGCCATGGTGCGGCGGCTGGAGACCGCGTTTTTCGAAGCCCTTGCCGGGGAGAGCCGGCAGGACGAGGCCGCGGCACGGGAAACCGCCAGAGGCATCCTGTCAGCTTATCTGGGTCTGCGCGTTCTGGGGCGGGCGGGGCTGTCTGCCGAAATGGCGGATGATTGTATCCGCCAGGTGGAGCGGCTGCTGGATCGCTGGCGGTAGCGGCCGGTTCACGGCAGCCGCCGTGCGGTTTCCTGAAGCAGGCGGACGGCCGCATCTTCGACAAGATGATATGGGGGCCGGCTGTCGCGCGGGCCCCTGGGGAGCGCAGGCACATGGACAAAAATGCTCGGGATGCCGGAGCCGATGGAGTCCCAGAGCGTCGCGTTGCACAGATAGGTACCGGCATTGTCGGACAGCGCGGCCGGCGCGCGTGCGGCAAGTGCGGCCCGGCACAGCGCCCGTCCCGGCAGTGTCGAGCGCCGTATCCGTTCCCCGCTCGGTGCCAGTTCAGGTCTTTCAGGAGCGCGGCCCATTGCATCCGGACGCACGCGAACGGCGCGATTGATCGCCCGGGTTTCGATATTGAGCGTGCGGCGCGTGCCGTCGACACCGAAATGCACGATCGCGTCCGGCCTGATATCCAGCCGCAGCCTGTCCGTCACGTCACGGCGTCCCGCCCAGGTCGTCGGCAGGACATGAAAGACGAACTCGACACCGCACTGGTGCTTTCCCAGCCGCCTCGGCAATCGGTGCATCAGCCTTTCGGTCGGGTTCACGGGGGCTCCCGGAAACGGCGAGAAGCCCGTCACCAGAATGGTCCTGACGCGGCGCATCACTCGTCGAGCCCCATGAGGGCGGCCACTTCATCCACGGCGAAGGAGACGGCGGTCTCGCCGGCCCGGACGCTTGCCTCGAGCTCCTTCAGACGGTCCGCCGTCTTCCGGTTGGACTTGAGCGCTTCCATCATGCGCTGCTGAAGCATGTCCCACATCCAGGCGACCTGTTGCCGGCTGCGCTTCTCGCTCCATTCACCGCTGGCCTCCATGCGGGTGCGGTACAGGAGGATCTGCTCCCACAGGTGATCCAGGCCTTCGTTGGCGAAACCCGAAACGGTAATCACTGGCGGCGACCAGACCGGGGACTTCGGCGCCAGGATATGCAGCGCGGCGCGGTAGTCCGAGGCAGCCGATTTGGCCCGCGTCACCCCTTCTCCTTCGGCCTTGTTGACCGCGATCATGTCGGCAATTTCCAGAACGCCTTTCTTGATGCCCTGCAAATCGTCGCCGGCGCCCGGCAGCATGAGCACCAGGAAGAAGTCGACCATGTCCGCAACAGCCGTTTCCGACTGGCCGATGCCGACCGTTTCCACAAGGATCACGTCAAATCCGGCCGCTTCGCACAAGAGCATGGTCTCCCGCGTCTTGGCGGCAACGCCGCCGAGCGTGCCGGCGGAGGGCGAGGGTCGGATGAAGGCGTTGGCGTCGACCGCCAGACGTGCCATCCGGGTCTTGTCGCCGAGGATGGAGCCGCCCGTGCGGGTGGAGGATGGATCAACGGCCAGAACCGCCACCTTGTGACCGGCCGCGGTCAGGTTGGTGCCGAGGGTGTCGATCATCGTCGACTTGCCGACGCCCGGCACGCCGGTAATCCCGACCCGCAAGGCGTTGCCGGTCAGCGGCAGCAGATCCTGGATCAACCGATGCGCCAGGCGGCGGTGGTCGGCCTTCCTGGACTCCACCAGCGTGATCGCGCGCGCAAGCGCCGCGCGCTTTCCGGCCTTGAGATCGGCTGCAAGCTGCTCCGGGTCGGGTGATCGTGCCTTCGTCATGGTTCAAGGCTTAAACCAGGAATCACCGAAGGTCACCGTCCCTTTTGGGGGAATGCGGATCGCGGCGCGGGGAGACGCCGATGCAGCCTCAGCCTTTCGGCGTCCAGAGAATGCGTTGAAGCTCGGCGTCGAACAGGTCGTTTTCCGCCGGCAACTGGTCGAACGGTCCCTTGTAGCCTGGAATGGCGTAGACCAGCTCGACGTTGGGATGGCCTTCCGACTTGCAGATCGCCATGCCGCGCCACAGGTTCTTGCCGACGCGGCAATCGCTGCGGGCGGAGCCGACTTCGGAGAAGGTCATGCCGATCCGCTCTCCATTGGGCCCCTGCAGGTGATGGGTCACGCCGTGGACCGTCCGCACCTTGCCGTTCTGGCCCTTGAAAACCTGCAGGACCTGGAAGCCGTCGCTGTTGAAGGCTGCAAGCGCCCATTCGGTATTGTCTTCAACAGCGGTCTGGATGCCGTCGGTGGTGAAACCGGGCAGGGCGGATTCGATCGCCTTGGAAGCGTAAGGGGTCTCGCTGGTGATGCCGCCGACATGGTCCTCGGTGATTTGCACGAGCGTCAGATCGGACGTCCTGGCCAGACGGCCCGACGACTGGAAATCGGCGGTCGGGGAGCAGGCAGCCCCCGTAAAAGCGGCAAGACAGGCGAAGACGATGGCATTCACACGCATAAAAATGTCTCGGGTAGAACCTTGCGGTGCACGATTGCACAGTTGAAGTCTGGTGGATTTACCAACTTAGGCCGGATTTGCAAAGCAGCCAGGCAGGCCCTGTGGACAGTCGGGGAACCTGCCTGGCTAATTCGCCGCCGGGTCAGGTCTCGTCCTTGGTGATCCATTTCGGCGACGACGGCGGGTCATAGGATTTGAACATTCCGATCAGCTCTTCGGCCGTTTCGGCAAACTGGGCCATGTCGCGCATCGCCTTCCTGGTGAAGCCTTCCTGCGCCTGGTGATCCAGAAAGGCGATCAGATGATCGTAATAGCCTTCCACGTTCAGGAAGCCGCACGGCTTCTTGTGATAGCCAAGCTGGCCCCAGGTCCAGATCTCGAAAATCTCCTCAAGCGTGCCGACGCCTCCGGGCAGGGCGATGAAGGCGTCCGAGAGGTCGGCCATCTGGGCCTTGCGCTCATGCATTGAGCCGACGAGGTGCAGCTCGGTGAGGCCCTCGTGGCCGATTTCCTTGTCCTGCAGGGCCCTCGGCAGAACGCCGATGACCTTGCCTCCGGCGGCAAGGGCGGCGTCCGCGACCGTCCCCATCAGGCCGACCCTGGCACCGCCATAGATGAGCCGGTAGCCGCTTTCGGCAATGGTACGGCCGGTTGCCTTTGCCGCTTCGCTGTAAGCTTCAAGAGCGCCGTAGCTGGAACCGCAAAAGACGCAGATGGATTTCATATATGCTCTCCCGGAAACGGCGGGCCGGGACGTTGGCCCGCCCCTCTTTTACTCAGGTATCGGTCAGGATTTCGCCAGCTCGTCAAGCACCCGTGCCCAGGAACGGATGCCCTTGTGGAAGCTGGTCAGATTGTATTTTTCGTTCGGCGAATGGATCTGGTCGTCGTCAAGGCCGAAGCCGATCAGCAGGGAGTCCATGCCCAGCATGCGCTTGAAATCGCCGACGATCGGGATGGATCCGCCCATGCCGATCAGGGCTGCTTCCTTGCCCCACTCGTCCTTGAGCGCCTGCCTTCCTTTTTCAAGGGCGGGCATGGCGAAGTCGAGCCGCAGGGCGGGACTGCCTTCCTTGGCTATGAATTCGACCGTGCAGTCCGCCGGAATTTTCGAGCGGACATAGGCGCGGAAGGCTTCCTGGATCTTGTCCGGGTCCTGGTCGCCGACGAGGCGGAAGGTGAACTTGGCGTGGGCCTCCGCAGGGATCACGGTTTTCGAACCGGCGCCCTGATAGCCACCCCACATGCCGTTCACCTCGACCGTCGGACGGGTCCACAGGTGCTCCAGCGGCTCGCGGCCTTTTTCGCCGCGCGGGTATTTCAGGCCGACGTCGCCCAGGAACTCCTCGATGGAAAACCCGAGCTCCTGCCACATCTCCTTGACGCTTTCCGGCACGTCGATGACGCCGTCATAGAACCCCGGCAGGGTGATCCTGCCGTTTTCGTCGTGGAGCCCGGCAATGATGTTGGCCACGATGTGGTTCGGGTTCTGCGCCGCCCCGCCATAGAGGCCGGAATGCAGATCGCGGTTGGCTGCCCTGACGATGATTTCGTCACCGACCATGCCACGCAGCATGACTGAGATCGCAGGCGTCTCGGCGTTCCACATGCTGGTGTCGCAAACCAGCGCAAGGTCGCAGGAGAGCTCGTCCCTGTTGGCTTCCAGGAAAGGATGGAGGGAAGGTGAACCGGATTCCTCCTCGCCCTCGAACAGGATCGTGACGTCGAGCGGCAGATCTCCCGTTTCCTCGATATACGCGCGCGCGGCTTCCACGAAGGTCATCAGCTGACCCTTGTCGTCGGCAGCCCCGCGGGCAACGATGATCTTGCTGCCGTCCGGCCTGGTCTCGATTACCGGCTCGAATGGGTCGCTTTTCCATAGGTTCAGGGGATCGACGGGCTGGACGTCGTAGTGGCCGTAGAAAAGCACGTGCGGGCCCGCCTTGCCCGACTTGCGGTGGCCGACGACCATCGGATGGCCCTTCGTGTCGCGCACAGATGCCTCGATGCCGATCCCGGTCAGCTCGGCTGCAAGCCATTCGGCGGCTTCCCGGCAAGGGGCGGCAAAGGCGGGATCGGTGGAAATGCTCCTGATCTTGAGAAGGTCGAACAGGCGGTCGAGGCTGGCGTCGAGATTGGCATCAATGCGTGCCAGGACCTTGTCGATGGAACTCATGACGGATCCTTGATTTTGCTGCGGTTTGGATAGGGCCGGACAGACTCAGGCCGTTGGAAGGCTCTAACAGGCCACAACAGGGGCATGAGCGCAAATGGATTATCCGCTCCGGCCCGAACGGCGGAGCCACCACCGCGCTTCACGCTGTCTGCCGATCCTCGCCGGGTAGATCGTCAGCAGGTTGGCGCGCGGGTTCGGTGGGCAGGCCGCCATCCCTCGACAGGTAAACCGTTGAGGAGGGATAGGCGAAGTCGGAGCCGTTGGCCTCGATAATGGCGCGGATATCAAAGAGCATCTCTTCCTGGATTTCCAGGAAGTCCGTGTAGGCGGACGCCACCACATAGGCATAGACTTCGATGGTCACCGCGTAGTCGTCGAAGCCGATCAGGCGCACGCGCAGCGTCTCCGGCAGGATCTTCTGGTGCTGAGCCAGATAGTCATTGATGGCCGACACGATCCGCTTCAGCGCGTCGGGACTGGTTTCATAGCGAAGCCCTAGCCGGTGGCGGAAATGAAACTGGTCCCGCTGGCTGTAGTTGATGATCTTGCGCTTGGCGAGATCCGCATTGGCGATGGTAATGACCGTCCGGTCGAGTGCGCGGATCCGCGTTGACCTGATGCCGATGGATTCGATGGTCCCGGACAGTTCGTCGAACTGGCAGAATTCGCCGACACGGACCATCCCGTCCGCATAGAGAATGATGCCGCCAATGAGGTTCTCGATCGTCGGCTGTGCCGCGAGTGCGATAGCCAGGCCGCCGACACCCAGCCCTGCGATGACCCCGTAAATCGGAATGCCGATCTGCGTTGCCCCGTAGCCGAGGACGACCAGTGCGATGGCGAGCGAAAAGACGCGAAAGGCCGTACGCAGCAGGCTGGCATCCAGGCTCTTCCGGTTCGACCCCGGGCCGCGGATGAACCAGACGTAGAGCAGTTGCAGGAGTTGATAGACTAGCCAGGCGGTTGCCGACCAGATCACCGCGGTCGTGATCGTTCCGAGCATCATCAGCACCTTGCCGGTGATATTGATCTGGTCTTCGCACAGGTAACGGAAGACGGCGGCGCTCAGGATCAGCAGCGCGGGATTGACGATTGCATGGACAATGCGGGTGCGTTCATTGACCGAGACGGCCCGCCACCTGCGCCAGCGAATGTAGTAGCCGATGGTGACCGCGTACGCGGCAAGCAGGGCAAACAGGGCCAGCCACTGCCAGTAGGCCTGGTCCGCAAAATGGAAGTGGAGCCAGTCCGGACCGGCCTTGATGATGTCGTACCAGCGCGGGGCAATGAGATTGCCCGGCGTATAGACATAGTACTCGAACAGATCTTCGCCGCGGTCGCTGCGCAAGGGAAGCACGCGGACAACGGCATAGTCGTCCGGAATCCGGCTGATGGATTCCTTCGAGACAAGGTAGTGTCCTTTCAGTTCTCCGGTTTCCTGACGGAGGATGGTGATGCTTGTGCCGGGCAGGGTCCAGCGTTCGGGCAGTCCCGCTTCAGCACCCGGTGACAGGAAACTGCCGGCGGGCTGGCCCGGGATTTTGGCAAGGTCCGGCTCTGGAATGCGGTCGAGGATCTCCTGAAACTGTAGGGCCGTCTCGATGCCGGCCCTTTCGCGCGAGGTGACGGGGATTTCAGAAAGATCGAACGTCTGGGCCGCCTTTTCCAGGAGAGCCTTGATCAGCACCAGCTGCTTGTGCTGTTCCGGGCTCAGCAAGAGCCGGTTGCTGGCTTCGTAGTCCTGCCGCACGGCACGCCACAGGCTGTTGACCTCGCCCATGATGAACACGAAGCTTTCCAGCGTTGCGCGCGGGCTGGTGGTGTCGGGGGGAGAAATGGGGTTGTCGCGAAGGTAGAACCGGGCCCGTTCGGTCCACGCCTCCCGGTCTTCCTGAGAGGCCGGCGATGCGCCTTGATCCTGCGCGTAGGCCCCGGACGAGCCAAGGAGCAAAACGGTGCAGACCATAGCCTGGACCAGTTTTCCCATCAGCTTCAGGAGCCGTACGTGACCGATCGGCTGAGACCGGTTGCCAGTTGAAAACATGTTGACTCCCATCGAGCTTTGCGACCCTGCAACAATAGCGGGAAGGAGTAACCAGCCTCTTATCGCCAGCAGAGATTGCTATTGCGGGAGTTTTGCTTGCTCTTTGGCGAGGCGGCCGCTGGCGGTGACGATGACTTCGACGCGCGTCGACCCGAGTAACCGGTCAAGACGCTCCGTAAGTTCGTCGCGGTAGGCGTCGATGTCCGCTGCCTCGACCGGAGCCTGCGGATCCAGATAGATCGCGGCATAATGCATGCGCCCGGCCTGCAGCACGGCGGCCCGGTGAAACCTGTAGCCCTTTTCCCGGGCAAGATCGCGGGCGGTGCGGGCGACCTTGGCATAGGTGCCGCCGGGCGCGCTGACGCCGGCGAGATCGGCCAGCGTCGTGCGGAAGGCGGCGAGCGGCTGCCAGATGATCGCCAGGATAAGAAGCAGAACGATGACGGCATCGCCGATCGGCACATAGGGGCCGAGGATGGTGCCTTCCAGGAAGGGCAGGGACAATAGCGCCGCACCTGAGCCGACGCTCAAAGCCCCGTCGATGAGGGCTGCGCGGGCTTCGGTCTTCAGGAGTGCGCTGCGTTTGCCGGTTTTCCGGTAGGCACGGTGATAGTTGACCGCAAGGCTCAGGCAGATGGCAATGATGATGAGCGCATAGACGGCGATCGGACCGAATTTGAGCTCGGGAACCTCACCGCCTGCAAAAAAGGTCCAGATTTTCGAGCCTGAAACGACGGCGGCAAAAACCAGGACGCCAATCAGGATGAGGCTGCGGAAGGTGACGTAGAGTACTTCATCGAAGTCATAGCCCCACGGGCGGCTGCGCGTCGGCGGGAGGCCGACGCGGGTGCCGATGCGGGCAGCGGCAATTGCCGAGATGAAGTTGACCGCAGAATAGAGCCCGTCGACGAGCATTGCATCGGAGCGCGACAGCCATGCCGTCAGAAGACCGGCAAGGGCCATGAACAGATTTGCCCATTTGCCGGTCTTGAGCGCACTGCGCTCGACCTCCAAGTTTGTTTTCGCTTGCGCCGGCATGACAGGATCAGTTGCCGCGTTTGAGGGAGCCAAGTAGGCCGCGCACCAGCGCCCGCCCAAGGGAAGTTCCAAGACTTCTGGCGGCGGACTTGAGTCCGGCTTCCAGGACCGTGTCCCGCTGGCTGCGGCGGCCGGTCCGGCGTTCGATGCTTTCCCGGCGCGGACGGTCGTCCCGTCCGAAATCCGGCAACTGAAAGCCGGACCGGGACCGGCGCGGCTCCGTTTCCTCGCGCGGTCCGGCTGCTTCCTTGTCGCGGCGACGCTGCTCCTGGCGTTGTGTTTCCTCGGCGCGGCCCTTAAGGACCTCGTAGGCGGACAAGCGGTCCTTGAGCCTGTCATAGGCCCCGAAGACCGGACTTGAGTGGATGGCCGTGCGCCGTTCTGCATCCGTTGCGGGGCCCAGCCGGGAACTGGGCGGGCGGATCAGCGTGCGCTGAACGATCGAGGGGATGCCCTTTCCCTCCAGCGTGGAGACCAGGGCCTCGCCGACACCCAGTTCGGTGATAACACGCTCCGTGTCGAGTTCCGGGTTCGGGCGGAACGTCTGGGCGGCGGCGCGGACGGCTTTCTGGTCACGGGGCGTAAAGGCGCGCAAGGCGTGCTGAATGCGATTGCCGAGCTGCGACAGAATGGTTTCCGGCACATCGAGGGGGTTCTGGGTGACGAAATAGACGCCCACTCCCTTGGAGCGGATCAGGCGCACGACCTGTTCGACTTTCGCAATCAGTGCTTTCGGTGCGTCGGTGAAGAGGAGATGCGCCTCGTCGAAAAAGAACACCAGCTTCGGTTTCTCCGGATCGCCGATTTCAGGCAGTTCCTCAAAGAGCTCCGACAGCAGCCAGAGCAGAAACACTGCATAGAGCCTCGGCGACGTCATCAGCTTGTCGGCAGCCAGAATGTTGACGATGCCGCGGCCGTCCGGCGCGCTGCGGATGAAGTCGCGAATGTCGAGCGCAGGCTCGCCGAAAAAGTGTTCGCCACCCTGGCGCTCCAGCACCAGAAGCCGGCGCTGGATCGCGCCGATCGAGGCTTTGGAGACATTGCCGTAGTGCGTGGAGAGTTCGGACGCGCGCTCGGCCACATGGGCAAGCATGGCGCGCAGGTCCTTCAGATCCAGAAGCAGAAGGCCCTCGTCATCCGCCAGCTCGAACAGAACGTTGAGAACACCTTCCTGCGTGTCATTGAGTTCCAGGATCCGGGCCAGCAGCAACGGACCGATTTCGGATACCGTGGTACGGATCGGGTGGCCCTGTTCGCCGAAAAGATCCCAGAAGACCGCAGGCGCCGCCTCGTATCGATAGGTCTTTTCCAGGCCGACATCCCTGGCGCGTTTTTCCAGGAAGTCCCGGGACACGCCTTCGGCGGCAAGGCCTGAAAGGTCACCCTTGATGTCGGCGCAGAAGACCGGGACACCTGCCCTGGAAAACCCTTCGGCGAGGATTTGCAGGGATACCGTTTTGCCTGTACCGGTTGCCCCGGCAATGAGGCCATGGCGGTTGGCCAGTTTGAGGGCCAGGGTTTCATCCCTTGTGCTTGCCCCGATGAAGATGCTGTCGTTTGTCGTCACGTTTTTCCCGAAACCCTTCGAATCCAATAGTTTCGGGCAGACTACCCCAGCCCTGTCAAAAATGCGCGTCCGTGATGTGACGAAAGTTCGATCGGGCCTGCCTTCGGACGGTTCGCTTGCCCGGCCGTGCGAGTGACATCGCTTTTGTCGCCGAGCAAGCAAGAACGGCGGGCTGTTCAGGGAAGCTTGGCTGGCGTCAGTATTGCTGATCGGCCATACCGCCACGCCACGCGCAGCCGGACTGGCGATGCAATCGACATGAGGAGATGAGGCGCACCGGGGGCGCGCCTTTCTCAAGAGCTGTCTACCGGCGGGTCTTTGCGCGTCAGACGCTGATCTGGCCGTAACGCAGAGCTTCCACGACCGTGTGGGTCTTGTTGGAAGCATTCAGTTTGACGCTGGCATTCTGCAGGTGCGCGTGGACGGTCCGCTGGGAGATGTCGAGCACATCCGCGATTTCGCCGGCGGTCTTGCCGAACGCGGTCAGTTCCAGAACCCTGCGCTCACGGGTCGACAGGGCGCCCGGGCGCTGGCCGGAGATGACGCCGAGCTCGCGCAGGCGCGAGAAGGCTGCGGCCGACAGGGCTTCCAGGTTGGAAAGGTCGTACTTGTTGACCTGCAGCGACGGGCCGCTTGCGAACACGAAAGCCTGGAACGGATAGAGCTCGGTCACCGGCACAACCACGATCTGGCTGCCTTCGCCCGCGGAGGCGAGAAGGTCGGAGTGTTCCATATCACCGGCGGTTATCGTCCAGACGCGAGCCCGGTTGGACCCCAGACCCAGCATCAGGGCGCTGTCGTTTGCCGAAAGCGAGGTGCTTTCAATACCGTCATTGCGCTGGTCGGGCCAACGGAACCGCTGAACGAGATTGTCGATCGGCCGGTTGGGCATCGGCATTCCGGTGATGAGGATATGCGTTGCCCCCATGCGCCGGAGATTGGATTCCAGAATGTCGAGGACATGGTGGGCGGCGTTCGCTTCCGAGATCGCTCTCAGTTTGCTTTTCAGTTCTGTTTGATCAAGCATCGTGCACATCCTTCGCGGCCGGTGGGCCGCTATTTGCGGACGCTTCGGCTTTGCCGGTAAGGGTCCGCTGATGGGTTAATCACGTGTCCTGTCGACCTTTTCAGGTGACCTGGACCCGACTGCCGCGCATTTGTTATGAGGGTAGAAATTCCCATGCGTCAGCATGCTTCACGCTACAATACAATTGATGATCGTACCAATAGGGAAAAGTAGCTAATTTGGCTTAATACGCCAAAAATTTGACAGTTTCAGGTTCCGCCGGGCAAAATCTGCGGCCTTTCTACACGGGCGTCGTCATGGGATAATGAAGAACAGCGGGCGGTTTTTGGAAACGAATATTATTTTACTTGTCTAATTAATTTGCATGCCGCCGAACCGGTGCGCGCGGCGGCCAAGACCGGTCGGACAGACAATACGGCGCCGGCCCGTTCGCGCTATAAGGAAGGCTTGGCTTACCCTTTCTGCTGAGTTGCAAAGCTTTGCGGGCTGGGACTAAAACGGGCCTGAGGCGTGGATCAGCCTGTTTTCGCGCGCGCAAGCGAAGACGGAGAAAATAGCTTGATCTCAATGTGTTAGAGCAGAAGTCTCAACAGACTTCAGGGAGAGTGCTGCAATGCCGCTCAGCTTTACCGGACCCGACAGTTTCTATTCCGCCGGCGAAGACGCGTGGTGGGCAGCGGTGGATCAGGCCCTCAAGGGCGCGCCGCGGCAGAAACTGTTCGGCCTGACCGACGACGGTTTGCAGATCGCGCCGCTTTATGCGCGCCGTTCCGATACGCCGGCAAGGGCGCTGCGAACGGCCGAAGAGGGCTGGTCGGTCGTGCAGCGGATCGACATTCCGGATCCGAGCCACGCGAATGCACAGATCCTGGAAGACCTGGAAGGCGGTGCCAGCGGCCTGGAGCTGGTCTTTTCGGATGCACCGACTGCCGGTGACGGCGGCATTCGGGTCGCGGACCTTTCCGGGATGGAGACCCTGTTGCAGGGTGTTAAACCGGACCTCATCGATATTCGCCTCGAAGCAGGGCGCGGCGCTCCGGAAAAGCTCGCCTTGATGCTGGCACTTCTGGAAAAGAGAAAACTCGACCCGGCCTCGGTGAAGATCTCGGCCGGATTTGATCCTTTCGCCCTGATGGCGGAAGAGGGCATGGTGCCGGCCGGCATGGAAGAGACCGGCCGCCTGATCCGCGACATGGTCCAATCCGCCCATGATCTCGGCAGTCTGGCACGCGTGGTCAAGGCAGACGGTCAGCTGTGGCACGACGCCGGGGCAACGCCTGCCCAGGAACTGGCGCTGGTGCTTGCGTCCGGCGCTGCCTATCTGCGTGTTCTCGAGGAAACGAAGCTCCAGCCCGCGGAGTGGGCGGACCGGATTTCCATGAGCGTTGTCGCGAATGCGGACCAGTTCGGTTCCATCGCCAAGGCACGGGCGATCCGGGCCCTTTGGTCTTGCGTTCTGGAAGGTGCCGGGTTGCCGCAGGCGCGCATGGCACTGCATATGAACACGTCGTTCCGGATGCTCACGGCCCGCGATCCATGGGTCAACCTGTTGCGCAACACCGTGGCTGTGTTTGCGGCCGGCATTGGCGGTGCCGATAGCGTCCTGGTCCTGCCGCACACGCTCGGCGTCGGTTTGCCGGACGGCTTCGCGCGCGGGCTTGCGCGCAATACCCAGTCGATCCTGCTGGAGGAGAGCAACCTGGCCAGAGTGATCGATCCGGCCGCGGGTTCCGGAGCGATTGAAGACAGGACTGAAAAACTCTGCTCGGCCGCCTGGGAGCTCTTTCAGGAGATTGAAGCGGCGGGCGGCCTCTTTGGCGCGCTGGGGCAGGGGCTGGTTCAGGAGCGCATCGGCGAGGCCCGGACCGAGCTGGACGGAAAGATCGCGCGCAGAAAGCGGCCCATCACCGGGGTGAGCGAGTTCCCGGACCTGTCGGAAAAGAAAGTCAGCCTGCTGCAGGCCGCAAAAGAGGGCGGGGACGCTCCACACGATGCTCGAGCGTTGGATCTGCCGGAGGCCGGTAGCGGAGAATGGTTTTCGGCTCTGCGTCGACTGGCCCTGGAGGGCCGGCCTTTGCCGGCCTCGAAGCAGCCCTCCGAAAGCCGGACTGTTCCTGCTCTCAAGCGCAAGCGCATGGCAGAGCCTTTCGAGGACCTACGCTCTGCTGCCGACGAATTCGAAAACCGGACCGGGGCTGCGCCCAGGGTCTTTCTTGCCAGCCTCGGTGCGCTGGCGCAGTTCACGGCGCGGGCGACATGGACGGCAAACGCCTTTGCCGCGGGGGACATACACCCCGTGGGGCCGGCGGTTTACGGGTCCCTCGACGAGTTGGTCGCCGCGTTCAAGGAGAGCGGCGCTTCGCTCGCCTGTCTGGTGTCCTCCGACGAAGTTTACGAGCGCGAAGCAGAAGCGGCCGCGCGGGCACTCAAGCAGGCAGGCGCGGTTTCTCTTTATCTTGCCGGGAAGCCGGGAGCGCGCGAGACAAGTTATACTGCGGCCGGTATCGACACGTTCCTTTATGCCGGCTGCGATCTGCTCGCGCTCCTGCGTGAGGCGCATGCGCTGCTGGAGCGGGCGCGCGACGGCGGACAGTCAGACCTGGAGATCCAGAAATGAGCAGGATCCCGAACTATTCCGATAAGCCGTTCCGCAACGTTCTGAAGGCGGCGGAGGCCGGCGAGCGGCAAAACTGGGAAACCCCGGAGGGCATCGAGGTGCCGCCGGTCTACACGGCAGAAGACCTCGACGGGTTGAAGCATGTCGACACCTGGCCGGGCCTGCCGCCGTTCCTGCGCGGCCCCTATCCGACCATGTATGTCCAGCAGCCATGGACGGTCCGCCAGTATGCCGGGTTTTCGACGGCCGAGGATTCCAACGCATTCTACCGGCGCAACCTTGCCGCCGGGCAGAAGGGCCTGTCGGTCGCCTTCGACCTTGCGACCCACCGGGGCTATGACAGCGACCATCCGCGCGTTTCGGGCGACGTCGGCATGGCGGGCGTGGCCATCGATTCCATCTATGACATGCGCACGCTGTTTTCCGGCATTCCGCTCGACAAGATGAGCGTTTCCATGACCATGAACGGGGCCGTGCTGCCCGTTCTGGCGCTCTATATCGTTGCTGCGGAAGAGCAGGGCGTTGCCCAGAAGGATCTTTCGGGCACCATTCAGAACGATATTCTGAAGGAGTTCATGGTCCGCAATACCTATATCTATCCGCCCAGGCATTCCATGCGGATCATCTCGGATATCTTCGAATATACGTCCGGGAACATGCCGCGCTTCAACTCGATCTCCATTTCCGGCTATCACATGCAGGAGGCCGGGGCGACGGCGGACCTGGAACTGGCCTATACGATTGCCGACGGCATCGAATATGCCCGCGCCGGGGTGGCGGCCGGGATGGATATCGACAAGTTCGCCCCGCGGCTTTCCTTTTTCTGGGCGATCGGCATGAACTTCTTCATGGAAGTCGCCAAGCTCAGGGCCGCGCGCCTTATCTGGGCGACGCTGATGGAAGAAAACTTCCAGCCGAAGAACCCGAAGTCGCTCTCCCTGCGCACCCATTCGCAGACCTCCGGCTGGTCGCTGACGGCACAGGACGCCTTCAACAACGTGATGCGGACCTGCGTGGAGGCGATGGCGGCAACACAAGGGCATACCCAGTCCCTGCACACCAATGCGCTGGACGAGGCGCTGGCCCTGCCGACGGACTTTTCCGCGCGCATCGCCCGCAACACCCAATTGTTCCTGCAGCAGGAAAGCGGCACGACCCAGGTGATCGACCCCTGGGGCGGGTCCTACTACGTCGAGAAACTGACAGCCGATCTTGCGGAAAAGGCGATGGCGCATATCCGCGAGGTGGAACAACTCGGCGGCATGGCCAAGGCCATCGAGAAGGGTATTCCCAAGCTCAGGATCGAGGAAGCCGCCGCCAAGACGCAGGCACGGATCGACGGCGGCGCCCAGACCGTGGTGGGCGTGAACAAGTACAAGCCGAGCAGCGAGCAGTCCATTGACGTCCTGAAAGTGGACAATGCCCAGGTGCGTGGTGCCCAGGTCGACAAGCTGAAGCGCCTGCGCGCGGAGCGCAATGACGCGGAAACCCGGGCGGCTCTCGATGCATTGACCCGATGTGCCGAGACGGGCGAAGGCAACCTCCTGGATCTTTCGGTGAAAGCGGCACGTGCCATGGCGACCGTCGGTGAGATATCATTGGCGATGGAAAAGGTCTTCGACCGGCACAAAGCGGAGATCAAGTCGATATCGGGCGTCTACAAACGGGAGGCGGGGGCCATGTCCGGCGCCATCGAGAAAGTCCAGAAACTGGTCGAAGCCTTCGAGGAAAACGACGGTCGGAGGCCGCGCATTCTTGTCGCCAAGATGGGGCAGGACGGGCATGACCGTGGCCAGAAGGTGATCGCCTCCGCCTTTGCCGATCTCGGCTTCGACGTCGACATCGGCCCGTTGTTCCAGACGCCCGAAGAAGCCGCGCGCCAGGCGGTGGAAAACGATGTCCACGTGGTCGGCGTTTCCTCGCTGGCCGCCGGTCACCTGACGCTGGTTCCGGCTCTGAAGAAGGCGCTGGCGGACGAGGGCCGGGAGGACATCATGATTGTCGTCGGCGGTGTCGTGCCGCCGCAGGACTATGACGAGCTCCATAAATCCGGCGCGGCCGCGATCTTCCCGCCCGGAACCGTGATCGCGGAAGCGGCCGTCGACCTGATCCGCAAGCTGAACGAACAACTCGGTTACGGCCCGGCCGAGGCGGCGGAGTAACGGCAAGCAAGACAGTCGCCATATCGGGGAGTTGCGGATTGAGCGAGAGACTGACGGGCGGATGCCTTTGTGAAGCCGTGCGCTATGTGTGCGAGGCGCCGCCGAAGATCACCGTCCACTGCTACTGCACCGACTGCCGGAAGATCGGCGGGACGGGACATGCGACGCATTCCGTCTTCGACGAGGACGTCTTCCTGCTGACGGGCAGGGTTTCCGAATTTGAGAAGACGGCCGACAGCGGCCGGAAAATCAACCGGCGGTTCTGCCCGGTCTGCGGCAGTGCGCTGTTTCACACGCGCACCGGCATGGAGGGGCTGGTCGTGGTCCGGACCTCCTCGCTCGATGATCCTGACAGCGTCACTCCGGAGTGGGCGATCTATGTCTCGCGGGCCGTTTCCTGGGACCATGTCGATACCGATCTTCAGTGTTTTGAGGAAATGACACCACAGGCGCGATAAGTCGGTATTCCTATGACCGGTTACGTTCAGCCACGGCGTTCTGAACGCATTTGACCCGTGTTGCAGAAGGGAAGATATTCGCGGCCGCAACGAGTGAAAAGTCAATTGAATGGGGTGGAGCCTTCGCAAATGGTCCGGTCTCGTCAAACGGGATATTCACGCCCTCTATCTGGCCAGCCGCGACCCGAGAGTGCCCTGGTACGTCAAGGGCCTTGCCGTCCTCATCGCGGCGTATGCAGTCTCGCCGATTGATCTCATTCCGGATTTCATTCCTGTCCTCGGCTACCTGGACGATCTGTTGCTTCTGCCGCTTGGCATCGCCCTCGTGGTGAAACTGATACCCGGCGACGTGATGGACGAGTGCCGCGACCGGGCGGCGCGGGCCGCCGGAGAACCGGTCAGCCTGGCCGCCGCGGCTGTGGTCATCGTGCTGTGGGTCCTGGTGCTGGTGTTCGTCGTCCGGTTTTACGTGTCGTCCTCTGCCGCCTGAGCAATGCCTCACCCGTAGACCACATTCGGAAGCCAGGTGATCAGCTCCGGGAAGACCATACACAGCACCAGTCCGACAACCTGGAGCCCCAGGAATGGCAGCGCCGACTTGAAGATGTCGGTCATCGGGATTTCCGCCGGAGCCACGCCTGCAAAACATCTTTTCCAAAATGAGAAGAATGGTGACGACTATTGAGCGATCGGAAAAATTCCAAACCGATCGTCGAAGAACGGTCGTGCTCTATCCGAGTGTCGTGAGCCCCGTCAGGTCGGCCAGCACCGCTTTGGCGGCAAGATCGGGATATTCGTCCGGCATGCCCATCCGGTTCACCCAAACGGTGCGGAAGCCGAAGGCGCTCGCTCCGGCAATGTCCCAGCGGTTGGACGACTGAAAGGACACCTCTTCCGGGTAGATGCGGAAATGGGTAGTGACCATTTCATAGACCTGCGGGTCGGTCTTGAAGGTCCTCAGCGTATCGACGGAAAAGATCTCATCGAAAAGCTCGGTCAGGCCGGCAGCCTTTGCGGCGGCTTCCAGCATCGCCGGCGAGCCGTTGGACAGAATGGCGATTTTTGCGCCGGAGGCCTTCAGGTCGGTCAGGACCTTGGGCACTTCCGGGTAACAGTCGAGCTCCCAATAGGCGCTCAAGAGATCCTCGCGCAAGGACTTGTCGGCGGAGGGCACCAGGGCGAAGGCCGTGTCCAGGCCCTGCTGCGTCAACTCCCAGAAGTCCTTGTACTGCCCCATCAGGGCACGGACCCAGGAGTATTCCAGCTGCTTTTCGCGCCAGAGCGAGGAAAGTCTCTGGGCGTCCGGCCCAAGTTTGGCGGCATGCTTGCGGACGGCAGCGTGCACATCAAACAAGGTGCCATACGCATCAAACACATAAGCGGCTTGCGCCATGTTCAGCCCTCCATCGCTCCGACTTTACCGACGATCGGTTCTTGCACGGTCAACCGGTATCGATCGGCCGCCGCCGATCCGGCAACGGCGGAAGAGAACAGTGCGGCGGCGCGTGCGTCAAGCGCTGTCGGCCGGGAAATAAGTCGTAGCCGGACGACGGAGCCCTTACTGCGGAGGCGGCAGTGTGATCGCCCCGTCCGGCTCGACGGACCAGAACGGGTTGTGGGCGATCTCAAGCTGGTGTCCGCCCGGCACTCCCACGTAAGAGGAATAGCCGCCCCAGAACGCCTTTTCCGGGTGTTTGACCGGTTTGGCACCGGCGGACAGGGCCTTCTGGAAAGCCTGATCGACATCTTCCTCGGAGCGGCCGTTCCAGGCAAGCGTGACGGCGCCGGTCGTGTGGTCCGTAACCGGGCGCCCGATCTCCCTGGCAAGGGCCTCACGGCTGTAGATGGCAAATACACCGCCCGGTATCTGAAAGAAGGCGATGTCGGGTGAAGGAGCCGCATTGACCTGCCAGCCAAGCCCCACCTCGAAAAAGCGGCGCGCCTCGGAGGCATCCGGCACTGCGAGCGTGACCATTGAAATGCGCTGTTCCATATCAGATAGCTCCATTGGAAGGATGGGAACATTTACAGAACATCTGTTTCGGCATGTCAATATGTGGATATTTGGGTGTCACGCGGCCAGTGGAATATTCTTATCGACAATTGCTCGCAAGCGAACAGATTTATCTCGCCAGGCTGGTCTGTTTGGAAGAAGGGCAGCAACTTTTTCGAAAATTCCGGTAAGCTATTGACCTCGGGTTTGGGCCGGTGTTGTTTCGGGACAACGACCTGCCGGCCGGCAACAATCAAAAGGGAAGAGACATGAGCGGTTGGAGTGACACGTGGACCTGGATCGACGGGAAATGGCACGATGGCAATCCACCGATCATGGGCCCGCGCACCCATGCGTCCTGGCTGGGGTCCAGTGTTTTCGACGGGGCGCGCTTCTTTGAAGGCGTGATGCCGGACATCGACCAGCACTGCAAGCGCGTCAACGATTCCGCGATCGCGCTCGGCATCCGACCGACCATGGAGGTGGGCGAGATGGTCGAGCTTACCCGTGAAGGCTGCGCCAGGTTCAGAAGCGATCAGCAGATCTACGTCAAGCCGATGTACTGGGCCGAACGGGACGGCCCGGGGATCATCACCGGCGATCCGGAGAGCACCCGTTTCTGCCTGTGCCTGTTCGATGCGCCGATGGCCCCCGCGGACGCAGCCATGAGCATAACCCTTTCTCCGTACCGGCGCCCGACCATGGAATGCATGCCCGTGAACGCCAAGGCGGGCTGTCTTTATCCGAACAATGCCCGGGCCATGCTGGAGGCCAAGAACAGGGGCTTTGACAATGCGCTCGTGCGCGACATGCTCGGCAACGTGGCCGAACTGACATCCGCCAACATCTTCATGGCGAAGGACGGCAACGTGCACACGCCGGCACCGAACGGCACCTTCCTGAACGGCATCACCCGCCAGCGTGTGATCCGGCTTCTGAAAGATGCCGGCTACGACGTCTTTGAACGGACGATGGAGTATGGCGAATTCCTGGAAGCCGACGAGATCTTTTCAACCGGGAACTACAACAAGGTGACCCCGGTCAAGCGCATCGAGGAGCGGGACCTTCAGCCGGGACCGATCGCGGCGCGGGCGCGGGACCTCTATTGGGACTTTGCCCACGCGTGAGGTTCAGCCCTGGCGACCGACCAGCGCGGCCGCGATGACAAGCGCTGCGGCCGCCGCCAGCGAGGGCAACTGGAAGGAGCCGGTCATTTCGTACAGCCGGCCGGCGAACCAGGGGCCGAGAACCTGGCCGAGGCCGAAACTGGCGGTCAGGACCGCCAGCATCTGCCGGATGGCGGCGAGCCCGCCCGCACTGGCCTGCCGCCGGGTCTCCATCAATCCGAGCGCCGTGATGCCCATGAACGTGGCGCCCAGAAGCGCCGCTCCCAGAAGAAACAGCGCCGGGCCGGTGCCGGCAACGGTCAGGGCCACGCCTGTCGCCTCCAGCATGCAGGCGAGGGCGAAGGCCCTGCGGGCACCTGTCCTGAGGGCAATCCTGTTCCAGACATAGATTGACGGCGCGGCGCACAGTCCCACTGCCAGCCAGACAAGCTGCTCGGTGGATTGCAGCTCCGGCGTGCTCCGCGCGATGGTGGATACGAAGGTCGCGGTGATCACATAGCCGAAGCCGAAGAGACCATAGGCGAGGATGAGGCGCAGCAGACTTGCATTGATATAGCTCGCATCCGCGGGAAGCCGGGTGCTGCCGTCGGCCGGAGCTTTTGCTGCCGGCGGCTCGTCGGGGACAAGTCCTGCCGCGATCAGCAGAAACACAAGTGTCGCGCCGCCGCTCGCCAGCCAGAGTTGCCGCCAGTCGGCCGCCATCTGATCAAGGCCTGCAACAAGCAGGGCCGAGAAGGCGATGCCGCAGCCGACACCGGCAAAATAAAGGGCCGAGAGGCCGCCACGACCGGCAACGTTCAACCGGTCGAGGATCAGGGTGGTCGAAAAGACCAGGACAAAGGCACTGGCGACGCCGCTGACGAAGCGGATGAAGAGAAACGCCCAAAGCGAAACGGTCAGGGCCATTGCCGCGCTGGTCAGGGCGCTGACGAGGAGGCCGCCGAGAAACCAGACCCTCGGCCGGCCGGGCAGGGATTTGGAGGTGCCTGCAAGGGCTCCGGCCAGATAGCCGAGGAAATTCGCCGAGGCGATCAGCCCGGCATCTTCCGCCGGCAGGTTCAGGCCATCAGCCATGAAGGGCAGGATCGGCGTATAGACGAACCGGCCGATGCCCATGGCCGCAGCCAGCGAAAACAGTCCACCAAGGGCAAGCGCCACGGGTGCCCGGTCTTGTGATGGCATGCGGACCTCATGGAAGGCTGGGCAGGAAACCGAGGGCGGAGCCGCCTCGACGCAGGATATGATTACCTGCCATGCCCAACAGCGCTTGTCACTGGGGAACATGCTCTGACCGGGAGGTCGCAACCGGCCGGCTGTCGGTCATTCAAAACCACAAAAGCCCTGCAATGGGATCACTGCAGGGCTTTTGAGAGAGCGGCGCGACTATCAGTTCGCGCGGCGGACGGGCTGGACGGCCGGAACGATAAGGCGGGTATCGGAGCGTGTGGCCTTGCGCAGAGCGCTGGTCTTCACGGATTTGAGCTTGGCGCCCGGCATTTCCGAGATGGATTTGTGAACCGCGTCGCAATGGTCCATGCTTTCAGTATAGCAGCTGTTCGGATAACCGCTGGTCTCGGCGTTGCAATAGCTGATCCAGTTGTTGTAGCAATCGCCGAGGTTACTTCCGTCGCTCGGACCGGCCTGTGAAGTGATCGTGGTCGCGACAAGAATTCCACCGGCAACAAGGGCGGCGATAGTGTAAGTATTGTTGAATCTCATAATCATATTCCTTTTTAAATGACGGCCGTTGTTGGCTGCGAGGCAAGAGATAGTCTTAATATGCAGAATTGATCGTGCTGGAGATCACACAAATTCTTTTCCGCGTGAATCAATGCCGTGAAGACGGGCGGCAAGGGAACTTGCGTTCCCTGCGGGCATTTAGATGGAGCAGCGAAAATCTGACGGGATATGATGCCGTTCCGCCGGAACTGCAAAATAAAAAAGAAAAAACTTTCTTATTTTGCGTTCCGCGCTTGCCGTCACGGCTCAGGACTCTTATTTTCCCGCTCGACGCGGCCCTCGCCGGACCACTGGTCCAGGCCGCCGGTCACCGATCTATTTGAGGAGTTTGTCATGTCTTTCGAATTGCCTGACCTGCCGTATGCATATGATGCACTGGCCCCTTACATGTCTGCTGAAACCCTCGAGTTTCACCATGACAAGCACCACCAGGCCTATGTCTCAAAGGGCAACGATCTGCTCAAAGGCAGTGGCCTGGAAGGCAAGTCCCTGGAAGAGATTGTCAAGGAAAGCCACGGCAAGAACGCGCCGCTGTTCAACAATGCCGGCCAGCACTACAACCACATCCATTTCTGGAAATGGATGAAGAAGGACGGTGGCGGAACGTCCCTGCCGGGCGCGCTCTCTTCCGCGATCAACAGCGATCTGGGTGGCTATGACAAGTTCCGCGCCGACTTCGTGGCAGCCGGTGTCGGCCAGTTCGGTTCCGGCTGGGCCTGGATTGCTGTCAAGAACGGCAAGCTGGAAATCATGAAGACGCCGAACGGCGAAAACCCGCTCGTTCATGGCGCCACCCCGATCCTCGGCTGCGACGTGTGGGAGCATTCCTATTACATCGATTACCGCAATGCGCGTCCGAAATACCTGGAAGCTTTCGTCGACAACCTGATCAACTGGGACTACGTCCTGGAACTCTACGAAGCGGCCGCAAAATAAGGCTGCTTCAATTTCTGCATTTCCAGAACCCCGGTCCGGCAGGGCCGGGGTTTTCTTTTTGTCCATGACGTTTCGTCAGCGTTGACACACTGTTCAGCGATAAGTGCCGTGTTCACGGGAGCGTGATTTTATTACCGACCCGTTCTTGCGCTGTACTTGCCCTGGTGCCTTACGCACCGTCAAACGCGTTGATCGAGAGGGAGAGGAACATGCGGATTATCCGGAAAGCTGCGGCAGTGAGCCTGATAGCGGGACTGGGGCTGGCCGCCACCGTTGCCTACGCGGCCGAAGATCCCATCAAGACCCGCCAGGCCATCATGTCATCGGTCGGCGCGGCGGCAGGGCTCGGCGGCGGAATGATGAAGGGCGAGATCGACTACGTCCCGGCTGCCGGCAAAGCGGCCATCGCGACCATGCGTGCAGCGTCACTGGCCTATGGCGATTATTTTCCCGCCGGATCGGACCAGGGGGACACCGCCGCGTTGCCCGCGGTCTGGGAGGACCGGGCAGGGTTTGACGAGAAGCTTGCCGATTTTGCGGCGGCGGCCGAAAAGGCCGTGGAAGCTTCCGGCAAGGAAGGGCCGGCCGATGTCGAGGCCTTCAAGGCCGCTTTCGGCCCGGTGCTCCAGGCTTGCAAGGCCTGTCACGAGACTTATCGTAAGAGCAACTGACCGGCTCCTGACCGAGGTCCGGCAAGGAAGAAACCTGGAGAGGCCCCGTGAAAAAGGCTTTGATCGCCCTCGTCGTGCTCATGCTGGCTGCAGCGGGCATCGGCTGGGCCCTCTCCGCTCCGACCCGGCTGAACGCCTCGGAAGCTGCCTTGCTGAGCGAAGACGATCCCGCCAAGGGCGAGCTCGTCTTCTGGACCGGCGGTTGCGCGTCCTGCCATGCCGCAAAGGGGGCGGAAGGGGAAGACCTGCTCAAGCTCGGCGGCGGGCAGCGGCTGGAAACGCCCTTCGGCGCCTTCGTGGCGCCGAACATCTCTTCCGGCGGCGATGGAATCGGCGCCTGGTCCCTGGAGGATTTCGCCAATGCCATGATGCACGGCACTTCTCCGGACGGACGCAATTACTATCCGGCGTTTCCCTATACGTCCTACGCCAGAATGTCGGGCGAGGATGTCGGCAATTTGTTTGCCTATCTGAAGACATTGCCCGCTGTCGACGGCATACCCGGCGACCATGAACTTGCCTTTCCCTACAACCTCCGGCGCGGCCTTGGCCTGTGGAAGCGTCTTTATCTCGACCCCGCACCGGTGATTGCCGCACCGGCCGGCAATGGCGACGCCGATCGTGAGCTTTGGGAGCGCGGGCGCTATCTGGTGGAAGGCCCGGGCCATTGCGGCGAGTGCCATACCGCGCGTGATTTTGCCGGCGGCCTGGAGTTTTCCCACTGGCTGGGCGGAGCGCCCAACATGACAGGCAAGGGGAAAATACCCAATATCACGCCCGTTGAAGGCGGCTTTGGCAGCTGGAGCGCGGCCGACATTGCCTATTTTCTTGAAAGCGGCTTCACGCCCGAATATGATTCCGTCGGCGGCGACATGGTGGATGTTCAGGAAAACATGGCCAGACTTCCGGCCCGCGACCGGGAAGCGATTGCCGCCTATCTGAAAGCCATCCCGCCGGTCTGAATCCGGTTAAACCGTCCCGCCTGCCGTGTTGTCCATCCACCTATGACCTCATCGAACAATTTCATGATCTCGCCGGTCGATACGTCCGAAGACCTGGAA